>JBEIDV010000249.1:0-1793 GCA_040383285.1 Crocinitomicaceae bacterium | reverse complement strand
CCCGCATGGAAGCTTTCGGTGGATTGGACGTCAAAATTCGTAAGCAAACAATACATGGATAACATCGAAACGAGTGAACTCCCTGCCTTTAATTATTCTTCACTAGGCCTAAGAAAAACATTTACAACGAAAGAGAATACAGTAATTCAGGTTTCAGGAATCGTTAATAATGTCTTTAATCAAATGTACTCCAATAACGGGTATGCATTTTCGTACCAATATGCAGGGGTAAAAACCACCGAGCGATTCTTTTATCCGCAAGCGGGGAGAAATTTTATGCTTCGTGCTACCATTGGCTTTTAAATGGCTATATTTGGGTAAACTCAATACACATGAAATATTTTTCTTTCTTCTTGGCAACTTGTTGCTTTTCATTTTTGATTTTCGCACAAGATGCTGCTAAAAACACTCCAGTCGAATCAATGCCCATCGCTTCGGAAGAATGTGCTACCTATCCGGGTGGACATGAGGCCTTGATGAAGTTTCTTCAACAGGAAATTTCTTATCCGCAAGAGTGTATAGAAACCAATGTTTCTGGAAAGGTAATGGTTCGATTTTCTGTGGATCATTCAGGAAAAGTAAATGAGGCCAAGGTGGTAAATTCGATTCATCCAGCAATGGATGCTGAAGCGCTTCGTGTGGTTAACATGCTTCAATGGTCTTGGAATCCAGGGTGTACAGAACCTAAAGTTTTTTACTCCTTACCCATCAATTTCGCGCTAGGAAATGAGGATGAACCTATGGAAGAAAAGGCAGATAAACCAAGTCCACATTTTGCGGGCTTCGATATCGGTTTTGGAAGTTTAATGATGGATAATCCATCAGATTATCCGTATTGGAATGTTTCGAACTTAAATGTTTGGAATTTTGGCATCAATATACTCGAATACAAAATCCCTATCATTAAAGAATATTTCGGGCTTACCACCGGTTTTGGATTAAATGTAACGAATATTAACCTCGGCCAATACGACCTTGTTCATACATCGACCGTTCCTGGAGGAAAGTCGGATACCCTGTTTGCTATTGAAGGGTTAAATAATTTGCCCTACCGGCAAAATGGTCTTTCCTACGGCGCATTAAGTATTCCCCTGCTTTTTGAGGTTTGCTCCAAGGCGGATTCAAAGAATTCGTTCTATTTGAATTTCGGAGCGGTTGGATACTGGAATTTCGGTGGAACTTGGTCAACTCGTGGTAAATATTCGAATGGAGACCGCTTTCAGAACACCGTAAACTCACGCTTTCAAATGGCGCCTTTTGGGGCGTATGCTACCGCACGAACGGGGTTTGATCGCTATGGTCTTTTTGTAAACTACAACCTGACGCCCTTGTTCAAAAAATCAGCCACTGCAAGCCTGTATCCATTGACCTTTGGGATTACGTTTAATTTTGACTATTGATGTTGAAGATTAACCCATGGATTTGGTTAATTCTGGCGGTAATAACAATCGTCGCGCGTTTTGTTTATGGACGCAAGTACGAGATGCAAAAAGGTGAATTTCATTTAAGCAACGGTGGAATTGCATTAGTAGTTATTGCGATGGTTTTTTTTCTCGTTTTTGTTATCACAAGAGCCATCAAGTCTAAAGATTAAGAAGTGTTTGAACGGACGCCTCTACTTGAGCTACTAGAGGTAATATCCCGTTGTTGGTTATCACCGCGGTAGATAAGGGTATTTTCTGCTCGTCGCTCCATTGACTCTTCATGCGGGCTTCCGCTTGCGCAACCGTGCAACGATCTCGTTCCATGATCCGCTGCATTCTAAGTTCATGGGGTGCGATGACCAATACCGT
>JBEIDV010000248.1:0-1809 GCA_040383285.1 Crocinitomicaceae bacterium | reverse complement strand
TAATAATCGTTGTACCCGCCCCCCATCATCCACACATCGCGGCTTCGAAAATGCGAACCGTTCATGTTTTCATAGGAAACGTTTTGGATCACTGCAAAATTCCCTTGGTCGTACATCGCCTTGGCGGCAGTCATGTCGGGATGCAAACCCACTTGTCGGTTATCCGGCAAGGTTGAATCTAAGGTAATAAACTTTCGAAGGCCATTCTCTGGTATCGCAATGTTCGCCCGGTGATTATAGTATTGTCCATATTGATTTATCGGAATCACGGTATTTAATCCATCATTCCCTCCGTGCATTTCTATCAACACTAAGACCTTGTCATTCAAACTATTCTTGGCGATTTTATGAAGTAAACTATCACCTTCGAACGCATACAAGGGCACTCCATTAAATTTCATCAACATTCCCGAACTTACCAGGGAAGACAGCTTCATAAAATCTCTTCTTTTCATCTGCGTCGAGTTAAAATAGTTGATATTCTGGTGATTGCATCATGGACTTAACTAATAACTCCAATTGAGCCTTAACAAGTGTATTATTTGAAGTCGATTGATAAGTAGCCCATTCAGTCGTCCAATCAACAGCTCCATTATTCAATAAAATTTCGTCCTTAAAATAATCAAAGCGGGCCTGATCAATTGCGATTGGAATAAGCCATTCCACAAGGTCTTGAACCAAAACGGCTGGGTCGGAAGCTTGCGTGGCATTGGCCTCCACAAAAGGAAGCACCTCTAACTTTAGCAAGGATGTTCCACCGCTTGAAAACCCATTAATCAGTAACTCGGCAAACTTATATCGATTCGCTAAATAATTAGCCGAAATCCAGTACCGGTGAAATGATGGCACTTGAAAATACGGGTCATACCCTGCCACATCTAAAGGTTCAAATAATTCCAAGCCCTGCAAACTCATTTGCTGTAATAGTTGTCCGTACAGATTATAATGCTGGTTTAGATTTGTGGTAGGATTTGGTCCATTCAACTCAAAAAAGCGTATGGCCCCAAGCGTTAAATCCAAGGGGGATTTAATGATTGCCCCTATGCTATTATCACTGGTAGGCGGTGAATCTAAATCATAGAAATGCTCACTTTGTAGCAACACCTCCAACACACTCATCAGGTCGTAATTGTTCGCCATTAAGGTGTTTGCCAGCGGCTCAATAATATCCGTTTCAATGGTTGGTGTAATTTCAAAATACACGAATTGACGATAAAGTCTTCGTACGATATTCTTTGCCGTTTTCACAGAAGAAAATACCATGTCTACCGCGGCACCCAACTCGGTGTACACAGACGCAGTTGAACACGTCCAATTGGCAACATTCGGGGTTTGAATGGTTTGGTTACTAAACGCAGCAGAAAACTGCTTCCCTGTTACATCATGTTGAGTAGCATTCCCATTGTTGTCTGCTTTAACCTTTCCAGTTGGAATCCCAGTAACCGGATCAACCGTTTGAAAAGTCGTATCGATACCCCACCCTGTTAGCACTTTTGTTAGAGCCTTCACATCTTGCTCCGTAAAATTTGTATAATCTCCCAGCGCAACCTCAGGACCTTTACCCACCGTAAAGAGCTCTAAAAATTCACGACCGAAATTCTCTTGAGGAACACTTTTTATGTTGAGGTTTCCATCCAAATGGATCAGCATGGCATTATCGATACATACGGCTTTAACTAGGTCCTTATAATTTCCTAGTGCATAATGCCTTAATAACCGAAGGTAATCCACAGCCAATTGCGGATTCCATGAAATACGGGTCATAATTACCGGAATGTGCGTATGGTAAAACCACAGCATGCGTTCCGT
>JBEIDV010000247.1:0-1910 GCA_040383285.1 Crocinitomicaceae bacterium | reverse complement strand
TAGAATCTCTCCGTTCATGTGTTCATGGGAAAGTTCCTGTCCGCCTTTGAATCCAATGGCAAATAATAAATACAAAGAGATGAATCGCGAAGAATTCGAAGGGATTTCTAGGTCACTTTTTATTAATACGGCAGTGATTCCTAAAATAAAAAAGAGCAGGGCGGGATTGGTTAGGTTTTCGGCCAGTAAGGATAAATTCATTAGAATCTGTGTTTTTCAAATGTTAAGCGTTTTCCGGTAGTGGTGTGGTTTATTTTTCCTGAATCGTAAACTAAGTTTCCATTTACAAAGGTTTTCTCTATGCTGCTTCTGAAGGTTTGACCAGTGAATGGTGACCAGGCGCATTTTGATAAGATATTATCTGTGGAAACCTCCCAAGTAGCATTGGTATTCACCAAGACCAGGTCCGCGTAATAGCCTTCACGCAGGTAGCCGCGGTCTTTCATTCGATACAGCTCGGCTACGTTATGACTGGTTTTCTCAACGATTTGTTCAAGGGTAAGCAAGCCTTCGTGGTATAATTCAAGGATGGCAGGGAGCGCATGCTGCACGAGTGGACCGCCGGATAATGCACTTAAGTAGGCTTGGTTTTTTTCTGTCAAGGTATGAGGTGCGTGATCGGTAGCAATGATGTCTAATTTATTTGCTTTCAAGGCTTCAATTAATCCAAGCCGATCCTGTTCGGATTTTATGGCGGGATTCCATTTGATCAGGCTGCCCAGTGAATCGTACCATTGGTCGTTAAAATGAAGGTGATGCACACAGGCTTCTGCGCTTATTCGTTTATTTCGAATGGGGGTAAGGTGATCAAATAATTCGGTTTCTGCAGCCGTTGATACGTGGAAAATATGGACCCTATTTTGATGCTTTCGGGCGAGTTCAACCACGGTTTTTGTTGCATTATAACACGCTTCTACGGAACGTATAAAGGGGTGCTGATGAAATGGGATTTCCATTCCGAAGTGATCTTTGGCTTGTAGTGTATTTCGCTTAATAAGGGGTTCGTCTTCACAGTGGAGTGCGATCATTGCCTCAGACCGTGCGAAAAGTTGTTCTAAAAATTGGGGGTGATTACAAAGGATGCTGCCTTCTTGATTGAAGTATAAGCCATCGTCGGTAATGCCGCATACGCTTTCGTTGTCAATGCGCAGCGCCTCCTCCATGTTGGTTTGACTGATGCCCATATAGAATGAGAAATTGGCAACCGATGAAGCAGCCGCAATCCGATATTTATCTTCCAACAGTTCACCCGTGAGCGTATTAGGAATGGTGTTGGGCATATCCATATATGACGTAATGCCACCCGCTACTGCAGCCATGGATTCACTTGCTATGGTCGCCTTATGGGTTAGTCCAGGTTCTCGGAAGTGTACTTGATCATCAATCATTCCGGGCATTAGGATCTTACCTTCCGCATCGATTTGGATACAATGGGGCTCATTAATTGCTGAATCGATGCGCTCAATGCGTTCATTGTGGATCAACACATCACCTTCAATTATTCTACCTTCATTGATGATGCGTGCATTTTTAATTAGTGTTTTCATACTCATGGATTACAGTAATTACAGTACATGGGATCTTCTTCTTGCTTGTTGTTTGGGTATTCAATTAGTTCTTCATAAGTACAGGATAAACACCCCTTAACTAAGGAAAGGGTAGAAGAGGTTGCTGATTTACAGGCCATGCACGGCAATCCGGTATTGACTCGAATTACATCGTAGCCAGGGGCCTTACATGAAGGGCATGCGGTATTTATTTTTTTAACGAGTTTATGTGTTAATTCTTCAATGACCTTCATTCGTGTTGGATTATTCATCGCGCGCATGTCAGTTTCTGCTATACACCGGCCAGCGCCTTTTGTTAAGGTTGTCAATGCGTGATTAGCTTCCTCTAGCGTTTTGAACTCT
>JBEIDV010000246.1:0-2080 GCA_040383285.1 Crocinitomicaceae bacterium | reverse complement strand
TATGCTCAAGCCATTCGATCATTCATTCAGGGCTTTCCAAACCATATCTTTCAATTCAGACAATCCCGTTTGTGCTACTGCGGAGATAAAGCAAACAGGCAGATCTTTCGGGAGTAATTTGGTCATTTGTTTCATCATAAGTTCATCCAACATATCGCTTTTGGTAATGGCTAACATGCGTGTCTTATGCACCAATTCCGGATTATACTTTTTAAGCTCCTTCAATAGGATCTTGTATTCCTTTTTAATGTCGTCGCTGTCTGCTGGAATCATGAATAGCAACACAGAATTCCGTTCAATGTGTCTAAGGAAGCGCAATCCAAGCCCTTTGCCCTCATGGGCCCCCTCAATAATCCCAGGAATATCTGCCATCACAAAGGATCGATGGTCACGGTATGATACGATGCCTAAATTCGGTCTAAGTGTGGTAAATGGATAATCCCCAATTTCTGGCTTAGCGGCAGAAAGTACTGAAAGTAAGGTGCTTTTTCCGGCATTTGGAAATCCTACCAAACCTACATCTGCAAGTATTTTTAATTCTAAAATCTTCCACCCTTCCATGCCTGATTCGCCGGGCTGAGCAAATCTCGGGGTTTGATTCGTTGGTGATTTAAAGTGATTGTTTCCGAGTCCACCACGTCCTCCACGTTCAATGATTCGTTCTTCCCCGTCCTCGGTGATCTCAAATAATACTTCACCCGTCTCCGCGTCTTTGGCTATCGTTCCCAGTGGCACTTCTATAAAATTATCTTTTCCTTGAGCTCCGGTTTTCAAAGCTCCAGAACCGTGAACCCCATGGTCCGCTTTGATGTGCTTGTTGTATTTTAGATGGAGTAGGGTCCAAAGTTGTTTGTTCCCTCGAACAATGATATGTCCTCCTCGTCCGCCGTCTCCGCCGTCAGGACCACCTTTAGGAATATATTTTTCTCTTCTAAAGTGGGTTGAACCGCCTCCGCCGTTACCTGATTTAGTATGGATTTTAACGTAATCAACGAAATTGTCTGAAGCCATTATTTTTTTGAATCAATTGCGGAATATAGCCGCTCGGTTATGGAATCTATGGTGCCGATTCCATCAATTGCCATGTATTTATCCTGCGCTGCATAGAATTCCTTAACAGGTGCTGTTTCACGGTTATATACGGCAATTCGGTTAGCAATTATTTCAGGGTCGGCATCATCTGCGCGTCCACTGCTTATGGCACGATTGGTTAATCGAGCTTTAAGTTCTTCTTCTTCAACCTCTAATCCTAGCATTACAGTGATTGAGGTGTTTAATTCCTTTAACAAGGTATCTAAGGCATGAGCTTGTGGATTCGTTCTAGGAAATCCATCGAAAATAAATCCCTTTGGGTCCGTTTGTTTCAATACCTCATCTTTCAACATGTTGATTGTAACTTCGTCAGGAACAAGGTGACCTTGGTCCATAAAAGTACGTGCAAGTTTTCCTAATTCCGTTTCATTTTTTAAATGATACCGAAAGATATCGCCCGTCGATAAATGAACTAATCCATAGCGTTCGATTAGTCGTTCAGATTGTGTGCCTTTTCCTGCCCCTGGAGGGCCAAATAATACAATATTTAACATGAGTTTCTAAGATTTGACTTGGTAAATTGCTGGTAAGTTTCTTCCGTATTGATCGTAGTCTAAGCCATATCCTACAACGAATTTGTTCGGAATTTCAAACCCAAAATATGTTGGAGGATGTTGACCTCTATACGCCTCTTTTTTGAATAAGGTAGCGCAGACTTCGATGGAAGCGGGCTGTTCCATTTCAAGTAATTTAATCACTTTATCAATTGTAATTCCGGTGTCGACAATGTCCTCAATAATGATCACATGACGATCCTTTACGGTACTGGTTAAACCAATTAATTCATCTACGCGTCCCGTAGATTCAGTTCCCGCATAGGAACTAACTTTCATAAATGAAATTTCACAAGGAAGTGTGATTCCTTTCATTAAGTCTGAGGTAAACATAAACGCACCATTTAACACGGAAAGGAAGATTAGATCTTTCCCTTGGTAATCTGCATTAATTCGCTGCGCTATGGTATCAACAGCCTCTTGAATGTCCGTTT
>JBEIDV010000245.1:0-2145 GCA_040383285.1 Crocinitomicaceae bacterium | reverse complement strand
TGAAGATCGTTCAACGCGTACCGGTGCGAATTAAACTAATTGGATTAACAGCCGAACAGCGTGCCTTGTTGTTGCCTGGCTTAAGTGCATTTGTTTCTGTTTCGGTAAAATAAGATGAGTCAAGCGTCTGCCACCACCTTGAGTTATCCGCAAGGAGCTGCCCGCGTGATTTTGGTACTTACCGCGATTACCTGTGCCTTGCTTGAATTAATTGACGCCACCGTAGTGAATGTCTCGCTGCGTGAAATTTCCGGCAGCATTGGAGCAACAACGACAGAAATTGCATGGGTGGTAACCGCATATGGTATATCGAATGTGATTATTATTCCACTGACAGGGATGCTTTCCAATTATTTTGGAAGAAAAGCATATTTCACCACGTCTGTTATCATATTCACCTTTTCGTCGCTTATGTGTGGAATGTCTACCAGCTTATGGACCTTGGTGTTTTGGCGATTTATTCAAGGATTAGGCGGAGGAGGCTTGCTTTCTAATGCACAAACCATTATCATGGGAGCCTTTCCACCAGAGAAAATAGGTATGGCGAATGCCATTTTCGGCATGGGAATCATCATGGGACCTACGTTTGGACCGACCATTGGTGGATTAATCACTGACAATTTCAGTTGGCATTGGATTTTCTTTGTGAATGTACCGATCGGAATTATAGCGGCTTTTCTTTCGTATTCATTCGTTACCAATGATCCTTCTGCAATTAAACCCAAGCGCATCGATTACTGGGGAATTTTGTTTTTAGTTCTTGGAGTAGGTAGTTTGCAATTCGTTTTAGAGGAAGGAAATTCGAAGGATTGGTTTGATAGTTCGGAAATTGTGTTCTTTACCTTTCTTGCCATTTTGGGATTTGTACTTTTAATTAAACGGTCCTTGAGCATTGACTATGCGGCCGTAAATTTGAGGCTCTACAAGAATTATAACTTGGTTTTGGGAAGTGTCTTGAACTTTCTCCTAGGCTTGATTCTCTTTGGGTCCGTGTTTATTTTTCCCTTATTCGTTCAAATTTCACTGGGTTGGACCGCAACTCAAACCGGTATGTTTATGATTCCGGGAGCCTTATTCTCTGCGTTTACTATGCCCATAGTGGGTAAAATGTTGGGTAATGGGGTGAATCCAAAAGCTATCATTTGGACCGGAGCAGGACTAACTGTAGTGTTTTTAATGATGTTGTCTTTTTCTTCACCAACGTCTTCGCAAGGGAATTTTTACTTTCCATTTGTATTACGCGGTATCGGAATGGCCTGCATGATGTCTCCAATCATTACGCTGTCAGTGGCTGGGTTAAATCCAAGAGATATTGGTCAGGCCGTTGGTCTTTCGAATGCAGTTCGACAATTAGGGGGTGCAGTTGGTATTGCCTTGATTAATCTTTTTTTAACGCAAAAAAATGCACAAGTTCGAGGTTCAATGCTCGGGTATGTAACGGATTATTCGCAACAAACCGCAGAGCGAATCACAATGATCAAGCAGAATTTTTTAGCGCGCGGCTATTCTATGGACCAAGCGGAGGCCTTGGCAAATCAATCGCTGGAAGGCATGCTATTTAAACAACAGGCCTTGGTGAGTTATGATCATGGGTTTTTTATGGTGGGATTGATGGTGCTTATCATCTTTCCTGTCGTATATCTGATTCGGTATAAAAAGAAAGAAAAGGTAGTGGTCTCCGACGGGCATTAATGAACATCTGCATGGCTTGGGTGTTTAAGATGCATGAAACATTTCTTACTTGTCGGTGCTTCATCGGCCATCGCTCAAACCACAAAATCTACACTACTCGATAAAGGGTATCAGGTTACTCAACTTTCAAGGAATCAATCCATTTCGGATTATGAACTAACGGACTATATAAGTGCTTTACCTTCTATTGATACGCGCTTTGATGGCATCGTATACTTTCCGGGATCAATCAACCTAAAACCCTTTAGGTCTTTGAAATTGGAAGATTTCCAGTCGGATTTTAATATTCATGTGTTGGGTGCGGTAAATGTTTTGAAAACCTATCAGTCGAATCTAAATGAAGGCGCAAGTGTTGTCCTGATTTCAAGTGTTGCTGCAACTACGGGAATGCCCTTTCATGCGTCCGTCGCATCTGTAAAAGCAGCTCTTGAGGGCTTTGCAAGGTCTTTGGCT
>JBEIDV010000244.1:0-2262 GCA_040383285.1 Crocinitomicaceae bacterium | reverse complement strand
CATCATTCGTCCGTACATTGGGATGGCAATTTTTCGAATTTCATCGCCAACTCCAACCTTGTCTAGTGCAGTCCAACCACGCACTGAAAGCGCTAAATTGATGGATTTACCCGCGGAGATTTCCGCTTGACGAATGTCTGAGCGACGTTCGAAGATCGTGACTTTATATCCCGCTTTAGATAAATATACGGCCCAAAGCGATCCCACAAGACCTGCTCCGATGATTGTTGCTGTTTTCTGTTTTTCCATGCGTGTTGTATTACGGGTAAAACAAAAGTAATTAGTTTTTGCTCGTTCAATTCGGGATTTATTTCATCTTTTCCACACTGCGTCGTGTCCTATTTAGGTGCTTTAATCCACTTTCCTTACTTTTGAATCAAATTCTTGGCATGTCAGTACACAAAGAAGTTAAAAAGGTAACCACGCATACCTTGCAAGAAATGAAGAACAGCGGTCGAAAAATCTCCATGCTAACAGGATACGATTTTTCTATGGCTCGCATCATTGATGAAGCAGGAATCGATGTGATTTTAGTTGGGGATTCTGCCTCCAATGTGATGGCAGGACATGAAACTACCTTGCCAATTACCCTAGATCAAATGATTTATCACGGGGCATCCGTAGTTCGTGCGGTACAACGCGCCCTCATTGTGGTAGACCTTCCGTTTGGAAGTTACCAAGGGAATTCAAAGGAAGCCTTGAATAGTGCCATCCGAATTATGAAAGAAACGGGTGCACATGCCGTAAAAATGGAAGGCGGAAGTGAAATCATAGAATCCATTCAACGCATTTTAACGGCAGGTATTCCGGTAATGGGACACCTTGGGTTAACTCCTCAGTCAATTTATAAATTTGGTACCTATGTAGTGCGTGCCAAGGAAGAAGAAGAGGCGAATCGCCTGATTGAAGATGCAAAAGCATTGGAGCAAGCCGGCTGTTTTGCAATCGTTCTTGAGAAAATTCCCGCTGCACTGGCAACTCAAGTAGCCAAAACTGTTCAGATTCCTGTGATTGGAATCGGTGCGGGAAATGGGGTAGACGGACAAGTGCTCGTGGTTCATGACATGCTGGGCATCAACAACGAGTTTAATCCACGGTTTTTGAGAAAATATCGAAACTTGCACAACGAAATGCTTGGCGCCTTCACTGAATATATTCGAGATGTACAATCGGGTGATTTTCCGAATGAGAAAGAACAGTATTAAGTTCCTATTTCTTAGTTTCGTCTTCCTTTTTCTTGGATGCAATACCCCGGAAAAGAAAGGGACTAACGCAACGACGGGAAAATCCAGATACAGTCAGTGGCTCTCGTATGCCAAAACGGAGGATGGTATCAAACTCTTTATTAAAGATCCGGATAACACCTCACCCACAAGAATCCTTTTGTGTACCGCACATCCAGAACGCGTGTCATCTTCATCACGTGCCATGGACGTATTGGATGTTAGCAACATTAAGGTAGCCACCAATGCAGCAACCCATGTGGGAATGCTTGTGGCACTTTATGCAAGAAATAATATTGGTGCGGTGTCCATGGGTAAATATCTGCACGACCCTACCTTAAAAAAACGATTTGATAAAGGCCGCTTGTTAGAGCTTGGGGGCACCTCCATTCCATTTGAATCGCTGTCAAAACAACACATTAACGTATGGGTTTCTGCAGGTATGGAGCCCTTGGATCACGCCAACGAAGAACGATTCAAGGCCTTAGGCATCCAATGGATTCCCAACTACGATTGGCGTGAAGAACACCCTTTGGGAAAAGCAGAATGGATCTTATTTTTTGGAGCGATAACCAATCATTTTGATGAGGCTGTAGCACAATTCGATGCCATTTGTAAACGCTACCATGCCTATGATGCCTTACCCAAAGGCAACCAATGCAAGAAAATCTTGGTGGGGAATTTTGCTGGAGATTTTTGGTATACGCCCTTGCAACAGAGTTTTCAGGCGCGCTTCTTTTCCCAAGTTGATTTTTGCACCTTCTCGATGAACTACAAAGGGACCGGAAGCATGGCCGTGGGGGCTGAGCGCATTTATCAAGAGGCGGAGGCGTGTGAACTTTGGTTAAATCCAGGATTCCCGACCAAGCAAGCCATCCTGAACGCATTTCCTAAAGCGAATCAACTCCGCCCCTTTAATCAGGGTTCAATTTTTTGCTACTCACACGACTTGAATAAATTTTGGGAACAAAGTGCCCTAAAACCAGACATTGTGCTGCGTGATTTAATTCGAATCAAACAAGGGAATACCGCCAAAAGT
>JBEIDV010000243.1:0-2314 GCA_040383285.1 Crocinitomicaceae bacterium | reverse complement strand
T
The DNA here is from genome assembly GCA_040383285.1 of Crocinitomicaceae bacterium. Classification (GTDB taxonomy): domain Bacteria; phylum Bacteroidota; class Bacteroidia; order Flavobacteriales_D; family Crocinitomicaceae; genus UBA952. Next base: position 2,313 of record JBEIDV010000243.1, on the reverse strand, counting down.
CAAACTTAAAGGCATTTAAATGAAACACATATTTGTCGTTGTACAAACCGCATCCAGGTTTCTCATTTGCACCAGCAGCCCACCATTCGGGTGTTGCTCCCAATGGACTTTCTGGATCCGGACCGACGCCAAGGTGACCACTTAACACAGAATCAATCACCCATGTTTTATAACCTGGACCATTAGCCCCACCCGTTAGTTTGTTGTAAAACGGATTATCTAGTAAAGATAAATCGGTCTGAGCTATAACCACTTGCTGAGTAGACGATCGGCTGCCGCCTTTGTTAAACACTGTAAGGGTAATTGTGTAGGTGCCGGCATAGGGATACGTTGCCGCAACTTCAACGCCTTCTCCTTTCACCCCATTTCCAAAATCCCAACGACACACTAAATTCGGGTTGCTCGCCGTAAGTTGAATAATGTTAACATTAGAATCAGAAGGAACTGCTGTAAATGCAGCATCCGTTTGACTTGGCGGATCGCCTAAGGTTGGACGAACTTTCTTACACGATAGCAAGGCTGTACATGCCAAGATTAAAATGATAAGGTTATTTTTCATGGTTGATGCTATTAATATCCGGGGTTTTGTGGCCAACGACCTCCTGCTAAATCTATTTCTACTTGTGGAATCGGGAATACTTCATGTTTCCCTGAGATGAATCCAGGAATGGCTGTCGCCGCTTTACCGGTTCTTACTAAATCAAAAAAGCGATGTCCTTCACCAGATAATTCAAAGCGGCGCTCATTGTAAATCTTATCCAACGAATTTACTGAAACTCCTGGGATTGAAACGCGCGAGCGAATTTGATTCACATAGGTTTGAGCGACGGACGTATTACCCAAGTGATAATTTGCTTCTGCAGACATTAATAACACATCGGCATAGCGAATCACGCGATAATTTACAGGACTTGTTAAATCATTATCAGGCAAGCCAATTTCTCCTTGACGTTTGATGTATTTATTGTTGTAATATCCGGTGTGTCCTCCAGCACCAATGGCATAAGTAATTGCGCTTGGATTGGGTTGTGCGGCGATAAATGCTTCAATATCTAAAATAGTAGCTGCCCGGCGCGGATCTCCAGCGGGGAAGAAATTATATAGGTCTTGTGTTGGCAAGTTATAGCTGTTTCCGTCACCATATACCGGTCCGTTATATTGACGGATTCCTTGAAAACCTGGAGCAGCGTTACCTTCTAAGCAAACTAAACATCCGTAACCCCCACCTTCTAAGCCAGAGTACTGAATATCAAATACTGTTTCCGTGTTGTTTTCGTGTGCAACATCAAACAATTCAGTGTATGTTGGATGAAGACTGTAAAGTCCACTGGTAATTACGTCGTCAAACATATCGTCTGCCTCCGTCCACTTACTCTGATATAAATACACCTTCCCTAATAAGGCTTGAGCAGCCCCTTTGGTCGCTCTTCCTTTTTGGCCTGCAACCGGATTCAAAACGGGATATGCCTCTTTCAAATCTTTTTCAATCTGCGCATACACGTCCGCTTTGGGTGACCGATCAATCGTGCGTACTTCCTCAATACCAAGACGCTTATCAATCACCAAAGGAACATCACCAAAGAACTTTACAAGTTCAAAATAATAATATGCCCTAAGAAATTTAGCTTCAGCTAAAATATGTGCTTTCTCAGGGAAATCGATATTGTCTTTGTTTTCTAAAATATAATTCGCTCTCGAAATACCGACGTAGTTCCAACGAAAAACACTGCGTAAATCGTTATTAACTCCCCCATGGTTCATGGCATCGATTTGATGAAGTCCTTGCGAGTCGTTGGCGCTTTCCCCTCCGGCAATTGCATTATCAGAAGCTATTTCTCCAATCCAAAGGGACATGAATGAAGTTTGCAGCAAATCATACGCACCAACTAAGGCTCGGTCATAATCTTCTGGAGTTTTAAAATAATTTTCCGCATCTTGGGTATACGGCGGGTCAACGGTCAGGAACTTTTTACATGAAAAAATCCCAGCCAATACCAAGCCCAAAATCAACAAACGTTTAATATTCTTCATCGATTAAAATTTAAATTGTAATCCTACCATTACGGTTTTAGCTTGTGGATATAATCCATAATCTACTCCCGCAGATAATGCACTCGTTGAACCTAAATCTGGATCATAGCCCATGTATCTTGTTAGTGTTAATAAGTTGTTTGCCGCAACATAAACACGAAGTTGTTCCATTTTGATTTTACGTAACCAATCTTTAGAAAAAGCATATCCTACTTGTAGATTTCGCAAGCGTAAGAAAGAACCATCTTCAACATAAAAAGAAGAGAACACGTTGTTACGCGT
>JBEIDV010000242.1:0-2347 GCA_040383285.1 Crocinitomicaceae bacterium | reverse complement strand
TCTAAATATGCACGCCTAGCGAATTATTGGAAAAACCGTCAAGGAATGATAGATGCCTTAACCAAGTTTGGTACGGCAAAAACTAAAGCGGAAAATGAAGCAACCTTTGATGCATGGGCAAACAAACGAAAAAACAAAAAGGAATACGGGGATGTTGTGAGTACCATTAATAAATACTACGCTGCAACAAACGAAAAGTCTCGACATGATAATTACTTATCAATTTTATTGAGATCTTCAGAATTCGCTATGATTTCTAGAAATCTTGGCGCTAAGATGATGGAATACGATAAAGCAGATGATAAGAAAAAGGCGGAACTTAAAGTTGGTTTACTTGCTGCAGTTGAAGAATTTTACAGTACGGTGTCGCTTCCAACCGAGAAAGACATCCTTTTAAATGGCCTTATGTTATACATGACAAAGGCTGACTACAAGCTTCCAGCTGGATTTGAGAGTCCTGATGCTGTTGCCTTGCGCGCAACTACTATGCTTAGCACATCTATTTTTAGCTATCAAGAAAAAGTAATTTCTTGGATTAATGGAGGGACAAAGAATGATATTTCATCCGATCCAATGATTAAATTTTCTCAAGAATTGATTGCTCATTTAAATGCCACTACGCCAGAAATGATGCAACTTCAAGCAGATTATGTGAAAGCTTATCGTAAATTGGTTAAAGGAATGCGCGAGTCTGGATTAAGTCCAGTTAAATATCCGGATGCAAACAGCACCATGCGATTAACCTATGGAACGGTAAGTGCTTTACCTCCAGATGGTCGTAATGATGCTAAAGTTAATTACTACACTACATTGGAAGGGACAATTAAGAAATATAAACCAAAGGATGAAGAATTTGACTTGCCACAACAATTAATCGAACTGAATAACACAAAAGATTTTGGTGAATATGGAGATAAAGCAGGCTATATGCCCGTAAACTTCCTAACCAATAATGACATCACGGGAGGAAACTCAGGATCGCCTGTATTAAACGGGAAAGGAGAATTAATCGGTTTGGCATTTGATGGCAACATTGAAGCAATGGCCGGCGACGTGATTTTTGATTCAAACTTACAGAAAACCATAAATGTGGACATCCGCTACGTATTGTTTATCATCGATAAATTTTCGGGAGCAAAACACATTGTAGATGAAATGACCATCATTCGTTAATGCATTATCTACTTAGACGATTAAAGGCTCCCGTTGGGGGCCTTTTTTGTTAGTTGCCGTGTTGCGCAAGCAGGGATAAATGAAGCAAGGCCTCCCCTACTTCTGACGAAGTCATTTCTGCATTTACTTGTGCTTTGCCGATTCCCTCTAACAAGACAAAGTTCAGGGCATTTCGCTCGTTCTTCTTATCGTTTCGCATGAGTGCTATAAGTTCCTCTATGGCCTCTTCTGGGATTTCAAGCATGGGAAAAACACGAATGATGCATTGCTCAATTTCTCGGTATGCATCTAGTGCCAGTACACCCCGTTTATAGGAAACAAAACTTTCTCCTATCATTCCGAGTGCAACGGCATGACCGTGAGCAATGGCTTGCCTAGTTAGAAAATAGGATTCCAAGGCGTGTCCAAGGGTATGACCAAAATTCAACAATTTTCGTTGCCCTTTTTCTGTTGGATCCGCCTCTACTACCTGCTTTTTAAGCTCGATGGATCGAATGATATGTTGGGGTTGAATTAATTCCTCTTCAGAGTTTAATGATTTTAACTGATTCCAATAGTTCTCATCTAGAATTAGCGCATGTTTCAGCATTTCAGCGTAGCCATTGAAAACCTCTTCAGGCGGGAGTGTTTCTAAAAAACCTGCATCTACAAAAATAGCGTTCGGTTGGGTGATGGTTCCAATGATGTTCTTAAGTCCGTTCAGGTCTACTCCGTTTTTTCCGCCAATAGCGGCATCTACCATTCCCATAAGCGACGTTGGAATATGAATAAAATCAATCCCTCGCTTATACACCGAAGCGATGAACCCACCAAGATCAGTTACTACCCCACCCCCTAAATTAATCACCAGGTCGTTTCGATTTATTTGATATTCCAGCATGGCCGACCACACCTGATAACAAACCTCAAGGGCTTTATTTTCTTCTCCGGCAGGCAGGAGCATCACTTCCGCAGCTTCCAAGGAAGGAAAGGCGGTGAGCAAGTACTCGAGGCAACAATCGTGGGTGTTTTCGTCAACCACAATGACTTTTTTACGCGTGCTGTATTCCTCGAGCAAGGCGTTAAACGGAGCGGATTCAAGGGATCCAACATGAATTGGAGTCCCATTAAATTGGATGGTCATCATAGGTCAAAGGTATTAAACTTTATGCCGCGTTGACTGCCAAAAAAGCGT
>JBEIDV010000241.1:0-2447 GCA_040383285.1 Crocinitomicaceae bacterium | reverse complement strand
TGCTGATCACGGATGGCTAAAAGCCAAGCATTCATTCAGCTTCGCATCTTGGTTTAATCGATACCGCATGCACTTCGGTGCCTTGCGTGTCCTGAACGACGACATCGTAGCTCCAGGAATGGGTTTTGGAAAGCACCCCCATGACAACATGGAGATTATCACTATCCCATTAAAAGGTTCGTTAAAACACGAAGATAGCATGGGGTTTTCAGAGGTAATTCATGCCGGCGAAGTGCAGGTAATGAGTGCAGGAACCGGAATTTACCACAGTGAATTTAATGCAAGTCAAACCGAAGAAATCAACTTATTTCAACTTTGGATCTTTCCAAACCAACAAGAAGTCACCCCCCGATATCAGCAATTGGGTTATGAAAATTCGGACATGAAAGACGCGTTCCTACAACTCGTTTCTCCGAATCCAGCCGATGATGGCCTTTGGATACATCAAAACGCATGGATACACATGATCGACATGTCGCCCAACACCAAGCAAACCTATTCACTTAAGCATCCAGGCAATGGAGTTTACTTTATGAACATCGAAGGTGAAAAGGTAATCGCTAAGCAACCTCTCGGGTCTCGCGATGCCCTTGGCGTTTGGGAAACACCCAGCGTAGAAATTCAAGCAAGTGAACAAGGTCGTTTGCTGCTCATTGAAGTACCCATGCAATTTTAATTATCAAAATGAATAAGCAATTAATAGAAGCCCTCGAATGGCGTTATGCCTGCAAGAAGTTTGACGCTGACAAGCGTATATCCGATACAGACTTAGAAACCATTTTCGATTCCATTCAACTCACCCCGTCTTCCTATGGACTGCAACCCATCAAGGTATTGCTTATAGAAACGAAGGAACTTAGGGAGCAAATTAAACCAATTGCCTGGAACCAAGCGCAGGTTGTGGACGCATCTCATTTGTTGGTATTTTGTCATTACACCGCACTTTCAGAATCCTACGTTGATCAGCACGTTTCTTTGATGGCAAACACCAGAAATTTACCCATAGAAAAACTACAAGGTTTTGGCACCCATGTTAAATCTTCGATTGCAACCATGGATGCTGACCACGTCAACCAATGGACCGGTAAACAAACGTATATCGCACTCGGACAGGTTTTATTGAGTTGCGCCCTTCTTAAAATAGATGCCACCCCCATGGAAGGATTCGACCGAAAAGCCTTGGATAAGTTGTTAGATTTGTCCAAAGATGGATTAAGCGCGTCGTTGCTTTGTCCGATTGGATATCGGCATGCAGAAGACCCATATATCACATTGAAAAAGGTGCGAAAAACAAAAAATATGTTGTTTGAAACGCGTTAATGTAAACATGCAGCCGTTGAAAACATCTTTGAGTTAAACCAAAGGATATCATCCCGTTTAATGACATTTTTTTATATTTGAACCATGTGGAGAACTTGGTTTGTGCTTTTGGTGCTATGTGTTTTGAATTTATCTGCAAAGGGTCAAGTATCCTTGTCGGCAGGTGACCAACAAAAATTATCGGTGCTAATCGCTGATTTTGAAGATGGTTGTTTGGAACATGCATTGCAAGATGCCTATTCAATAAACCTTATAAATGGGCGCTACTACGTTTCTTGTTTGGCCCGAATCAATCCAGCGTTCGATAAAGGCACACTCACTAGAAAATCTTTTATTATTGGGAATCCAATCCGTGACATCGTGAGTATTAAAATCCCCCTAACCGAAATATCTCACGTCTCAAAAATTCAGGGAGTCGATTACTTAGCGTTTGCTGGAAAAGTAGACCACCAATTAGATAAAGCAGTCCATGACGTTCGAGCCGATAGTGTACAGCAAGGTATCGGATTACCCCAAGGATTCAAAGGGAAAAACGTATACATCGGCGTAACGGATTGGGGGTTCGATTACACACACCCGGCTTTTTACGACAGCACCCTAAGCCAAACACGTATCATTGCCGCTTGGGATCAATTTAAAACGAGCGGACCTCATCCGCAAGGATTTAATTATGGAACAGAACATGTGGGCGCTGGTGCGCTCTTAGCCGCAGGTAGTGATACAGCAAATATTTACAGCTACAGTACGCACGGTACACACGTGGCCTCCATTGCAGGCGGATGCGGAGCAGGCACCGTTTATCGAGGCGTTGCTTATGATGCAAATTTTCTCTTCGTTACATTTTTAGTAGATGAAGGAGCCGTGTTAGATGCGTGGGAATGGATGTATCAAAAAGCCCAAGCTGCCGGAAAACGACTGGTTATCAATATGAGTTGGGGCTTATATCACTTCGGTACCTTAGACGGGAATTCCTTGTTAAGTCAAGCCATTACCGCCTACTCTGACCTAGGCGTTGTATTTGTTAATTCTGCTGGAAATAATGGAAATGTGAATTTCCACCTTAAAAAAACCTTTAATAACGACCAACTAAATTCAAAAGTTGATTTTTATTCCTACGCCGCCAATGC
>JBEIDV010000240.1:0-2488 GCA_040383285.1 Crocinitomicaceae bacterium | reverse complement strand
ATATAGGTAGCGACCACTTCTCCTGAAATAATGGATGGCGGTACGCCCGGTCCTGGAACCGTAAGTTGACCGGTATAGTAAAAGTTGCGTAGGTTTTTATTTTTAATCTGCGGTTTAAAAATAGCAGTCTGCTTGAGGGTGTTAGCTATAACGTATGCATTTCCTTTAAACGCATGTTAATCTTCTTTGAAGTTGGAAATCGAAAAACTTCGTTTATACACGATGTTATCTTTAATGTAGTTTCCTGTCAGTTTTTTCAGTCTCTCCAGAATGATATTGAAATAATACTCCCGTGTTTCTTCGTCGTCTGCTAAGTTTGGAGCAATGGGAATCAAAAAGAAGAGATTCTCACATCCATCAGGTGCAACTGAAGGATCCGTTAAGGAGGGTGCGCTCAGATAGAATAAGGGCGCGCTTGGCCATTTCGGATTTTTATAAATTTCTTTACCGTGTTCTTCAAGCGATTCATCAAAAAATAAGTTGTGATGCTGAATGTTGGATACACGCTTATTGATTCCTACGTAATAGAGTAGGGCAGACGGTGCCATCACACGTTTGTCCCAGTATGCATCTGAATAGTTGGATGAACCGTTCAATAACGCTTTTTCGGTGTGTTGATAGTCAGCTGAAGAAATAAATACATCGGATTCGTAGCGATTGCCGTGAATATCTATGGCAGCACTCACTTCACCGTTAGCTTTTTCTAAGCTCGTGATTTGAGCATCTGTAACAATTTTAACCCCTTGTTCTTTCGCGATTTTCTCAAATGCTTCAATAAACTTGTACATTCCTCCCATGGGATACCATGTCCCTAACTCCATGTCCGCATAATTCATGAGTGAATACAGGGCCGGTGTATCTTTGGGCATGGCACCTAAAAATAATACGGGAAATTCTAAGAGTGATCTTAGTTTCGGATGCGTGAAAAATCGGTTGATATAAGAAGAAAAGGAGTTTGTTAAATCCATAGATAACAAGCCTTTCAAAAGCCGTAAATCCATGAACTCTGTTATTTTCATCGAAGGTTTGTATACCAAATCCTTCATACCCACCTCATATTTATATTTAGCATCTTTCAGGAACTCACGTAATTTTAATGAACTTCCAGGCTCTAAGGATTCAAACATTGCTTCTAATTCACCCATGGTTGCTGGGATATCAGAAAAACTTTGGTCTGCCCAATACACCCGATATGACGGGTCAAGGCGTTTTAATTCATAAAAATCTGCGGTAGTATATCCGAATTTTTGATAGAATTGCTCAAATACGTCCGGCATCCAATACCAACTTGGACCCATATCGAATGTGAACCCTTCATGAGAAAACTGTCGAGCACGACCACCAATGGTTGGATTTTTTTCTAAAATGGTGACATCCCACCCTGATTTTGCAAGAAATGAAGCGGCGGATAATCCGGAAATTCCGGCTCCTAAAATGGTGGCTTTTTTCTTCATGAATTAGTTGTCTGAATATTGATAATCTGGCAACTGGTCCATTAGCCGCTTTCTTGCGATGAAGATACGACTTTTTATCGTGCCTATGGGTAATTTCATCGAATCTGCGATTTCTTTGTATTTATATCCTTCGAAATGCATTTTGAACGGTGTTCTCAATTCGTCGGTTAAATCTTCTATTTTTTGAGTTATTTCTTTGGTTGCAATGCGCTCTGTTGGAGAACCCATGCTTGATTTATGGTTCGTTACCAAGTATGAATCTTCCGAGTGATCAAAAATCATTCGTGTTTTTGCATTCCTGCGGTATTGGTTTATGAAAATGTTTCTCATAATGGTAAATACCCACGCTTTGAAGTTGGTATTTGGCGTGTAATATGAACGATAGTTTATCGCCTTGAGTAAGGTTTCTTGCGTTAAATCTCGTGCGTCTTCACGATTCTTTGTGAAGTTTAATGCGAATGAAAAGAGGTTCCCCTGCAGATCAATTAAGGCTTCGTTGAATTCTATTGTTGACATATCGTTTAATTATTTCGATATAAAGTTAAACAAAAGCGTTTAACATTTAATAAAATAAATTAAACAAAATAAAAAAAAAGTGTTAATAAATCAGCTAATTATTTGTGAATCAACAGAATAGCTATTGAATATTTTCTAGCATTTCCTTTGTCATGCGCTCCATGTCAAAGCCTAATTTCCAATCCCAATCCAGTTGTGCATAGGAATCATCAATTGAATTTGGCCATGAATCGGCAATTGCTTGTCGAAAATCGGGTTCGTAGGTAATTTCAAAGGCAGGCAGGTGCTTTTTGATGGAGGAAGCGATTTCCTCAGGGGTAAATGAAATTCCGCCTAAGTTATATGCCGAGCGAATTCTCAAGCGATCCGCTGGGGCATCCATTAATTGAATGGTTGCTCGAATCGCATCGTCCATAAACATCATGGGAAGCGCTGTATCTTTTGAAAGAAAACACGTGAATTTCCCAGTTGCTTTCGCCTTGTAAAAAATATCCACGGCATAGTCTGTTGTGCCTCCT
>JBEIDV010000239.1:0-2498 GCA_040383285.1 Crocinitomicaceae bacterium | reverse complement strand
ACCCACCCAAGAACAACTTCCAACCTTTGTTTCTTATTGTCAAGGGCTAACCGTGAACTTTGTAAACAATTCCTACGGGGGAGCTTCCTACGCTTGGAATTTTGGGGTGCCTGGAGTAACGAATGACGTAAGTAGTCAAGCCCAACCTGGATTTACTTATCCCTCGCCTGGAACTTACAATGTTTCACTTATTGTGAATCCTGGGCAGCCATGTACAGACACGGCTTATATGTCAGTTACCGTAAATAATCCGTTTTCGGTATCTTGGTCGAGCGAAGACTCTTTATGTATCGTCGGGAACCAATTTAATTTCATAGGAAACAGCAGTGCTCCTCCGGGGATTGGTACCTACACGTGGACTCTTGACAACGCGGCTTCTATACAAAGTGCGAATGGATTAACGGTTCCTAATGTAACATTTGGAGCGGCGGGTTATCATTCCATCATGCTTACAGGAGATAACGGGGACTGCATCACCTCATTTACTGACTCGATTTTTATTTTTGATGTACCCATAGCACAAGCCTCGGCGCCACAAAACGTAAACTGTATTGGCCTTTCCATTCCATTTGGCAACACTTCCAGTAATGCGTTAACTACGCATTGGGACTTTGGGGTAATTGGTCTATCGAATGATACCAGTAATACGCTCGCTCCAACCTACACGTATGCAAGCGCGGGTACGTATCAAGTTGTTTTAGACGTGAGTTCTGGTATGAATTGCAGCGATTCAGATACCTTAACAATCACGATAAATGACCCCCTGATATTATCCTATACAAATACAGATTCACTGTGCATCAATGGTGGTTTATATTCATTTGATGGAACCGTAAGTGGTCCCCCTTCCGCATCCTATTGGTGGGATTTCGGTCCAAACGGAATTCCGCAAACCGCAAGTAGCGTTGATGTTTATCCGGTAGGCTTTAGTCAAGCCGGGGTTCAGCCCATAACACTATACGGCGCATTTGATAATTGCATAGATTCAATACAAGGCAGCGTGTATGTGTATTTTGAACCAAGCATTGGATTTACGATGATTCCAGGGCTACAATGTGTGCCGTTTTCGGCGACCTTTATCAATACCTCAACCTCTGATGGTCCGGCAACCTTTAGTTGGGACTTTGGAGATGGGGCCACTTCCAACAGCTTCAATGGATTTCACGTGTATACCGTAGTTGGCAACTACAATGTTGGACTTACAATGACCACACTTGAAGGGTGTATCGATACCCTCAATTTACTTCAGCAAGATTTAATTGCTGTTAATCCCTCACCAATCGCAGCATTTAGTGTGAATCCGAATCAAATAGATGTGTGTAATAATGAGGTTGTATTTACCGATCAATCCATTGGGGCAACGACTTACTCCTATATTTTTGACCATCGGGGGTTCTATTCAGAATTAGCATCGTTCACGCATGAATATCAACATACGGGTTCCGATTATCCGACACTCACAGTATCCAATGAGTTTGGCTGTAAAGATTCAACGCGAGAAACCGTCATGGTATTTCCATTTTCCATCTATATACCGAATACGTTTATACCTGACCAAGACGGAAAAAACGATGTATTTAAAGCTGAAACAACCTTTGAAATAAATGAATGGGAATTTAGAATCTATAATCGGTGGGGGCAGCGCGTGTTTGAAACAGATAACTTAGCAGAAGGTTGGAACGGAGAATATAATGGTAAGCCTGCTCAAGATGGTACATATACGTATAACATCAGATATAGGGGCTGTGAATTCCCAAGTGCGTGGCAACAGCTTACCGGTTCGGTTCGCTTATTACGATGATTACTTACGCAACACGAAGTTTTGTCCCAGGTAAACTTTTCTAACCTGTTCATCATTTGCCAAATCCTCGGCAGATCCGCTTTTTAGAATCTTTCCCTCAAACAACAAATACGCGCGATCCGTAATAGAAAGGGTCTCTTGAACATTATGATCTGTAATGAGCACCCCAATATTTCGTTTTTTCAAATCCGCCACAATAGATTGAATATCTTCCACAGCAATAGGATCTACTCCAGCAAACGGTTCATCTAAGAGCACAAACTTGGGGTCGGTGGCTAAGGCTCGTGCAATTTCTGTTCGGCGTTTTTCACCACCAGATAGGCGATTTCCTAGGTTCGTTCGGACATGATTTAATGAAAACTCTGAAAGCAATTTTTCTAATTTTTCTTCTCGTTGCGCCTTTGATAAATCGGTCATTTCTAAAATTGCGAGAATGTTGTCTTCCACGCTTAATTTACGAAAGACAGAGACTTCTTGCGGAAGATAACCAATACCTAATTGAGCACGTTTGTACATCGGTAATCTGGTGATATTTGTTCCGTCTAGAAAAACGTTTCCCTCATCCGGCCTAACCAATCCAACGATCATGTAAAATGACGTGGTTTTCCCTGCACCATTTGGGCCAAGTAAACCAACAATCTCACCTTGACTTACTTCAATCGAAACGCCATCAACCACACTTCGGTTCCGGTATGTT
>JBEIDV010000238.1:0-2624 GCA_040383285.1 Crocinitomicaceae bacterium | reverse complement strand
TTCTTAACAACACCTTCCAATACTTGTCCTTTTTCAAGGCCAGAGATGATTTGTTTTTTCTGTTCTTCAATTTCAGCTTCAATAAGCGCTTTGTGAGATACAACAACATTTCTGAATTCTTCATTGATTTTAACAACTTTGAATTCCATGTTCTTACCAACATACACATCGTAATCACGGATCGGCTTCACATCAATCTGGGAACCAGGCAAGAACGCCTCAATTCCAAATACGTCTACGATTAAACCACCTTTGGTACGACATTTAACATATCCTGTAATGATTTCACCACTGCGCAATACATCATTCACACGAATCCACGCACTGTGCATACGCGCCGTACGGTGAGAAACGATTAATTGACCTGTTTTGTCTTCTTGTACTTCAACATACACATCAACGGTATCTCCAACTTTTAAGTCCGGATTGTAACGGAACTCATTCGCTGCAACAACACCTTCTGATTTGTACCCGATGTTTACGATTACTTCTTTCTTAGTAATCATTTCAACGGTACCTTGAATCACTTCTTTCTCGTTGATTGAAGTCAAGGTTTTTTCGTACTTGTCTGATAACTCAGAACGTTGAATTTGGGTATATCCGTCTAAGGATAATGCTTCCCAATCGAAATCTGCACTTCCGTGCGATGCGATTTCTTTTTTGTTAGATTTTGCCATGTGGCTTAAATTATTTGTATTCCAATGTGTTCGGCCATTGAAAGGGTTAAATAATTGGCCGAATTCCGAACGTCGACCATATTTCAAGGGTGCAAAGGTACAGTTTAATTCTAAAATTATCGCATCTGCACCTAATTTTCATTCGGATTTTTCGGGAAATTGGCAATCATTTTGAATTTTGATCCCTGCAATTCCATACAAGACTTCCAAAGACCCGCATGATTTTCTTGAAACACGTAGCTTGAAGGTATGTTATTCGCTGCGATCCAGCTGTGTTCTTTAATTTCTTCTTCTAATTGATTCTCATCCCACCCGCTGTATCCAACGAAAAATTTCAAATTAATGGCTTCGTAACCGTTTGAATCTAAATAGGCTACCAGTGAATCAAAGTCGCCGCTAAAATAAATGTCATGACCACAAGCCAAGGAATTTGCTATAGTTTCACCTAAATTATGAAGGAAAAATAGTTGGTTTTTAGCGACAGGACCACCGATGAATAGTGATTGATCTACGAGGTCTTGCCGATCAATGATGTCATGTAAATTAAGTGCCAATGGGTTGTTTAGCACAAATCCAAAGGTTCCGTCCGAATCGTGCTGGCATAAATAGACCACGGAACGCTCAAAAAATGGATCCCCTTGAAATGGATCGGATAACAAAAAGCCTCCGGCCCGAGGCTCTTCGCTGTTTTCAAATATTAAGCTTGTCTTTTTCACTGTTTTTTAGCGCCACAAAGATAAGGTTTTCTACTTTTGTATTCATGAAACTTGGTGCAATCGATGTAGGTTCTAATGCCATGCGCGTATTGATAGGGGAGGTTACTAAACCTGTTGGTAAATGGCATTACTCTAAAATAGCGTATCTGCGACTCCCTGTCCGCTTGGGCGAGGAGGTATTTGAGAAAGGAAAAATTTCCGATGAGAAAATCGAGAAGTTTGTAGAGGGGATGCGTATTTTCAAGAATTACCTCGATTTTTATGGTGTATCGGATTATCGCGCGGTAGCAACTTCCGCCATGAGAGATAGTTCTAACGCAAAAAAAATCATTCAACGTGTAAAGAAAGAACTTGGAATTACGCTGGAGGTAATTACAGGTAAGGAAGAGGCGGAATTAGTTTACCTTACGTTTCAATTAATTCCGGATTTAAAAATGAATTACGTGTTGATTGATGTGGGTGGGGGAAGTACGGAAATTACGCTGTTTCAAGACAATAAGGTGCACGCAGCAAAGTCTTTTCAAATCGGCAGTGTTCGACTTCTTAAAAATAAAGTTTCCAAAAAATCATGGACAGAAGTACATGAATGGTTAGCATCAGAAATATTGCCGTTCAAGCCAGCGCGTGTTTTTGGATCTGGTGGAACCATTAATAGTGTGCACAAAGTGCTCGGAAAGCAAGATAAAACGCCGGTTGATTTGTTGGAAATGAAAACACTTCAAGCGCAATTGGAACCGCTTAGTATTGAGGAGCGAATTTATCAATTCAAAATTAAACCAGACCGTGCAGATGTCATTGGTCCCGCCATGGAAATATATATAAAAATGATGCAATCCCTTGGTCTAGATCAAATTTATGTACCGAAAATGGGATTGTCCGATGGCATGATGTTAGATTTATACCGAGAAAAAACACTATGAGTCAAAAACCAGCAATTCCAAAAGGCACCAGAGATTTCCTTCCCAATGATGTGCTTAAGCGCAATTTAATTTTCTCGACCATTGCAAGTACGTTTCAACGTTTTGGTTTTCAGCCCATAGAAACACCAAGCTTCGAATTGTCAAGTACCCTAATGGGAAAATACGGGGACGAAGGGGATCGCTTGATTTTTCGCATCCTAAATTCTGGGGAAAAAGTACGCAAAGCAGATTTAGAAGCCCTTGCCGCAGATAACCTTCCTCGGTTTGCAAATTCATTGTCAGAAAAAGCCTTGCGTTACGACTTAACCGTG
>JBEIDV010000237.1:0-2630 GCA_040383285.1 Crocinitomicaceae bacterium | reverse complement strand
GGATCGCTCTACGGCAGCTTTGATTGCTATGGAACCGAGTTTAGTAGCTGAAATGGAAGATAAGCCTCCAAGAAATGAGCCCATAGGCGTTCGAACAGCAGAAAGAATGTAAACAGTTTTTGACATGGCGTAATATTTTGTGCAAATGTAGAGAAATAATCATTTTTAATCCCTATTCGCCGCAATAACTTGAATCGATTCCTTATTTTTGTCTTATGTCAATTTCTGCATCATCCTCCCTTTTTTGGTTGCTCCTACTATTGGCAATTTCCATTACAATTACGTGGTATTTTTATCGTAAAAACGCGTGGCTAAGCGCCCAAAAACCTTGGGTTAAATGGGGGGTTCCGCTGTTAAGAGGGACAGGGGTTTTTCTGGTACTTAGCCTACTCCTTGAGATCACCTTATTGATGAATCATACTGAAGTGGAAGAACCTATCCTCATTACGGTACTGGATAATTCGAGCTCCATAACACAATACAAAGACAGTGCACAAATAAAGCGCTCCATGGATGGATTCATTGAAGCCGTAAAAAATCGATTTGACAAAAAATATCAATTGGCATTTTACACGGTTGGAGAAGCATTAAAAGAAAACAGCTCCCTTACGCTGACTGAACATGAATCTAATCACACCAAAGCGTTCAACTATATTTCGGAGCAGTACCTAAATCGGAATATCGGAGCTATTTTGTTCGCATCTGATGGCAATTACAACGTAGGTGATAATCCAACCTATAGTGCGGAGAAAATTAGTTTAACCCCAATCTACACGCTTGGAATTGGGGATACCACACCCAAAAAAGATCAAATTATAACCAATTTATATTACAACGATGTGGTATTTCTTCGCGACGAATTCCCGATCGAAGTAGACCTTGAAGCCTTTAAAATCAAGCAAAAACAGGTAAAAGTCACCCTGACTCAACAAGGAAAATTACTGGGGTCACAAGTCGTTAATTACACCAATCAAGATTATACATTCAAGCAAGTTCGATTTGATGTGACTGCTAGCAAGGTTGGATTTCAACCCTTTACGGTTAGTGTAGAATACCTCTCCGGGGAATTCTCCAAGGTAAACAATAGCAAAACATGCTACATTGAGGTCGTTGATTCGAGAAATAACGTTTGTTTTATTTCGAACGGAGTACATCCTGACCTGGCCGCACTTCGCGCAGTTGCATCATCAAATGAAAACTATCAAAGTTCCTTCTTAAGTCCGAAAGAACTGGTAGAAAAAGGTCTTAAACCGGACCTCATTGTGTGGCACAATCCAACCTTGCAATTTGACCCAAATATCAGCGCATACATTGAACAGCATCGAATCCCTGTATTTTACGTAATTAGTCCGTCAGCTACAAACCAAGACCTGAGTAAACTTAAAATTTTTGCTTCCACGAATGGAAGAAATCAAAGTGATGAGGTTCAAGGCAGTTTAAATCCTGGATTTAGCGCCTTTGAATTGAGCGACGAATGCCAACAAAGTATCCCTTACTATCCGCCGCTTGTTACAAAATTTGGTGCAATGAATCCCTTAGGGAATACGGAAGCCTTGTTAAATCAACGGGTTGGGAATGCAGTTAAAAAGGAACCTTTACTTTATTTTGGCAAAACAAAGCAGAATGTACCCTATGGTGTAATCTATGGAGAAGGAGTTTGGCGATGGAAACTGAATGAATTCATGAAATATCAACATTATGACTATTTCACGGAACTCTTTTCAAAGTCATTTAATTACCTAATGGTTAAGCGCTCTGGCATGGGTTTGAGTGTACAATTTGATAAGCGCTTTGGTAAGTATGATCGTATTGGTGTGAATGCTAATTTCTACAACGCGAGTTTAGAACCAATTACCAAACCTGTTATTAACCTGACCTTAACTGGGCCACAAGGAAAGAAATACACCAACCGATTCAATGTTTCGGGTAACCACTATGCATTGGACTTAGGAACGCTACCTTCAGGTACTTATAAATGGACAGCGAGCACCACGCATGAGAAAAAGAAGTATTCCAAATCAGGGGTATTTGTTGTCGAGGATATTGGCTTGGAACAGGCTACAAACACAGCAAATCATGGCGTATTAAAACAACTTTCCAAAAACTCCGGAGGTAAATTCTCATCCTTCAATGGCTACGAAAAGCTACTTGATCAATTGGAAGCAAGGAACGATATAACTACCATAGAACGAATGACCATTGATTTTTGGAATTTAGTAGATTCATGGGGATTCCTGTTGCTTATTGCATTGATTTTTAGTTCGGAATGGTTTTTAAAACGCTATTTCGGGGCTTATTAAGTGGATGTTTTGACGTCAAAATGAGTTAACTTTTGGATATAGAAATAGTTAGAGTTAAAACGTAATTTTAGATTTTATTTGAATTAATTGAATTATTATGAAACGAATACTTTACATAGTTGCCATAACCATTTTAGTTGGTAATGTTCATGGTCAAAAAACCAGTACAGTAGCATTTTACAACGTAGAGAATTTATTCGACACGATTGACGGACCGAACGACGACGCTGAGTTCCTACCTGCGGCTAAGAACCAATGGAATGCGGCTCGTTACGAAGAAAAACTCACGCATATTCGAGAAGTATTACTTGCCATGGGGAAACCCCTTGT
>JBEIDV010000236.1:0-2665 GCA_040383285.1 Crocinitomicaceae bacterium | reverse complement strand
AGCAATAAACTATTCTTGTGCTAAATGGTTCTGAATCATCTGCACCACTAAATGCCGTTGATGAATTTCTCGCAGGTAGAATTGATTTACTTTCTTCGAAATAAATTTACGTTTACTGTACCCAAAAGTAAGAACCCCAATGGCTTTTCGGATAAAGTTTAAATTAGGAGAATAATCTAAATCCATACGACCAATGGCTTGTAGCTCTTCATTAATTCCTGGGCTTAAATCCATTTTAATTGCTTGCTGACGAATACCTTCAATAAGATTATCGTAACGCTCCAGTTTGATGCGCTCGTAGTCTTTGGTTTTCATAAACCGTGTGTATTGAAAGTCTGCATCGGTGAATGCATGAAATAATTCTTCGATTGTCATAATTGATTG
Source organism: Crocinitomicaceae bacterium (assembly GCA_040383285.1). Classification (GTDB taxonomy): domain Bacteria; phylum Bacteroidota; class Bacteroidia; order Flavobacteriales_D; family Crocinitomicaceae; genus UBA952. Next base: position 2,281 of record JBEIDV010000236.1, on the reverse strand, counting down.
TGGATTGCAAAATTAATAAAAGGAATAGAATAGGACATATTTTACACTCCAATTGTCTAATTTTGCGCTCTATGAAAACGAAATCAACCCGAAAAAATAAGGTCAATGTAGTTACGCTTGGCTGTTCTAAAAACACCTTTGATTCGGAAATCATGATGGCTCAATTAAAGGCAAATAGTTTTGATGTGGGTCATGAACGAAACGAGGAATCAGAGATTGTAATTATTAATACCTGTGGGTTTATTGATAATGCTAAGCAAGAATCAATCGATACTATTTTACAGTATGTTGACGCGAAACAACAGGGTTTAGTCGATAAAGTCTACGTGACCGGTTGCCTTTCTGAGCGTTACCGAAGCGATTTGGAACAAGAAATCCCCGAAGTTGATGCATATTTCGGAACGCGAGAATTACCAAGGTTACTAAAAACCTTAAAAGCGGATTATAAATATGAATTGGTTGGTGAACGTTTACTTACCACGCCAAATCATTATGCCTACTTTAAAATAGCAGAAGGCTGTGATCGACCGTGTTCTTTTTGTGCCATTCCCTTAATGCGCGGACAGCATGTGTCAACACCAATGGATCAATTGATTACCAATGCTAACCAATTAGCGAAGCAAGGGGTAAAAGAGTTGTTGTTGATCGCACAAGATTTGACCTATTACGGCTTGGATATTTATAAGAAAAGAAACCTCGCTGAATTAGTAGATAAGTTATCGGATATTGAAGGAATTGAGTGGATTAGACTGCATTACGCCTTTCCTGCAGGGGTTTCCGATGGATGTGTTAGATGTGATGCGTGACCGTTCCAATGTTTGTAATTACTTGGATATTCCATTGCAACATGGATCTACAGCGATGCTTAAAGCAATGCGCCGAGGCATTACACGCGAAAAAACGGAAGAATTAATCGATGCGATACGACAGAAAGTTCCAGGGATCGCGTTGCGAACTACCTTGATTTCTGGATTCCCAGGAGAAACAGAACAAGATTTTGAAGAAATGATGGGTTTTGTAGAACGTAGTCGGTTTGATCGCTTGGGAATCTTCACCTATTCCCATGAAGAAAATACACATGCCTTTTCAATGACAGATGATGTGCTTGATGCGGTAAAGCAACAGCGTGCAGATGCGGTTATGGAGCTGCAATCCGGCATTAGTTATGAACTCAATCAAGCAAAGATTGGAAATACCTATAAAACTTTGTTTGATCGGGTGGAAGGGGATTACTTTATCGGCAGAACCGAATTCGATTCTCCTGAGGTAGATAATGAAGTTCGTGTAAAACGAACACCATCCTTATATGTGCCGCTTGGCTCATTTTCTCAAGTAAAAATCACCTCGGCGGATCATTATGATTTGTATGGTGACATATTATGATTAATTTTAAATAAAAAAACATGAAAAATCTGCTAACATTTGTTGTTCTTTCAATGCTTTTGGTGTTGAATAATGTATGGGCTCAACCCGCATCACCCCTTACTGTAATTGATGCTTCAAGTCCAAATGCCTGTGACGGTTCGGCATCCATCACGAATCCAAATATTGTTATCACCAATACGATTGTTTGGTACTCGAACGGCGCGATTTTAGCGCAAGGAGTTACCAGTGTTTCTAACCTTTGTCCTGGAACCTATGGCGTGTATTATACCACATTCATTGATTCTGTTACGGCAACGTTTGTTATTTCAGGTAATCCATGTAACGGTTTGCAGGCGGTAATCACGGGGACAGCTGCAAGTTCTCCAAATGCATTCGATGGATCAGCTTCGGTAAATGCTATTGGCGGCTCCGCACCGTATACGTTTACATGGAGTAATGGAGCTACAACAAGTACCATTTTAGGCCTTGGTGTTGGGGTTTACAACTGTTGTGTTACGGATATGAATGGGTGCGTCAGTTGTGATAGTTTTACCGTTTCGGCGACCATAAATCCAGGAAATGACACGGTATTTGTAATTAATAACAATAACATTCCAAACGTAATTGATTCCCTTGGAATGCAACAAGTACTTGATTGCAGCATTGATTACAATGCTATTGGTGCAGCCTTTATTTCTGGTTCACAGTATATTCCAAGCGGTAACCCAAATGCACTAGACAGCATCTATCTTACTTGGCAAGTGTATGATACCTTGGTTCCGGCAAATGTAATGGCAACCTATGTGGTGGGGTATTCTTTATTCCCTCCCTTGGCTCAGGCCTATACCGCGAGTTTAGAGATTCATTGTCCGCAGAAGAATACGAATTATAATACCTTATTAATTATAGATCAATT
>JBEIDV010000235.1:0-2698 GCA_040383285.1 Crocinitomicaceae bacterium | reverse complement strand
GAGCCGTAGCGTCTTGCATTGCAACGCGATCTGGTGCAAAATCCACATATGATTTTCCTCGTTCAAACGCTACAGTGCCCTTCCCATCCCACAAATGCGCGTAAAGTATTTTTTCCGTTAAGGTTAACGGTTTATTTAGCACCTGTCTAGCTGCATTAATTCGCTCAGGGTAACTTGCATATACCCGTTTAATCATGTCAATATCGAAAACCATAGTAAATTTTTTATTGCCGCAAAGCTACTCAATTAAACATAAATTCGCTATCAATCTACCATGAAATCTTGCATTTTTTCAATAGATTTTTAATGTACTTTTGAGCAATGTTTGCCGATCTTGTTGTTTTCGATCTTTCTACCGTATTGGCCGGTCCTTCGGTTGGTACCTTCTTTGCTGAACTGGGAGCAAAAGTTACCAAAATTGAGCATCCGATTCACGGTGACGTGACACGAACGTGGCGAATTCCCGGGGAAAAGCAAGAGGTTACAAGTTATTTTTCAAGTATAAATTTTGGCAAGGAGTATATTACTAAGGACCTTACATTGGCTTCCGATTATGCTTGGTTGTTGGAGCAGCTCCCCAAGGTTGATGTATTAATCATGAATTTTAAGTCCTCAGATTACTTGAAATTTAATCTCACAAAAGAAAAATTACATACAATAAATCCACGCCTGATAATAGGTTCTATTTCAGGGTTTGGCGATAATTCAGACCGTGTGGCATATGACCTAATTCTACAAGCAGAATCGGGAATAATGTCGATGAATGGTGAGCCTGAACGTGATCCTACTAAAATGCCAGTTGCGTTAATCGATGTACTTGCTGCTCACCACTTGAAGGAAGCCCTATTGCTCGCAATGCTTAAACGCGAAAAGACAAGGTTAGGGAGTTGGGTAAGTGTTTCGCTCTATGATGCAGCGGTTTCTAGCTTGGTAAATCAAGCCTCTGCATTTTTAATGAATGATACGGTTCCAGTCCGCATGGGTAGTTTACATCCGAACATAGCGCCATATGGAGAGATTTTTAGAACGAAAGATGATAAATTAGTCACGGTTGCAGTTGGCTCCAATCGGCAGTTTCAGACACTTTGCAAGGTGCTTGGTTGTGCATCGATTTCGAGTAATTCATGCTATACAACGAACGGAGATCGGGTTAGAAATCGCATAAAATTAAAGGAGGAAATTACGCCGTACATTTTGATGTTTCAAGCGAATGAATTATCCGACTTGGCATTAGAACATCTCATTCCGTTGGGAATTATTAAATCCTTAGATCAGGTTTTTGAAACAATGGAAGCTAAAGTGTTGATTCGAGAAGAAAAACAGGGCACTACACCTACTAAGCGCGTTACGCAACTTGCATTTAAATGGAAATAAGAGAACCAAGAACCAAGGAAGAATGGGATACGTATTATCACCTTAGATGGAAGGTGCTAAGGCAACCTTGGAATCAACCCCTAGGTACTGAGCGTGATACCTTAGAAGATCAAGCTAAGCATTTTGCAGCATTCGAAGAAGCGAACATTATTGGTGTGGGACGTTTAGACCATCTTGACTTTGGTGTTTGTCAAATCAGATTTATGGCGGTTCAACCTACGTATCAATCAAACGGAATAGGGGCAAACTTAATGAATACCATGGAATCGAAGGCATGGAATTCAGGCGCTACGGAAATTATCCTCCATGCTCGAGCGCACGCGTTGGGTTTTTATGAGAAACTGGGCTATGTATGCATTGAACCGTCACATTTACTTTTTGGTGAAATTCAACATTTTTTAATGAAAAAGAAAAAGGGATAGCCGTTGCCATCCCTTTTTCCAACCCTAAACCTAACTATTACAGAACAACGATTCGTTGCGTTCCTGCAATTCCTTCCTTATTAAATAAATTCACAAAATAAGTCCCTGAACTCAATGAATTAATTTCAATTGAATTAAGTCCGTTGATTTCTTTATTACAAACAACACGACCGTTGTTATCAATTACCATGAGCTGTACCATTTCTTCATTCCACTGAACTGTTGCATTTCCCATGCTAGGATTTGGAAATACCGTCATGTTAATTGAATGTTCTTCTGTTATACTGTTTGTTTGATTATTCAAAACAATTACCTCTAAACTATTCATACAACCGTTCCCGTCAACTACTGTTACTTCATATGTTCCTGCTGAAAGATTCGTTTGGTCTTCAGTGTTTACACCATTAGACCACAGGGTAGTATAGGTTGGAACTCCGCCGGTAACCGTTAAATCAATTGATCCATCATTGCCTTGCACTTCATCTGTTACCGTAGCATTCAAGGTAATCTGAGTGGGTTGAGATATGGTATAGCTGCTATACGAAATACAGCCATTCGCATCAACTACTGTTAATCGGTAGGTTCCTTCATCAAGGCTAGTTAAATCTTGAGTAGTTGCTCCGTTATCCCATGTATAAGTAAAGGCAGGATTCCCTTGAAGTACACTCACATCGATTGTGCCGTTGGCTTGACCGAAACACTGAATTTGAGTTACAACAGCGCTAACTTGCACAGCAACTGGGGCATTCACGGTAAACGTAGTATCTGAACTACAGCCAATCGCATCCACCAAGGTTACGGTATACGTTCCTGTTTCTATTCCAGTATTTTGAAGGCCTACCATACCATTAGACCATGTAACCGAGACGTTGCCCGTTACATTGGTTGGATTAAGGCTAACG
>JBEIDV010000234.1:0-2710 GCA_040383285.1 Crocinitomicaceae bacterium | reverse complement strand
GTTTGCATCAAATCCTTCCCAAAGGCTAGAAAGCATTCCAGACATCTTGTTTCCGACAGAAATAGCAAGGAAATACCCGCCCATCATCAACGCGGTAATTCGCGGAGGACTTAATTTAGAAACCAGTGACAATCCCATTGGAGACAAACAAAGTTCGCCGATAGTGATTACTCCATAAGAAGCTAACAACCACATAGAACCAGCTTTAGCATCCAACCCATTCGTAGCAAAAACAGCACCTACCATGACTAGGGCAGATAAGGCCGTTATAACCAAACCGATGGCAATTTTAGCTGGGGTACTTGGTTCTTTTTTCTTTCTTCGGAAAAAGCCCCAAATCCCAACCATCACTGGGGTTAACACAACTACCCAGAATGGATTAATGGACTGATAAAGCTCCGTAGAATACAACTTTAAATTCGGTGCTTCGGCATTTGCTTTATGAATAAGTTCATTCTTTTGTAAATACCCATAAACGTGCTGTGCCGAATTGAGTGCTGTAAGTTCACCTTTCAATGCTTCTTGTTCTTTTTTATCTTTAGCCTTAGCCAAGGCCTCCTCTTTGTCTTTAATTTGCTTTGCAGTTTCAGCAGCAAGAACAGCGATAGATTTCTTCTCGCTAAGCACACTTGGAAGTTGCTGGCTTGGAGTTTCTGCCAAGCGCATAAGCATTAATTTATCTGTTTTTTCTAGGGTAGAATCGCCCTCAATATTTGCTGCGGTGGTAGCATCGAGCTTATTTGCTTGTAGCGCAGGAATATCCGATTTCGTGATATTCGTGAAGTACTTATAAGATTTATCGATGCGCTCAATTTTCTCCGCACACAATTTTAGATTTTTAAAATCTTGCTTTGTTTCTTTCGGAAGTGCATTCTGCGTCACATTCAAAAAGCTCATGGACGCATCATAGGTGGCTTTATCTTTAATCAAAGGACTGTTTTCAACCAACTGAGCCATACCTGCCGCATCCGCAGCACCCGTAATTCCCGGAGCCATCGTACGGTCCGTATAATCTTCAGCCCAAATGGTTAAGGCATCTCCATTTTGATGGAAAATTGCAAAGAATAAAATAACACAGGTAAACACTGCCAATAAGGCTTTAATCGCACGACTTTCTTTCGCTTCGGACTTAAAAGCCAGATAAATAAAGAATCCAATTACTGGTAGACACCCAATAATAAAGGCATCATTTGTATCTGTTCCCAATAAATTCCCAGGAATCAGGTATCCAATGATTCCAAAAACGAACATTGGAAGTACGGTTAACCCTAATATTTTCAGTGTTGACATATCTCCTTCTTGTAGCGGTTTTACCACATCGTAGTTTTTGATGTGTTTGTTACCAATAGAGAAAATAACAACACCTAAGAGCATACCCACACCGGCAGCAGCAAAGGCATGACCCCATCCGTAATTGATGCGCATGAAGGCTGCAACGAAATTACACACGAAGGCACCAATGTTGATTCCCATGTAGAAGATATTAAATCCTGCATCTTTTTTATCTTTTAATGAATCCTCACTGTATAAATTCCCTACGAGGGTTGAAATGTTAGGCTTAAAGAACCCATTGCCAAGAATAATTAAGAGTAAGGCGATATAAAAACTTGGAATGGTATGCATCGCTAACATAAAATATCCTGCGGCCATCATTAATCCACCAATTATGATTGATCTTCTGTACCCTAATAAACGATCAGCTAACAAACCTCCAATGAACGGTGTTAAGTAAACCAATCCGAGGTAGGTACCATAAATATCCGATTTCAATTGACCATCAAAGCCCATTCCACCATTATTCCAACCATCAAGCATGTAAAGCGAGAAGATTCCGAGCATTAAATAGTACCCAAAGCGCTCCCACATCTCGGTTCCAAACATAAACCACAAACCCTTCGGGTGTCCGAAAAGCATTTGAATTTCATTCTTATTGTCAGCGTTACTCATAGCTTAGTTTTAAAGATTATTGCTGCCGAATATACAAAAAATCATGTGACTACGCGATATTTCTTAATTCACGCTTAATTTTGAATTGAAATGAAATGCTACGACGCACACACCCATAAAATCCCTGATAATCACATGGGAATTTACCAAAGTGACGCTGAATACACGGCGAGCCTGTTTTCAGTGGGTGTGCATCCATGGCATGCAGATGTTAAGCCGCTTAGCGAAATAATCCCAGCCATGCATCATCAGAACTGCCGGGCGCTTGGAGAAGTTGGATTGGATCGCTTGAGAGGGCCTTCCATGGAAATCCAACGTGCAATGCTCTTAGCCCAACTCACTCTTGCGAATGAACTGCAAAAACCAGTCATCTTTCACCTGGTCCGTGCATGGGACGAATTTTATGCCTTACTCAAATCGAAGCAGCAAACGCCTTGGATTATTCATGGATTTAATTCCCCCAAACAAGTTCCACGCTTATTGCAAACCAAGGTAATACTTAGTCTAGGTCCTGCCAGCCTACAAAACCCACACATGCAATCAATCCTAACTCATATTCCCTTGAATAGAATTTTGTTTGAAACCGATGATACAGCAATAGATATTAATCAAGTCTACCTCGACTATTCCCAAGCCACCTCCACCCCACTCGAAGAAGTATATGCTCAAATTGAACAAAATTTTTTGGCTATTTTTGGGGCATGAGTCATTGGTTAGAACGGTCTGAACTCTTAGTGGGGTCAGAAAAGCTTAATAAATTGGC
>JBEIDV010000233.1:0-2726 GCA_040383285.1 Crocinitomicaceae bacterium | reverse complement strand
CAATTCCAACTAAGGCGTCCCGTCCGTAATGCGATTCAGGGTAGATAATTCCACCATTTCCTTCACCGCCAATCACTGCCTGTATGGCTTTCATTTTTTCTACCACGTTCACTTCACCTACCGCAGCAGCGGCATAGGATTGCTTATGCCATTCTTCTGTGACATCTCGCAATGCACGGGTAGAAGACAGATTTGAAACGGTTGATCCAGGAGTTTTTGATAGCACGTAATCAGCAACGGCTACGAGGGTATATTCTTCCCCAAACATACTTCCATCTTCACAAACCATCGCCAAGCGATCCACATCTGGGTCCACAGTAATTCCAAGATCGGCTTGGTTGGCATTTATTTCATTGGCAAGATCGCCAAGATGTTCTGGTAAAGGCTCCGGATTATGCGGAAAGTGTCCCGTAGGTTCGCAGTACAATTTCGTGATTTGGGTTACCCCAAGTGCATCCAACAAGGCTGGGACAAAAATTCCACCCGAGGAATTCACCGCATCCACAACTACCTTGAAATTTGCGGCGGCAATGGCGGAACGATTAACTAAGGGGAGTGCGAGAATGGAATCGATGTGTTTACTCAGGTAACTATCGTCATGGGTATGTGTACCAAGCTCATCTACGGAAGCAAAATCAAATGTTCCTGCTTCAGATAAGGCTAATACTTCTGCACCGGCTTGGGCAGATAAAAACTCGCCGCGGTGGTTTAATAACTTCAGGGCATTCCATTGCTTCGGATTGTGTGAAGCGGTTAGGATAATCCCCCCGTGCGCTTTTTCTAACGGCACGGCAATTTCTACGGTTGGGGTAGTGGAAAGCCCTAAATCGACCACGTGAATTCCAAGGCCAATTAAGGTGTTAGCCACTAAGTTTGAAACCATCGGACCAGAAATGCGCGCATCTCGCCCAATCACAACGCGTAGGGTTTGATCAGAAGTTTGATTCTTTAACCACGTACCATAGGCTGCAGCAAAAAGCACGGCGTCAATAGGGGTGAGGTTATCACCGGCCTGGCCTCCGATTGTTCCACGAAATCCAGAGATTGATTTAATTAAAGTCATTGGATTATTTTTGAAGTTTGATCATTTGTAGCAAAGCTACCGCGCATTCAACCCCCTTGTTTCCGTGCTTTCCTCCGGAACGATCCAGGGATTGTTGTTTGTTAAGGTCTGTCAAGACACAAAAACTTACCGGTTTATTGAATTTTAGCATCACATCCATAACTCCTTGAGTTAATCCTTGACATACAAAATCAAAATGTTTGGTTTCGCCTTGAATCACATTCCCAATTACAAGGACACCATCCATATCCGGATGTTTAGTAAACAATTGTTGTGCTGCTAGGGGGAGTTCAAAAGAACCTGGAACAGAAATTCGTTCAATAGAAGTAATTCCAGCTTGAGTGAATACATCCATCGCGCCATGAGCTAAGGCATGAGTTATTTCCGAATTCCATTCTGAAACAACGATTCCGACATGAAAAGACGAGACTCCATCAAGAACCTTTGTGTTAAAGGTGGACAAGTGATGGCCTTCAGTTGCCATCTTATTTTCCTTTAACAGAAGAAACTCTGGCGATATATTTATCTATGGTTTTTTGGTTTCCATAGTCTGGGTAATCATCGCGAATACGAGTGAAATAAGTCGTAGCGTCTTCATAATTTTTTGCTAATTCGGCGTGCAAGCCCGCTTTGAATAAATACATTGGTGCGGTAAACTCGTTGTCAAGCATATCAGCCGCTTCAGCATATTTTGTTGTTGCTTGTTCGTAGTTTTTTAGTTCTGAAAGACAGTCTCCTTGAAGGCCAACCGTCATTACCGACATATAGGTGTCTGAAACAGATACATCTTCTAATTCATTCATTGCCTTTTGGAATTGCCCCTTCTTCATGTATTGGGTACCAAGCAAGTATTGTCCAATCTCGCCACCCACGTGACCATCGAATTTTTTAACAAAAGGAACTAATACCTTAATGGCTTGATCTGTAGAATCTTTTTCAACGTAATTCAACGCGGACCACCATCCATCATTTGCTTTTTCATCGGCAGGCGCCCAGATTAATTGACGATATCCAAGGAATAAAGCAACTAGAACAATCGCCCCACCACCGATATAGGTGTATAGCTTGAATCGTTTATCTGATTTGAATTTTTGTTTGATGTCTTCCCAATTGAACCTATCCATAATTACGTATTTGGGTGCGAATTTACGGAAATTTTCTGAAAGTAATTCAACTATACCTTGCAAGGTTGCAAGGAATTTTATGTCGGTCTGTTGTGTGTCAACTTTGCACCAGAATGTTTAACCAAATAAAAAACAACAACATGAAAAAAAGAACAGTGTATCAACTCATCGTAGACCGAAGTGGATCTATGGCAGGAATGGAGCGACACGTGGTGTCGGGCTACAATGAACAATTACAAGCGGCACAAGGGATTCAGCGGAAGTATCTGGACCAGGAAATTATAATGGGACTTAGGTTTTTCGATGCGCATGTTGGGAATAACATCTCTGATTTTAAACTGGTCGATGAGTTATTACCCTTGTCGATGCATGATTATCAATTGGGTGGAACAACGGCGCTGTTAGACGCTATTGGTAAGTCTGTTTATGACATCAAAACGCGTTTCGGCCATCAGATAACCAACGAGGATACATCGGTAGTTGTAATAATAATTACTGACGGGTATGAAAATGCATCTCGAATGTATACCTATGAGGAT
>JBEIDV010000232.1:0-2726 GCA_040383285.1 Crocinitomicaceae bacterium | reverse complement strand
AGTTGTGTTGCAAATCGAATGGCTCGCATCATTCGAAGGGGGTCGTCCGAATAGGTGATTATTGGATCTAAGGGCGTTCGAAGAATCTCTTTTTCTAAATCCTCAAGTCCATTAAATGGGTCTTCAAGTTCCCCAAAGTGTTCCTGATTCAAGTTGAAAGCCAATGCGTTTATTGTGAAATCACGACGAAGTTGGTCATCACGCAATGTTCCGGGTAGGGTGGATGGTTTTCTTGAATCTTCGGTATATGATTCTTTGCGAGCACCAACAAATTCAACATCTAAGTCTTTGTATCTAAAATGAGCGGTTCCGTATCGCTTATAAATCGATAGATTTTTTACCCGGAGTTTCGAAGCAACGAGGGATGCGAATTCAGGGCCATCACCGACTACTACGATATCAATATCTTTACAGGATCTCCCCAACATAGCATCACGCACATATCCGCCAATCACATAGGCAGGAATGTTTTGTTGGGAACATAGTTCAGAAACAACTTTAAATACGGGGTGTTGAAGAAAGTGGGAATAGGTTTCCGACATGAATGCAAAGGTACAAAAAATGGCCAATCGACGGATTGGCCATTTTTTTATTCCGATTTTAATTAATCTTCGTCTTCTTCATCATCAAACGAAAACAAACCTCCTGCAAGCTCGTCGTCGTCGTCGTCATCAAAAAACCGGTCCTTTTTACCGCTTTTTTTATAGGCATCCATTTTTGGTTTTTTAGAGCGATCCACTTCAGTGTCTGGTTTTCGTTCTTTTTCCTTTGGGATTATCTTTTTTCGAGGGTCTAGTGCATTCGGGTCGAATGGGGTAGGTACGAAGCCTTCGGTTGCAGGTTTTCTGTTCTCAGGCTGATATCCTTCCGTTCTTCTGGGAGCTTCGGTTCTTGGACCTTGGTTCCGGTTATCACCGCGATCTTCGGCTTTTTTTACTGCGATTGTTCGGCCATTTACAGAAAAGCCGTCAAGTGCATCAATAGCTGCCGATCCTTCGGATTCATCATCCATTTCAACAAAACCGAAGCCGCGTGAGCGCCCGGTTTCTTTATCGATAGCTACGGTGGCTTTGTTAACTTTTCCGTATGGCTCAAAGAGCGAACGCAATTGTGCGTTGTCGACACCAAAATCAAGTTTGGCTACGAAAATACTGATCATAACAGGTTAGACACGTTTAATAATTGTTTTTACACGCCGAATTTATGAAAAAAATCAGTAGGCCCTACTATTCCATCAATTTCTTCTTAAATTTTTATGCTTAAGGTGAAATAAATAGAACGGCCTTGATTGGTTAATAGGCCCGGCCCAGGGTAACCACCGCTGCGTCGAATCGGGCTAATTTGATTTAATATATTATTTACTCCGGCTTTAAATTGGTAGTTTTCAAAGAGTTGTAGGCTCATGCTTGCATCGTGTAGACTGTATGCAGGCAGTTGTCCAACCGTTGCCGTAGCATTTGGTTCCAGCGTATTGGCAGCATCAGAAAAACTTGCCGAGGTGTAATGAAACTGATAGTTAATTGCGAAAATTCCTGCTTTATATTCTACACCCGCTCTAATAATCTGTTCAGGGGCATATTCTGCCTTTTTACCCACAATTGATGTTGCTTCATCTCCTGCAATGGCTATGTTATTCCAGCGTTTGTAGCGCGCATCCATAACGGTTCCGCTCACGTAAAAACTAAGTTGTTCGGTTACCTTTGACATAAACGGGTTGAAGAAACTAAGTTCAGTGAAGAATTCAACACCTTTAGATTCTAAATCGCCAATATTCGTTTTTAATGTTGGTCCAAAATCAATAGGAGGTATCGTTCCTATCTTGTTGTTATATCGAATATAAAAGGCATTTATATCGTATGTGAAATTCATTCCTCTAAACAATCTATTGCCTTTGATTCCGAATTCACTACTATATCCAGTAACATCAGTCATGTTGGAGTCCACAATTTCAGCCATTGCTGAGGGGATTAATTCACTATACATTACAGGACGGTAATTTTGATTGGCATTGGCATAAATGGTAGCATTTAATGAAGGGTTTTTAATCAATGAATATTTAGAACTGACGCCACCGAGTAATATGTAGCGATCTTTCGATTGTTCAGAAATATACCCACCACTAACTTGGTTTGTCCGTCCACTCATGGAGGCTTGAATTGTTTCTGCTCTAAACCCAGGGATTATGCTTAATTTCTTGCCAATGCTAAATAGATTCTCCATGAAAATAGCGGCATTTTGTGTTTGTAAATCAAGGTCTCGTTGATAGAGATTTCCAGAATTATCCGCACGAACGGATAAATCGAAGTCGCTTCCTCCGGTTCCTATTCCTTTTTGTAGGCGTTGAATGTCACTTAAGCAATAGCGCACCCCGCCGTTAATCACTTGGTTTCGGCCTCCGATTTTATAACCTTTACTCAGTCGTATTTCACTGGAAATCGTGTTGTATATGTCTCTATCGACATCTCTTAAATTATATGAACCAATATTAGTATTAAAGGTATCTGCAATATTGATGGCTTTTAAGAATCCAACACTGTTTCTATTTCCATGCAAATAGTTGAGGGTTGCGTGCAGTTTTAGTTCATTTTTAAATGTGTGATAAAGCTGTATGGAAGCCATTTTCCATGGAACTTCAAACCAATTTCGTTGGCGCAGCGAGGTGTCTGGCGTATGCTTCGCCATGGTATCGTGTAGACCTCCGGCTTGCTTACTTAAATAGTAACTGT
>JBEIDV010000231.1:0-2744 GCA_040383285.1 Crocinitomicaceae bacterium | reverse complement strand
TCTTGGCATGTACAGCCTTGCTATCGTGTAAGAAAGTTCGTCCAACCTTAGGCGATCCGCCAAGTCAAACGGATGCTGCATTTACAGCAGTACCTTCCGATTCTAATGCTAACATTATTCAACTTACGGCGAGCAACCCGAATTTAGTATGTCGTTGGGATTTTGGAAATGGGGTGAAGGGCGAAGGCGTTGAAGTTGTGGCAACGTATCCGTATGCCGGCACCTATACAATTACCCTTACAGTGTTTAATAAAGGCGGTAGCCGCTCATCCACGCAGCAAGTGGTGATTGCTCAAACCGATTTATCTTTACTAGATAATCCGTTTTACAACAAACTAACGGGTGGGGCTAATGGTCCAGGTTATAAAACATGGGTGATTGATTCTGTTTTAAGTGGTCACCTTGGCGTCGGTCCGGATCCAGAAAGTCCATTGGGAGCTACACCCGAATGGTGGGCTGCTGGTGCAAATGAGAAACCTGGATGCGGTTTGTACAACGACAAATATGTGTTTCATTTAAATGCCTTTAAGTTTGATATGATTACCAACGGAGATGTCTATGTTCACAATTCAATTGCTGCAAGTTTTCCGGGTTCTTTTGAAAATCTAGCTGATTTTACCGCGCCTTATCCGAACCAAATGGACAAGTCTTGGAATTTGGTTGAAGGTGCAGAGAACACCATAACGATTTCAAATGGTGCATTTATTGGGTTTTATACGGGCGTTAATACGTATCGTATTTTGGAGTTGACAGACTCAACGATGTACTTACAATACGGACATCACTTGGGTGGATTAAATTGGTATCTTAAATTAAAAACTGAATAATAATATCATGAAAAACTTAGTTATGCTACTTTCCATTTTAGTTATTTTGGCTGCTTGTCAAAAGGATAATTATACACCTAAGGATATAGTTTTACCTTCCAATCTGCAGGTAACATTGGATATTAATTCAGCAACCGTGGATGTTACAGCCCATGCGGATTCGGCGAATTTCTATATTTTCACTTTTTATGAAAATGGCGATTCTACTATGATAAAATCCAATGCGGGTGTGGCAACACATACCTATTCCACATCGGGTGAGTATTCGGTTAAAACCGTTGCCTATACGACGTCGGAACATTTTATTACGGAAACCGATGTATTTGAAATCAACCTGAACCTGGGCGGTACGGGCGCACCTACCAGTGGCCCAACAAGCCCAATGAGCTACAATGGGTATACCTTAGTTTGGCACGATGAATTTAATGGGAATGCCCTCTCTGCGGATTGGGTGCATGAAACCGGCAATGGTAATTGGGGATGGGGTAACAATGAACTTCAATATTACACCAGTCAAAATACTACGGTTTCTGGCGGCGTACTTCAGATTACCGCCAAACAAGAAGCGATGGGCGGACAAAATTATACCTCAAGTCGTATTAAGACACAAGGCATTCAATCTTGGAAATATGGACGTATCGACATTCGGGCAGCATTACCAAAGGGTCAAGGCATTTGGCCGGCTTTGTGGATGTTGGGAGATAATATTAATTCTGTTAGTTGGCCTGCCTGTGGGGAGATAGATATTATGGAATTGATCGGCGGTGCGGGTAATAATGACAAAACGGTTCACGGAACGGCCCATTGGAGTGATAATGGTTCACATGCACAATTTGGCGATAGCTATACATTAAACTCAGGGATTTTTGCAGATGAATTTCATGTGTTCTCCATCGTATGGAATGCAAATAGCATTACCTGGTTAGTAGATAACACCGTGTTTAATACCATGAGTACAACCCCAGCACAATTGGCTGAATTTCAAGAAAAGTTCTTCTTGATTTTCAATGTAGCGGTTGGTGGTAATTGGCCCGGTAATCCAGATGCAACCACACAACTTCCTCAAACGATGTACGTGGATTATGTGCGCGTTTTTCAATAGACCAGTGCGATGAAAAAATTCTTGTTTTATTTGTGCCTTGGTGCATTAGCCTCATGTGTAGTTACAAGAAATGAACATGCTACTGCGCGTACAAACTTAACCTTAGAAGAAAAGGTAGGACAAACATGTCAAATTACCTTGGATGCCGTTGCACAAACAGATGGGCAAGGCAGAACCTTGGTTCCGCTTAAATTGGACACCAATAAACTCACAGAAGCCCTTGTTAAATACAAAGTGGGTTCAATCCTTAACGTGAGTTGGCATACGCTAACCCGAGCGCAATGGCAAGAAATTACACAAACCATTCAATCGTATTATACTTCGGGTAGAATTAAGATTCCCGTGCTTTATGGCATAGATGCCATTCACGGGGTGAATTATACCCAAGGAGCAACCTTATTTCCTCAAGAAATAGGGTTGGCAGCTACGTGGAATCCAACTTTAGCGCAAGAATTTGGCCGAATTACGGCCTATGAAACCAGAGCATCAGGCATTCCTTGGAATTTTTCTCCAGTGTTAGATTTAGGAAGAAACCCTCTCTGGTCAAGAACGTTTGAAACGCTGGGTGAGGACCCATATTTGGTTTCGGTAATGGGAGCAGCCATTATTAAAGGGTATCAAGGAACTAATCCACGCGTAATTGATTCGGTACATGTGCTATCGTGTATGAAACACTTTGTTGTGTATAGTGCCGCTGCCAGTGGACGTGATCGAACCCCCGCTTGGATTCAAGATAAATACATGAAGGAGTTGTATTTACCTTCATTTAAATCAGACTTTCAAGCCTGCGATCAAACGGTAATGATAAACAGTTG
>JBEIDV010000230.1:0-2850 GCA_040383285.1 Crocinitomicaceae bacterium | reverse complement strand
AGTTTCGCTAGTTCACTTTCTAATCGGGTAGGCGCACCAAAACTCGCACCGTTTTTCAAGGTTTGAATTATTTTTTCTTCAACGTATTTGTTGGCATGCCCATGAATTAAGGGTCCCCAACTGTTGCAAAAATCGATGAATTGATTCCCATCTTCATCCCAAACTGTTGAGCCGTTCCCTTTAGAAAAAAACAAGGGAGTTCCCCCCACGCTTTTAAAGGCTCGGACAGGTGAATTTACGCCACCAGGGAACAGGGTGGATGATTCTGCAAAAAGCCGGTTAGATTGTGTGCGGTTGAGTTGCGTCATTGTTCCTTATCTTTGCATACAAAACTACGAAAATCGAATCGGATGCACTTTGAAAACACCTTAGAATTTGCAAAAGAAATGGACAACAAGGACCCCTTGAGGTCGTTTAGAGATGAATTCATATTTCCAAGCTTTGGTAAAGAACACCCGGTATATTTTACTGGAAACTCCCTTGGATTACAACCTAAAAAAGCCAAACAGTACCTCTTAGAAGAACTTGAGGATTGGGGAGCGCTTGGCGTTGAGGGTCATTTTGAAGGGCGTCGCCCATGGTATTCTTATCATGAATTATTAACAGAAAAGGTGGCGGCCATTGTTGGTGCAAAACCGATTGAGGTGTGCACCACGCATAGTTTAACCACCAACTTACATTTACTCATGGCTTCGTTTTATACCCCGCAGGGTAAACGAACCAAAATACTTTGTGAAGCAAAGGCTTTTCCCAGTGATCAATATGCGCTTGAGTCTCAATTGCAAATACACGGGTTACCAGCGAGCGATTTGGTTTGGGTAACACCACGTGCAGGCGAAGAGCTCATCCATGAAGAAGATATTTATCAAAAAATTGAAGAGCTTGGGGAAACCTTAGCCTTGGTGTTATGGGGTGGTGTTAACTACTATACGGGGCAATATTTTGACGTACAAACTATTACGCAAAAAGCACATGCAGTAGGAGCCATGGTAGGATTTGATTTAGCGCATGCCGCAGGAAACATTAATTTAAACCTTCATGAATGGGGCCCTGATTTTGCCGCGTGGTGTGGATACAAATACTTAAATTCTTCTCCGGGTGGCGTTTCTGGTTTTTTTGTTCACGAACGCCATGCGTACCGAAAGGACCTTCCGCGTCTTGCGGGTTGGTGGGGACACACGAAAGAGACGCGATTTTCTATGGAGCCAGGATTTAATCCAATTCCCGGAGCAGAGGGTTGGCAACTTAGTAACGCGCCCGTTTTGGGCATGGCGGTACATTTGGCATCGCTAGAACTTTTCGAAGCCGCCGGCATGGAGCGTATCGGAC
Organism: Crocinitomicaceae bacterium; assembly: GCA_040383285.1. Classification (GTDB taxonomy): domain Bacteria; phylum Bacteroidota; class Bacteroidia; order Flavobacteriales_D; family Crocinitomicaceae; genus UBA952. Next base: position 1,521 of record JBEIDV010000230.1, on the reverse strand, counting down.
AAAAAAGAGACATTTTAACTAGTTATTTAGCCTACGTTGTGAATGACGTGTCAACCAGCGCTCATGATTCTTCAGGGTTTGAAATAATTACTCCGGCTAATCCGAAAAAGCGCGGCGCGCAGCTTTCTATCAAGGCAACTGGACAGGGGCGGGCTTTATTTGATACACTTACCTCGCTGGGTGTCACGGCAGATTGGAGGGAGCCAAATGTGATTCGGGTTGCTCCAGCCCCGCTATATAATAGTTTTGAAGATTGTTATTGGTTTGGCCAACACCTTAAGTTAGCGCTTCAGGGATAAACAATAGTTTTCAATTGCTTTAGGAAAAAACTGATGTTCTAACTGCTGTACCTTCGCCTCAATCATCGCCGGGGTATCATCGGGTTGTACGGCACATTCATGCTGTTCTAATATTTCACCTTCATCATAGTGTTCATTTACTAAGTGAACGCTAATTCCTGTTTTCGGTTCGTTATTGGTAAAGACAGCCTCGTGCACGCGTCGACCATACATGCCTGCACCGCCGTATTTTGGAAGTAAGGAGGGGTGAATGTTAATAATTCGATTAGGAAATGCAGCGATACATGCGGCACTTATTTTTTTAAGGAAACCAGCTAATATTACGAGGTCACACGCATGAGATGTTAACAGATCCAGCGCGTTCGCTTCGTTCCAAGGTGTGAATTCTTTGTAAAATAGTTGATTTTCAATGCAGTATGATTCCATCTCTGGGTTTGGCTTGGAGCTAATTACTCCACACACATTTACTCCCAAGTCATTTTCGAAATATTGAATTAAATTCCGAGCGTTGGAGCCTTTTCCAGAGATTAAGATAACGAGCTTAATAGGTTCTTTCACGGCACAAAAATAATGAAAGGCTTGTGTAATAATAGTTATCCCCATGAATTTCGTTGATAAATAATTGGGAATAATTTTGATATTTACGAGTTTGTTTTTTTCTTTGCAGGCTTAAAACCTTTAAAATAAAATAAGATGTCTGATATCAGAAGTAAAGTGATTGCAATCATTGTAGACAAGTTAAATGTTGAAGAATCTGAAGTAACGGATGGAGCAAGCTTCACCAACGACTTAGGTGCTGACTCTTTGGATACCGTAGAATTAATTATGGAATTTGAAAAACAGTTTAGTATTTCTATTCCAGATGATCAAGCGGAAACTATCCAAACTGTTGGAGATGCGGTTTCTTACATTGAAAGCAACGCGAAGTAATATAACTCAACTTCCAACCTTTTAAGGATTACAGCATGCAATTAAAGCGAGTCGTTGTAACCGGTCTTGGTGCGCTTACGCCCATCGGTAATACTGTTTCAGAATATTGGAATAATTTGTTGGCCGGTAAAAGTGGGGCAGCGCCAATTAAACAATTTGATGCGTCCTTATTTAAAACTCAATTTGCCTGTGAGGTGAAGGGGTTCGATGTGGAGCAATTTATTGATAAAAAAGAGGCCCGAAAAATGGACCAATTTACCCAGTATGCAATGGTTTCTGTCATGGAAGCCGT
>JBEIDV010000229.1:0-2900 GCA_040383285.1 Crocinitomicaceae bacterium | reverse complement strand
TGGCCGAATTAACCTTCGAAGTATTTATCGCCTTAAGAATGCAGGATATCAAATAATCATGTGGTCTTGGTTAAGTAAAGACTATGATCCCAAACTAAAAAACAACACAATAATCGCTGCGGCAAAGCACATTAAAGCGGGCGATGTATTGGTGTTTCATGACAGTCAAAAAACGGAAGAACGAATTGAAGAACTCCTCATGGAAATCATTCCACGTATTCAATCCAAACAACTTACATTCAGTACTTTTGTAAACGAATGAAAAACAAATCAAATAAGAAAACAACAAGCTATTTTCTTGCCATCTTATCGGCATATATTATCCTTCAATTCTTATGGTGGGGTTATATGCTTATTAAGGAAAATCCTGCGAAAGCAACCATGGTTATAGGTGAAGGAAGCGTTTTCTTACTCATACTTATTTATGGTATTTCACGCTATCAAATAAGTATACAACGTGAATTATCTTTACATCAACGTCAATCGAACTTCTTGCTTTCTGTTACCCATGAATTAAAAACGCCTATTTCGTCTGTACAGCTTATTCTTCAAACCATTATTAAGCATGAATTAGAACCGGATCAAATACGTGTATTCTTGGAAAAAGCATTAGATGAAAATAAAAAGTCTGAATCTCTGATTCAAAATATGCTGCATGCGGCAAGCCTCGAAAATCAACGAGTCGAATTGTTTAGAACTACCATAGGAACGGATGAATTCAATCCGGAATTAATGAAGCAACTTCAAGAACGATTTCCCAATTCAGACCTCCGCATAAAAACTCCAAATTCCTTTATTTTTCAAGCAGATAGATTCATGCTGGAAGGGGTCTTAATTCATTTAGTGGAGAACAGTGTAAAATACGGTGCGCAACACATTGCCATTGATCTTGAAGAGGAAGCAACCCGTGTTAAAATACAAGTCTCAGATGACGGGATAGGAATCAACGAAGCAGACCGTCCATTCATTTATGATAAGTTCTTTCGCTCCGGTGATGAAAACAAACGAGAAAAACCAGGGACAGGGCTCGGACTTTTTATTGCTAAACAATTTATTGAATTGCATCAAGGAACATTAACGTACAAAGAGCAGTTACCGAAAGGGTCAATATTCACGATAACATTACCAAAATGAATCAAAAGGTAGGACTAATCATTTTAGACGGTTGGGGCATAGGTGATCAAACACAAGCAGATGCAGTTTATCAGGCAAATACGCCTTATATGGACCATCTTATGTCGCATTACCCAAGCAGTAAACTCAGTGCTTGTGGCGAGGCTGTTGGATTACCCGATGGACAAATGGGCAATTCGGAAGTCGGGCACTTGAATATTGGGGCGGGAAGAATTGTATATCAAGAGCTTTCGCGTATAAACAATGCCATAAAAGACCGTAGTTTCTTTACTAACCAAATCTTACTGGATGCACTTGACTATGCGTCCAAGAACCACTGTAAGATACATTTACTCGGTTTAGTTTCGCATGGAGGGGTTCACAGCGCGTTTAATCACCTTGAAGCCTTGATTGACCTGTGCGTAGAAAAAGAGGCAAAAAAGGTGTTTATTCATGCCATCACCGATGGACGTGACTGCGATCCAAAATCTGCCATCACAGACTTTCAAGCGCTTGAACAACGACTTACGCCGAATATTAAAATCGCATCTATTATTGGAAGATATTATGCTATGGATCGAGATCGCCGATGGGAACGTGTTGAGAAAGCCTATAACCTTTACGTAAACGGAGAGGGGGCACCTATTAATTCTTCAATCGAAGCGATTAAGAAATCATATGAAGAGGGCATTACCGATGAGTTTATACAAGCTATTCGTTGTGACCAAGAGGGATTAATCGAACCCGGTGATGTAGTAATTAGTTTCAATTTCAGAACCGATCGTCCGAGGGAAATAGCCGAAGTGCTTTCTCAGCATGCCATTGATGGATTCAACATGAAGCCACTAAAACTACATTATGTTACGATGACTACGTATGATGATTCGTTTGAGAATATGCATGTGGTATTTCAAAAAGACAATTTAGCGCAAACCTTAGGCGAAGTGTTGGCTACTCAGGGGAAGTGTCAGGTTCGAATTGCTGAAACGGAAAAATACCCTCACGTCACCTATTTTTTTAATGGCGGCCGTGAAGAACCCTTTGAAAAGGAAACACGGTTAATGATTAATTCTCCAAAAGTTGCAACGTATGACCTACAACCGGAGATGAGTGCGGAAGAAGTTAAATCAACCCTGATTTCATATGTGAAACAGCAACTGCCAGATTTCTTTTGCCTAAACTTTGCGAATCCTGATATGGTTGGTCATACGGGGGTTTATGATGCCATAATCAAGGCCGTTGAAACGGTAGATAATAAGCTGAAAGAAATTATTGAATCCTTGCTTCCACAAGGATATTCATTCATTGTTATTGCTGACCATGGCAATGCCGATTACGCCTTAAACCCAGACGGAAGCCCGAATACGGCGCACAGCCTAAATCACGTACCTTGTGTGTTGGTGGGTAGTGGTAATGAACCCTTAACGGATGGCGTATTAGCAGATGTCGCACCTACCATCTTAGCGCTCATGGAATTAGTGCAACCGAAAGAAATGACCGGAAAATCGCTCATAAAAAAAGGGGCCTAAGCCCCTCGAATTATTTAATACCTAAAATTTGTTTTGCCTGGGTATCGTTCGGATCTAAGTCATAAACGATCTGGAAGTTTTCTAGGACTTTTGCTTTATCTTTTTCTGTAGAAGTAGCATAGTAATTACCCAAATATCTTGCGGATTCAATCACCATTTTTTTATTGGAATCTTTCTTTCGGTCTTCACCAACTACTACCTCTAAAACTTTAGCGTAATGTGGTTTAGCTAACCAAAGTTCATTTTTTAAATCCATTT
>JBEIDV010000228.1:0-2937 GCA_040383285.1 Crocinitomicaceae bacterium | reverse complement strand
TATTGGCCGATCCATCGGCATTAGATTCCAGGTGAATGAATTTTCCATATCCGAATTTCTCTGTCCAATTGGGCATCGTTTTCGGAAGAATATGCGTGTGCATGTCTATTTTCAACATGATGCGAAGGTACTAATTTTCACCAATCTAGGCGCATGATGTAGTCGTCCATCACGAAGCCATTACCAATATCGAAGACTACTTCCTCATGAATGTACATGCCTTTTTTATGGTAAAATTGAAGGGCTGGATTATTTTTATTGACTTGAAGGATGAGGTGCTTGCAGTGTTCATTCGTACTTCCCGTGACTACCGCATTAAATAATGCACCGCCAACTCCGGTATGTTGTGTTTCAGGTAGCACATAAAGCTTATGCAGTTTGCTAAATTCTAACTGAGAAAAGTTGGCCTGATACCCTGCATATCCAACGGGTTTTCCGTCGCGTTCTGCAATTAAAAAAACATGTCCGTCGCTTAGGTTTTGTTCAAGTGCTTCCTGTGAATACATGGTACTAAGCATGTATTTAATTTGTTCCTGTGTTATAATTTCTTTGTACGCAATCGGCCAAATTTGGGCAGAAAGCTCCGTTACAAGATGTAATTCTGAAGATCCAATAGCACGTATAGTGAGGGACATTAATTAGCTTTTATGAACGATGCTGATTGCGCTTTTCCATCAATAAGAAGTCGTAAGGTGTATTGACCGGGTTTTAGATGTTTTACCGAAACGTGCTCATCCTGAATTGGAAGCGCCATGCACTTACCTTGTGCATCTACAATCATACATTCTTTGGGTAATTCATCCACTAAGGTGAAATGTAAGCTTTCTATAACAGGATTTGGGTAAACATTCCACGCATTATCAACCGTGTTTTCAGGGACTTCAACCAAGGCCAATGCCTCTTTAACGGCTTCATAGGCATTCAATTTCCCCATACCCCACAGTGGACTGCCTAGGGCAGGAATAACTCCCGTGAAATTATCTGTGCGAGCTGTTTCTTTTATGAGTTGTTTAACTTGAGCTGCAGAAAGCCACGGATTGGCTTCTAAAATTAAGGCACACACCCCGGCAACCACTGGACCAGACATGGAAGTTCCAGAGAACTTTGCATAATCATAGGTTTTATTGTTGAACGTAACAGAAGAAATCGTGGTGTAGGCTGCGTCCGTATACGAAGAAATGGCGCTGCAAATGGATACTCCTGGCGCTGCAATGTCAGGTTTCATTACGCCGTCATAGCGTGGACCGTGACTGGAAAAACTGGCAAGACCTCCTCCCACGGTAGCGCCACCGGGTGTTTGATAGGACGGCGCATAGGCCGCAACGCTAATTACATCGTCCGAACATGAAGGTTCAGAAATCCCGTGGTCTGCATCTCCTGGAGTTGTTCCCGTTCCGGAATAAGAGAATGGCATACCCCAGTTTCCAACATCGGTAGTTAATTCCGTCACATTCCAATAATTTACGGTGCCGTCAATCGCGGTAGATTTCAGAAGGATTTTTAGAGCTGTGTTCGTGCATTTTACACGTAAGCGCATCTGAGGTTTTTGATTCAATGGATGGGCTGAATCTGCTGCAATGTTGTAAAAAATCGTATCGGTTCCTGCTACTAAGAAGGTATCTATGTACGTATTGGTGAAGTTGGTGCTATAGAACGGTGTTTCAGCAAGGGTTGCATTGCTTGCGTTCTTAACAACAATTCCATTCGAAAAGGAATGGCCCACTTCACCCCAGGCATGGATGCTTTGACCCCACATGTTAGCATTGGCGGCGTAGGAATAAAAATCAACTTTTGAATTTAGTTGGTCATTATTAAAGGTTTTTTTAAGGTGAAAATTTACGTTGCCGTTATTACCAGCGGAATTAACAAACACAACGCCTAGGTCAGAGTATGCAGTAATGGCTTGACTTAACAAGGAATTCCCGTCTAATGAACCGAAGTGATATAAGCCCCAACTCATATTTATAACCAGTCGTTTTCCGGCAGCTTGAGCTTTTTGATACATCCATTCCCACGCATCTAACACGGCTCCTTCATCTACTAAAAATGTAACGAAGAGAAAATTTGCATCATAAGCAACGCCTCGATAAGCGGTTCCTGCTCCACATCCGCCTGCAATGGAGGCCACGTGCGTACCGTGCGTACTGTAACTGTAAATATTTGCTGTATCACTTCCTGCGGCTAAGAGCGCACTAGCGCCCACATGTTCTGTTCCATAATTAAATCCTTGCGGATGAGGTCCGCTCGTTTTAAATTGATCCCAAGCTGCAATGATGCGTGTTTGGCTTAAGGTGCTGTCGTAAAAAGCCGGGTGTGTGTAATCGAATCCCCAATCCGTTACTCCGATGTATACATTTTTTCCTTTGAACCCTTGAGGTAATCCAATGCCTTGCTGCACACTATCTGCTCGAACGTCATGAACCGCTTTGTCCAATTGATGGTTCACTTTTCCAGCTAATTCAAGATATTCTACGCCTTGCAAGGACGAAACGTATTCGCTCGCTTCAATTGGAACTTTGATGCTCACAATATTTCGGATGGGATTCCCTACAATGTAGCGCGATCGCATTAAGGTAAGCTTATCAAAATCAGGATTGATCTTAGCTAAGAAGGATACGTAGTATTGATTATTAATTAAGTTGATGGGGTAGGAAGATAGGGTAGTGCTATCCAGTATTCCGTCTTTGAAGTCCCTTGAAATGATGCCTAGTTCGTTTTTGTCCGCAAGGGAAAGTGTGTTTTGCCCGTGAATCGGGAATAAACAAAACGAAAGCAATACGACGACGCACCAAGTTCTCAACATCTCTCAAAAATAAGGATTTGATTTGAATCTAAGCGATTTAATATAATGGATTTCGCATAGATTATTAACGTGTGCGTGTTGAATTAACGGGTTTCGAACAAGGCGTCTTTTGTTTTTCGCACCTTTTTCAATGT
>JBEIDV010000227.1:0-2945 GCA_040383285.1 Crocinitomicaceae bacterium | reverse complement strand
TGTTGTAATTCACGAATAATTGCTTTTGTCTTTTTTCCATTGACATCCAATTCTATTTGATATACATCTGGAGAAAAAACTAATTTCTCAAGTGGTACTCGCTTTACTGCAAAATGCGTTTGTTCGCCTTGGCCATAAAGCACGCAAGGAACTAATCCTTCATTTCGAAGCGCTTTAGCATCCTTTTTCCCTACGTTCGCTCGAAGCGAACCGCTCAACTGTGCTGTTTTCATTTATTATTTATTTAAGGTATTACAAAATGTGAACTAATCGATTCATTATTAACCATTCGCTTGATTACATCAGCAAATAAATGGTCAACTGAAACTACTTTTATTTTTCCCGATGCTTGGCGTAATGGAACGGTATCCGTTACAATAAGTTCGGTTAAATGTGATTTTTCTATGCGCTCATAGGCTGGCCCAGACAATACCGCATGGGTACAAAATGCACGCACGGTTTTAGCTCCACGTTCAATTAACAAATCTGCTGCGGTCGTGAGTGTTCCTGCCGTATCACACATGTCGTCTATGATAATTACATCCTTTCCTTCGACCTCACCAATCACCGTCATTTCAGCAATTTCATTTGCTTTCTTTCGGTTTTTGTGACACAAGGCTAGCCCGCAATTAAGCATCTTAGCATATGAATTCGCACGCTTTGCTCCACCTGCATCAGGCGCTGCTACTACTAAATTATCCAAATTCAATTTCTGAATTTCAGGAATAAAAATGGTTGAACCGAACAAGTGATCAACGGGCACTTCAAAAAACCCTTGAATTTGATCGGCATGTAAATCCATGGTCATAATTCGATCTGCGCCGGCGGCCATAAGCATATTAGCTACTAATTTGGCGCCAATCGCTACTCTTGGCTGATCCTTACGGTCTTGTCTTGCAAATCCAAAATAAGGAATTACCGCAATGATTTTTCGTGCAGAAGCACGACGAGCTGCATCCATTAAAAGCAGCAACTCAAACAAATTATCTTGTGGTGGAACTGTTGATTGAATAATGAAAACATCCTGTCCTCGAACGGTTTCTTCAAAGCTTGGTTGGAATTCACCATCGCTGAACGTGGTAACTTTTACATCCCCCAATTCAGCACCATAACATGCGGCTATATTCGCACCTAAGGTTTGTGTGGCTCTTCCTGCAAAAATTTTAACACCCATAATCTTATGTTTGAGGGAGGCAAAGTTAAGACAATTAATCGGTTGAACAAAATACTTACCTGCTTCAATTTGTTTATTTTTAAGCCATGTCTAACGAAGTTTTCACCCTCAAACAAGTTGCTCAATCGATTCGTAAAACGCTTGAATCAAGGTATGAACGGACGTATTGGGTAAAGGCGGAAATCTACAAAATGAACCTGTTCCCAAGTGGTCACGCGTTTCCTGAGCTCGTACAGCGCACGGATGGCAAGATCGTTGCTAACCTGAGTGGGGTTATATGGAAAACCAATTATGGTCGGATATCAAAACAATTCGAGGCCACGGTAAAAGAACCATTTAGTGAGGGAAAGGAGGTGTTGATGTTGGTGAAAATCACGTTCAGTGAAGTTTATGGGCTAAGTCTTCACATAACGGACATTGACCCGAGCTACTCCCTTGGCGCGCTGCACAAGTTAAAGCTCGAAACAATAGACGCCTTGAACAAACTTGGTATACTCCAAAGGAATCAATCGCTTCGTTTATCATTACCCAAACGAATTGCCGTAATTTCTGCCGAGTCAAGTAAAGGGCTTTCGGATTTTATGCAGGTATTGTCAGCGTCTCAGTCAAAATTTGGAATCTCCACCTTTCTTTTCAACGCGACCGTTCAAGGAGATCAAGCCGTTGAATCGATTTTACAGGCTTTTAATAAAATCGAACGGGTTCGACAATATTTTGATGCAGTGGTCATTGTTAGAGGGGGTGGCGCGGAAGTGGGGATGTCATGCTACGATGATTTCAAGCTTTGTAAACGAATCGCAGAATTCCCCTTGCCTGTTTTGTGCGGTATTGGTCATTCAACCAACCTAACCGTGGCAGAAATGGTGGCGTATTCACATGCCATTACCCCGTCCGTATTGGCCGCTGACCTATTACAAGAATTTGAGCTTAAACTGCTAGAACTTGATGCCATATGTGCCAATCTAAAACAAGCCCAAAACCGACTTCTTACCGATACAAAAAACACATTTCACCAAACCGTTTCTAAAATTAACGGGGTTACCAAGTGGCGTTTTGAGCGCATCAATAATCAGTTGGGTACTGCGGAACAGCGCTGTATTCAAGAAGTACAACACGTATTATCATTTCATAAACAGTATATTTCATCCAGTCCAATTGCCATACAAACGCTTGTAAAAAAATCACATCAAATTGAACACCACCGAAGAACCATGCTTGAGCAGCAACTTAGCTTTACCATGAGCCGGATGGTAGATAAAAATGCAACCCTGATTGAATCGCTGGAGAAGCAAGTTCAATTAATGAGTCCTGCGGCTGTTTTAGCCAGGGGATTCGCGATTGCTCGAAGTAACGGAAAGGCCTTGCTGAGTAAAACCGAATTACACCCGGGATCAATGATACAAATCGAACTGAGCGACGGGACCGCTGAGGCCGAAGTAAAATCAACCTAGGTTTTCCCTACCTTTGCGTTATGGACGAAACCTTTGGTAAGGAGCATCGAATTTTTTTGAAAAAGGAAATTGACCATGTATTTACCATGAAAGAAAAAGTACATGTATTTCCTTTTTTGTCGCACATTTCTTTAGAGCCTTCCGATAAGCCAAGTTTTGCCGTATTGATCACGGTGCCTAAAAAGAGATTTAAAAAGGCGCACGATCGAAATCGAATTAAGCGTTTAATCCGTGAAAGCCTTCGTAGAGAAAAAGCGCCGTTGTTAGCACACGCAGCGCGTGAAAATCTTAAAATTCTATTCAGTATCGTTTATCTTTGG
>JBEIDV010000226.1:0-3017 GCA_040383285.1 Crocinitomicaceae bacterium | reverse complement strand
GCTTTATGGCCAAGGCGAACAAACGCATTTTGCAGTAAAGCGAGTACCACTTGAGAAATTAGTTTTTTCTCCAGATGTATATCAAATAGAATTGGATGTCAATGGAAAAAAGACAAAAGCAATTATTCGTGAATTACAACAACATCCTACCAAAGATACGGTTCAGCACGTGGATTTCTTGGAGTTAAACGACACTAAGGAAGTACGTGTAAAACTGCCAGTGCGCTTAACGGGTTCTTCTCGTGGTGTAATGGCCGGAGGTAAATTGATGCAAGTGTTCCGACACATGCGTTGTCAAGGCTTACCATCTGCATTACCTGATGAAATTAAAATTGATATTTCTCCAATGCGAATTGGTCATTCATACCGAGTTTCAAACATTGAGATTCCAGGGGTTAAAATTTTAGATCCTGCGAATGCTGTTGTTGTTTCTGTGAAAATGGCGAGAGGAGCTGTTAAAGGTTCTGATGCTGATCCAGATGAGGATGAAGAAGCATAGTAACTTATTAAACCGCTTCGGCGGTTTTTTTTTGCTTTGTGATTTAGGTTGATTACTTATCTAAACTACTCCGTTATCTTTGTAAAAAATTTAACTTCATGCAAATCCACGAAATTTTAGCCCAATTTGAAATAAAAGCGACAAACCCTGGTGGGTATATTGGTGCAGAATCCCTTGGTTCTGATGCTCAAACAATTGTTTCTGTGTCTCCGGTTGATGGGGCAACAATCGCTTCTGTAACTCCGGTAACTCCTGCGGAATATGATCGCATTATACAAAAATCTCAAGAGGCATTTACTTCTTGGCGTTTGGTTCCTGCTCCTAAACGAGGAGAAATAGTTCGTCAATTAGGCGATCAATTACGCGTTCACAAAGAAGCCTTAGGTATTTTGGTTTCCTATGAAATGGGTAAGTCCTTGCAAGAAGGTCTTGGTGAAGTTCAAGAAATGATTGATATCTGTGATTTTGCTGTTGGACTATCCCGGCAATTATACGGGCTTACCATGCATTCTGAACGTCCCGGACATCGGATGTATGAGCAATACCACCCCTTAGGAGTTGTAGGAATAATTTCTGCATTTAATTTTCCAGTAGCCGTTTGGAGTTGGAATTCTGCCTTAGCTTGGGTTTGTGGCGACGTTTGTGTGTGGAAACCATCTGAGAAAACACCAATTACTGCCTTAGCATGTCAATACATCACCAACCAAGTTTTCAAAGCGAATAATGTTCCCGATGGGGTTTCTTCGTTAGTGATTGGTGGACCAGAAATTGGCAAGCTAATGGCTGAGGATGTACGGGTTCCACTTGTTTCAGCTACAGGTTCTACGCGTATGGGTAAATCCGTGGGCGCAGCGGTGGGTGCTAGGTTAGGACGTTCATTATTGGAGTTAGGAGGAAACAATGCCATTATCATTACCCCAACTGCTGATTTGAAAATGGTGGTTCCAGGTGCAGTATTTGGTGCGGTAGGAACCGCAGGTCAACGCTGTACATCGACACGCAGGTTGATTATACATGAGTCGGTTTACGATAAAGTAAAAGAAGCTTTAATAAATGCCTATGGGCAATTAAAGATTGGCAATCCATTAGATCAATCTAACCATGTTGGACCCTTAATCGATACGGCAGCGGTTTCGGCATATGAAGCGGCTATTTCAAAAGCGATTCAAGAAGGTGGAAAGGTATTGGTTGAAGGAGGCGTACTTTCGGGTGCTGGGTATGAAACGGGATGTTATGTAAAGCCATGTATCATTGAGGCGGAGAATCATTACGCGATTGTTCAGCATGAGACCTTTGCACCAATCTTATATGTAATGAAATACAGCGGCGATGTGCACCAAGCAATTGCGATTCAAAACGGGGTGCCTCAAGGATTGTCTTCTGCGATAATGTCCAATGATTTGAAAGAGGCTGAAGCCTTTTTATCGCAAGCAGGTTCGGATTGTGGTATTGCCAATGTGAATATTGGTACTTCTGGAGCTGAAATCGGAGGAGCTTTTGGTGGGGAGAAAGAAACTGGTGGTGGAAGAGAGTCGGGTTCTGATTCTTGGAAAATATACATGCGTCGTCAAACAAATACAATCAATTATTCTGATAGTTTACCCTTAGCGCAAGGGATTAAATTTGATTTATAATTTAAGCGAATCCTGTTCCCATTCCCACTTTGCTTTCCTATCTTTGTAAAAAGATTAGTATGCAATTATTAACTGTGGGAAGTGTGGCGTTTGATGCCATTGAAACTCCGTTTGGAAAATCGGACAAAATTGTAGGAGGAGCAGGGACCTATATATCCCTTGCCGCTTCATTTTTTAATAGAAATCAAGCCTTAGTGTCTGTAGTAGGAGAAGATTTCCCTACGGATGTTCTTGACGGAATGGTCAATCGAGGAATTGATATTCGCGGCATTCAAATCCCGGAGGGTGGAAAAACATTTTTCTGGGCGGGTAAATATCATAACGACATGAATAGTCGGGATACCTTGGTGACAGAATTAAATGTACTTGGCACCTTTGACCCCGTTGTTCCCATGGAGTATAGAAATGCACCCTTTTTAATGTTGGGGAATTTAAGTCCGGATGTACAGCGAAAGGTGGTTGAACAAATGGAAGTTCGGCCTAAATTAATCGCCATGGATACCATGAATTTCTGGATGGATATCGCCTTAGACGAACTACACAAAACCCTTAAATTGGTGGATTTATTGATTGTTAACGATGAAGAAGCACGTCAATTAACAGGAGAATACGCACTTAAAACGGCGGCCAAACGCATTATGGACTTAGGTCCTCGCTTAGTTATCATTAAAAAAGGAGAACACGGCGCCTTGCTATTTAGTGCGGATGAAGTCTTTTACGCGCCGGCTTTGCCTCTTGAGGAGGTATTTGATCCAACCGGAGCAGGAGATACCTTTGCTGGCGGCTTGATGGGATATCTTTCCATACAAGAGGATGTCACCTTCGATTCCTTGAAAAAAGCAGTCATCGCGGGTTCTGCATTAGCTTCTTTTTGTGTTGAGAAG
>JBEIDV010000225.1:0-3038 GCA_040383285.1 Crocinitomicaceae bacterium | reverse complement strand
TGATTTCCGACAAAGATTACCTGATCCGCGCTAGATAAAAAATCCATGTACTTTTTTCATTAAAATTAAACAATTTTACTGTTAATTTGCCGTTGACAAGCGCCGATGAAGTTATTCTATACCCTCTTATTGCTACAGATTTGTTTGACATCAACCCATATGCATGCGCAGCTTGGCGGGAATTATGTGTTTGGTTTTTTAAATTTACCTACGGGAGCACGTGCCGCAGGCTTGGGAGGATATGCCTCGCCAACCGCCGATAAAACACTAGATTTTGCAATAACCAATCCCTCCTTGGCCAATGAATCCATGCTCGGAAATTACTCAATTCAACAGGCTATCTTGCCTTCAGGAATAACTTTCGGTACAATATCCACCGCGATTTCTGTAAAAAAGGGAATTTTAGTCCCCTATATTCGTCACGTGAGTTATGGGTCATTTCAAGGCTATGACGCTACGGGGAATGCTACGAATACATTTAGCGCCTTTGATTTTCAAGCTGGCGCTAGTTATGCGTACCAATTAAATCCTGTGTTTACTTTAGGAGTTAATGCGGGTATCATTGGATCGTATTTAGAAACATATTCCTCCTATGGCTTAGCCGGTGGTTTTGCCATACAATACCACCACCCAAACGAATTAATTCATGCTACACTACTTGCGCGAAATGTTGGCGTACAACTTAAAGGATATACTGGACTAGATGATGCATTCAATCCCCTTCCACTAGAAATTCAAAGCAGTGTCAGCGTTAAACTCAAGCACGCCCCATTCCGTTTTACGTTCATTGGACATCACTTAAATCAATGGAAAATCGGATATTATGACCCCTCTATTTTACCAAAAATTGATGGCCTTACGGGAGACACGATTCAACCACCCAGTGTGGGCTTTGTTGAACAACTCGGAAGACATCTCGCCGTGCAAGCTGAATTAGTAACTAAGGGTGTATTTCAATTGCGCATCGGATTCGATTACCACCGTAGACAAGAATTAAAATTGGAACAAGCACCCGGTTTAGCGGGTCTATCCTTCGGTGTCGGACTCAATTTCCGGAAATTCAGGTTGGATTATGGCTTTATGGTATATTCTAAGGCAGGGATGAATAATTCCATCGGACTGAGCACCAAATTAAGCGATTGGAAAAAACACTAAGCCGCTATAGCATGAAGAATCTGCTCGGTGCTATATGTTTTTAATAGATCTAAGGCACCTTCTAACGAAATAGACAATTGGTTTTCCTTTATCTGCAGGGTAGTGTTCTCGCTAAGCAGAAAGGTGAAGTCCTTTTGAGTTTCAAGCCCATTCATTATAAATAGTACAGCACCAAGCATGGCAAGCGATTTGGGTGATGTATTAAGTGAGCTAACAGATGCCTCATGTTGAACCGTTATCTGCGACATAATCAATCCGATTCGATGATGAAATGCACGTTGTTCGACTAAAGGAAGGGCAGCCAAGGTGGGCATAAAACGGTTCAACTCATATACGTCGTTTGCATTTAATGAAACGCGCGGTGCCTTACCTAATTTACCTAAGCGATAAAGCCAAATCCGCAGTACTATCACTAAACTAACAGTAACAGTTATCCCTACAAATTTTGCTATGCCAAGGAAATCAAACCAAATAAAAAAAGGAATTGAAACTAAGGCTACAAAAAAGAAAACAAGCCACGGAATAAATCCAAAGGACTTCTGCTTCATTTAACTTTTAGAATCTTCAGCGATCCATTTATCGTTAAACATTTCACCTCGAATAATAACGGTTTTGGTACGCGCGTATTCTTCAGCGGCCATCATCATTTGTTCTCTGGTGTCTCTTCGGATTAGTATGGAACTTGAACCAGGCACTTTAAGTTCTATGTAAAAGCCATTCTTTAAGCGTGCCGGACGTGTTGGTGGTCTACCCATGTCAAAAGTTGTATTTTCTACAAATTAAACATTTTTTATCGAATTTGGTTCGCTTTTGTGAAATTTTAAGAAACGCTTTGCTAAATAAAATCCTGTGTACTCTGCAAACATTGACGTATTTTTGCGCATGATTTCACTCGAAAAACTTGGTTATTTTCTTCCGCAAGGGTTTTTATTCTCTGATGTTAGTCTGCAAATTAATCGCGGGGATAAAATCGGATTAGTCGGTAAAAATGGGGCGGGTAAATCCACCATGCTCCGTTTACTAACTGGACAAATACAACCATCCGAGGGCAGAATTCACTTGCCAAAAGAGATGAAAATCGGGATGCTATCTCAAGACATTAAAATAAACACCTCGAAATCGGTGTTTGAATATTTAGTTACTTCCAACTTGGTTCTTACCGGACTGAATGAGAAAATCGAACAAATCAACGAAGCCTTAACTACACGAACAGACTACGAATCCGATTCTTATTTAGCCTTACTGGACGAATTGTCTGATTGCTTATTCAACTTGACTCGTAACAAAAGACGTAGGATCTATAGGAAGAAACTACATTAAAAGAATCAAGAAGAAAGCAATTACAGAAAAACAGTACGAACGATATGATGCTGTACAAAAAGAACTTGGACGTAATTTAAAATCTTGGGAGATAGAATTGGTGAAGGGTAAAAAGGAATCCGAAACAGCCATTTCCGAAATAGAGTTCATTGAACGAAATGGTGGATTGACAGAACGTCAAGGAAGAGAATATCTAAAAGTTATGAAGGCTATAGGTGAGCCAGGTATTAGAGATATAATAGATATTAAAGACGGAAAAACAGCCGATCAGATTTTAAAGTAATCTAAAGCAATGCCGTAGCAATAGTTAAGTTTGCTGAGGTCTGACTGAATAAGGAAAGGGTGGTATCGTAATTCGATGCGCACCCTTACTTTTTTCTTGTCGTAGATGTAGTTCTCTACTAGTAATATCATTTCCTCAACTGTAATCATTAGAACAAATGTGTTAAACGAGCAACCTGTCCATGCTCAGGGTGATGGATAAAACCCTCAATTGCTTTGGGTGCATGCTGATAACCTTGACGATGATGCCAACCATCAGTGCCGCTAGGTGAACGTAATGT
>JBEIDV010000224.1:0-3045 GCA_040383285.1 Crocinitomicaceae bacterium | reverse complement strand
TTGGTCTGCCCGTTTTCTATCTTTGATCGATCAGCAACATCATCATTAACCGTATGTTGAATTCCGGCAATTCGGTCTCCGTATAATTCAAGTAGTTTGTCAACGAACGCATTTCGGTCAAAGTGTTTAATCCCGTCGGATGACGAAACTAAATTAACAAGTAATTGGTTATGCAGAAAGGACTTTCGGATAATGATATGTCTGAAAAACCCTTTTTTTTGCGGTGGATGCCAGGCGGGTAAGTTAGTGTCTTTTAAAAAGGTTCTGAGCAGGATTAATTTCTCTTCCCATTCCTTGTCAAATAACCCGCTGGGCTTGTTCAAATTCTCCACTTTCCACCATGTTCCCCGGCGTTTAAATCCTAAGGCAAAGGCATCGTCAACATCTTCACCACTTTCCATGTCATGTTCAATGCTTGAAAAGCTATATTCCATTTTATTTCGATAAAAATATTGGGAAGGAGAAGCAATGTATTCATCGAATTTTTGTTCAATATCTCGGATTCCGCTGATCTTTGAAAAGGTACTTAGGGTAGAGGAAAGCTTTGCTTTGTGTTGTTCTTCTTGCGCGACAAAAATGTACGGGGCACCTGAAATTTCTTGATAATCAGAAACGACCTCGAGCGGTGAGCGATTAATTACCTCGACCAATTTTGCTTCAGCATGGTGCTTCCGTTTGACATCAATTTTTGCTTTAACCACTTGACCTGGAAAGGCATTGTCCACAAATACAATGAAATGCGAATCTTCGGTAGGGATTTTTGCGATGCCTCTTCCGCCAAAGGCAAAGGCGTCTATGGTTAAGGTAACCAGTTCTCCGCGATGAAACATATTAAATCATTCCTCGAATTACACCTTTGTCAGAGGCTTGAATAAACCCAAGAATTTCATCCCTAAGGGGTGAAGCTGGAATGCTTTCTTCTATGGCTTGAATTCCTTTTGAAATATTGCTGTTTTGAACATAGATGATTCGGTAAATGTCTTCAATCAGTCGGACATCCTCATCACTAAAGCCTCTTCTTCTTAAACCCACCGAATTTACTCCGGCAAAGGTTAGGGGTTCTCTAGCGGCTTTAATGTATGGAGGCACATCCTTACGAATCAATGAAGCTCCTCCAATAAATGCATGTTTACCAATATGAACAAACTGTTGCGCTGCCACTTTTCCTTCAAGGATGGCATAATCGTCAATGGTAACATGTCCAGAAAGTCCCGTGTAACTTGCTAAGATTACATGATCTCCAATCTGGCAATCGTGCGCCACGTGTACATAGGTCATGAGTAAACAATGAGATCCAATAACAGTTTTCCACTTGTCTTTGGTGGCTCTATGAATCGTTACGCACTCCCTGATTTTAGTATAATCTCCAATTTCAACCGTTGTATCCTCGCCTTCAAATTTAAGGTCCTGAGGAATCACTCCGATCACTGCTCCGGGGAAAATTTCACAGTGCTTACCGATACGTGTTCCGGGATAAAGCGCTACATTGGAATGAATTTTTGTTCCTTCTCCAATAATTACATTTTCATGAATCATGCTGAAAGGGGCAATGCTAACCTGTGCACCGACTTGTGCATCAGGATGTACGCTCGCTAGGGGAGAAATCATTCCGTTTTATCTTTAATAATTTGCGCTAACATTTCGGCTTCCATAACAGGTTTTCCATTCACATAGGCCGTTCCTCCCATTTCAACTAAGCCTCGGCGAATCGGTGAAAGCAGGTTTAATTCGAATACGAGGGTATCGCCAGGAACAACTTTCGATTTGAATTTAACCTTGTCGATTTTCATAAAATACGTAGAGTATAAGTGAGCATCTTCCACACCGCTCAATGCAAATATACCACCTACTTGAGCCATGGCCTCTATTTGTAGAACACCAGGAAATACGGGGTTTCCAGGGAAATGTCCCGTAAACATAGGTTCATTCATGGTAACATTCTTTACTCCAATGATTGAATTTTCATTTAATTCCATCACTTTATCAACTAATAAAAACGGATACCGATGTGGGAGCATGCGTTCGATGTCTTGAATGTTATATACGGGCTCCTTGGTCAAATCAAAGTATTTCCCTTTCCCTTGCTGTTTTTTGATTTGATCCTTTAATACCTTAGCGAATCTAACATTACCTGAATGACCTGGACGAGCCGCAAGAATATGCGCTTTAATCGGTCGTCCGATAAGTGCCAAATCACCAACGATATCTAAAAGCTTGTGTCGAGCAGGTTCGTTTTCGTACTGGAGTTTGAGGCTGTTTAATACACCGATTCCTTCAATGGATATTTCAAGATTCTCTTTCCCCAACAGTTTTGCCAATCGATTAAGTTCTTCCTGCGAAACATCCAATCGATCAACAAGGACAATTGCATTGTCTAAATCACCGCCTTTAATTAAGTTGTTCCCTGCTAAATACTCTAATTCCCTAAGAAAAACAAAGGTTCTGCAGGGTGCTATATCATGTTTAAATTCATCCAAATTATACATGCTGGCATGTTGCGTGCCCAGTACAGGTGAGTTATAGTCCACCATAACGGTTAGGCGGTAAACCTTATCTGGGATCGCCAAAAATTCGATCTGTTTTTCGGTGTCTTCCCATGGGATGTTTTCATCCAATTCAAAATATACGCGCTCCGCATCTTGGGCTTCCGTACCCACGGAATCAATGGCTTTCACGTAAGGTAGGGCGCTACCATCTAAGATTGGAATTTCTTGTCCAGTGATTTTAATCAATGCATTATCTACGCCGCAACCCACCAAAGCAGCAAGCACATGTTCCGTTGTGTAAACTCTCACTCCTTTTGACTCGAGGGTGGTGCCACGTTCTGTAGATACCACTAAATCCACATCCGCGTTGATTATTGGCGCATCGTCTAAATCGATTCGTTGAAATTTATATCCATGGTTGGCTGGAGCAGGACATAGTTCTATGGTGACTTTTTCTCCGGTATGCAAACCAACACCCATCAATGCTACGGGTTGTTTGAGTGTATGTTGTTGTTCGGTCATGTTATGATTTATTCGCTTTTAATTCATTGATTTCTTT
>JBEIDV010000223.1:0-3046 GCA_040383285.1 Crocinitomicaceae bacterium | reverse complement strand
GTGGAGAAGATCGGGCTCGAACCGACGACCTCTTGACTGCCAGTCAAGCGCTCTAGCCAACTGAGCTACATCCCCATTAAAATTGAATCACACGTGCTCTAGTTCCGCAACTGCGGAAAGCTACATCCCCTTGGTGGGTGCGAATATACAGCCTTTCGCCTAATCCTGAAAGTTTTCTTTTCGTTAGGTGGTCAACTTTTGTATCTTTGTATAGTTCCTGTTCAACGGAACCCGCCATGAGCAAAACGATCCACTTTATTATAAACCCCTCTGAATTAGGGGCCGGAACCCGAGGCGCTTCCTTGGGTCCATTTGCGATTCAAGCTGCGTCAAGAACGCACGGAAATTCATTGTTTACTGAGATTTCTTGGGAAGTACTTCCTGATTTGAATCATCTTCTTGATCGGCCGATTATCTATCCCTTAGCTAAGCGCATCGATGGGATGCAGCAGGTATTTCAAGGAGTTTCCAAGGCAGTTGTTTCTCAATTAGAAACTAATCATTTTCCTTTCATTTTAGCGGGTGATCATGCCTCGGCAGGGGGTACCTTGCATGGGTTAAAAGCCGCTTTCCCCGACAAACGCATTGGGGTTGTTTGGATAGATGCCCATGCAGATTTGCACTCGCCTTACACTACGCCCTCCGGCAACTTGCACGGCATGCCCCTTGCAACTGCCTTAGGTGTCGATAACCTGCCTTGCCAACGGAATCATGTAGACATCGAAACATCCCTACAATGGACACAATTAAAAAGTAATTCTGTTAAATTCTCCGATTTAATTTATGTCGGAGTGCGCAGTACGGAACCGGAAGAAGATGCAGTTATTGAGGCTGAACACATCACCAATATCACGGTGGAGAAGGTTAGGTCACTTGGTATTCAACAAGTCTTAGAACAAATCAGCCATCAATTGAATGCCTGTGATGTAATGTATGTCTCTTTTGATGTAGATTCGATGGATCCATTTGAAACTTCCTTTGGTACGGGAACGCCGGTGGCCAATGGCTTAACGGTTCAAGAAGCAAAATCACTCCTCGAAGGATTGTGTCGTTCGCCCAAGTTAGTTGCCTTGGAATTCGTTGAAGTGAATCCAACCCTAGACGAGAAAAAAAATAGAATGGCCGAGGTAGCCCTCGAGTTAATCACCCATTGTACACGTACCTTAATTGAATCATGGAAGTAGCGTTGAAGGAAATCCTTTTATCTAAAGGGAAGGAATGGTTAGGAATAGATATTGATCCATCTTGGATTCAGTTTCAACCGACCCGCAAAGGCGTTCGTGGTGACGTGACCTTAATGGTTTTTCCCTTTGCTAAAGCGCTTCAATTGCCACCTGCAGAGGTTGCAGAACGTATTGGTAAGCATGTGAAATCTGAGGTTTCATTTGTTGCGGATTTCGAGGTGATTCAAGGATTTTTAAATCTTATATTTTCCGAGACCTTATGGTCTGATCAACTCATTTCAATCAATCAAAACGATTCGTTTGGGATTGCTGAACCCAATTCTAAGCAACTGGTGATGGTAGAATATGCTTCGCCCAACACCAATAAACCGCTGCATTTAGGTCACCTTAGAAATATTTTCCTTGGCTATGCCGTGGCGCAATTAAAAAAAGCACACGGACATCAAGTCATCAAAACCCAAGTAATTAACGACCGTGGAATCCACATTTGTAAAAGTATGTTGGCTTGGCATCGCTTTGCCCCGCTTCAAGCCAATGGTGAACGCGAAACTCCCGCTAATTCTGGGCTCAAAGGGGATAAGTTAGTTGGGAAGTATTATGTGGAGTTTGAAAAGCACCTGCAGCTTGAAGTTAAAGAAGTACTTGCACGTTGGAATGCAGGAGATTTTTCGAACACTTCTGCCGCAGCACTTGAAAAATTTCAAGAATTAAATCTTGCGCTCGTTGGAAAAGATGAAAAGGCACAAACGGCCATTACCGATAAAATCAAGGAGCACGCCAAGAATGAAACCGATATTTTAAGAGCCGCTAAAGACATGCTTGTGCGATGGGAAGGGAGGGATCCAGAAACCTATTTATTGTGGTCTACCATGAACGGTTGGGTTTACGAAGGATTTGATGTCACCTACAAACGCATGGGGGTTGATTTTGATAAATTGTATTACGAAAGCGATACCTTTTTACTGGGCAAAGACCAGGTAATGGACGGTTTAGCGCGTGGTGTTTTTTATCAAAAACCTGATGGTAGTGTTTGGATTGATCTTACACCCGATGGCTTAGATGAAAAACTAGTGCTTCGTTCGGATGGTACAGCAGTGTATATGACACAGGATATTGGAACGGCAATCGAACGTTTTCATGATTATCCATCCTTATCTGGAATCGTTTATACGGTTGGGAATGAACAAGATTATCACTTCAAGGTGTTGTTTTTAATCCTACAAAAGTTAGGGTATGCTTGGGCTGCCGATTGTTTCCATTTGTCTTATGGCATGGTAGATTTACCTTCTGGGAAAATGAAATCTAGGGAAGGTACCGTGGTAGATGCGGATGACCTCATGGAAGAGGTGGTGAATGCGGCAACGGTAATGACACAAGAACGGGGTCAGATTGCTGAGTTATCAGAGACGGAACGAAGCGTACTTTTCGAATCGATTGGTATGGGAGGCTTGAAATATTATTTATTGAAAGTTGACCCGAAAAAACGAATGTTATTTAATCCAGAGGAATCGATCGACTTAACTGGAAATACTGGTCCGTTTATTCAATATACCCACGCACGAATTAATTCCTTATTGCGAAAAGCAGGATTAATCCAAATTGATGAATCCGCGCTGGTGATTGAATTCGGAGAAATTGAGTTGATTAAATTGCTCGCTGCATTTCCTCAAACGATTGCTGAGGCAGCAGATAATTATTCGCCAGCGGTATTGGCAAATTATCTGTATGAATTGACAAAAGCATATAATTCCTTCTATCAGCAAAGTCCGATTCTAACTGAAACCAACGAAGGATTACGCGCCGCGCGGATCTTAATCTCAAAGAATGTAGCCAAGGTTTTGAAAACTGGGTTAACTATTTTG
>JBEIDV010000222.1:0-3071 GCA_040383285.1 Crocinitomicaceae bacterium | reverse complement strand
GCTGTATCCAAGGCCGCAAATAAAATCTTGGATTCTTTCTCGTGGTTTAAGATAAACGTTACCACCCGATTACACAAGGGGCAATCTCCATCAAAAAATAGTATGGGTTGCTTAGATGACATTTCGTACGCCATACCATGAACATTCTTCGCCTGAGATCAACGCGACCTCTGCATTTGGAAATAAGGTCTTGAAATACTCGAAATCCGTTTCTTTAAATGGATAGGGTTCTGTGCTCAACAAAACCACTTCTGGATTATATGCTACATTTTCACTCCAGACGGGATAACGTGCATCTTTGACGCAGTTTTCATATCCAATGGCCGTGAGGTAAGAATCTATGTAGGTGTTTTTACCCACCACCATAATCGGATCCTTCCAAATTACATACAGGGCTTTTTTTCCTTGACCTTTATGGGAATTCCGATTTAAATATGTTTTCCATTGCTCAACCCACTTCGGACCTTCCACTGCTACACCAAGTATGGTTGCCAAATCAAGAATCATTTCATACATGTCTTCGATGGAATTCACATCACTCATGTACACGGGGGCTAATTCCCGCAAACGGGTGATGTCGTCCTCCTGATTTTCTTCTTTATTTCCAATAATTAAATCGGGGGATAGCGCCTTGATTTTATCAAAATCTGGTGTTTTAGTACCCCCAATGCGCGTTTTGGTTTGAAACCAAATATCAGGATAAATACAGAATTTCGTGATTCCAACGACGCGCTCTCCCATGCCCAAGGCATACAGAAACTCAGTGATGGATGGAACCAGGGAAATGATTCGTTCAGGATTCCGAGGAATCGAAATGACGCTGCCAAGTTGATCCGTGAATTCAGGCATTAGGCCATCGCTGAAATGATGTCGTATCGCGTTACAATATGTGCTTTTCCGTCAGCTAGTTCCACTAAAACAGCCGGCGTATCTTTGTTAATCAATTTGCAAAGTTCTTCCAGTGGCGTATTATGTTTAACCACGGGAAATGGAGCCCTCATAAGGGATGAAATCGGTGCATCTCGGAGTGCGGGATCGTCGACCAACACTTGATACATGTGACTGTCTTCAATAGAACCTACAATTTTCCCATCCTTCAATACTGGAATTTGGGAAATCCCATAGGTACGCATTTTAGCAATGGCATGAGACACTAATTCTTCAGCATACACCGTAACCAAGGGTTTATCTTTATGTTTTGCAACTAAATCACCTGCTGTTAACAATTCTTCTTCTAAAAATCCGCGTTCACGCATCCATTCGTCATTAAACATCTTACCCACATAGCGACTTCCGTGGTCATGAAACAACACCACCACCACATCGTCTTTAGTCAACTGCTCCCCCATCTGTAACAAGCCTTTGATTGCTGCACCTGCGGAATTCCCAACAAAAATCCCTTCCTCCCTCGCCAACCTTCGGGTATATACGGCTGCATCTTTATCGGTCACCTTTTCAAAATGATCAATTACATCAAAATCTACATTAGCAGGCAAGATGTCTTCTCCGATTCCTTCGGTGATGTAGGGATAAATCTCATTTTCATCAAAAATCCCTGTTTCTTTATACTTCTTGAACACCGAACCGTACGTATCGATACCCCAAATCTTAATGTTCGGATTCTTTTCTTTCAAATATTTACCTACCCCTGAAATGGTTCCTCCCGTTCCAACCCCAACAATAAAGTGTGTGATTTTTCCGTCGGTTTGCTCCCAAATTTCTGGTCCCGTTTGTTCATAATGTGCCGTGCGGTTAGATAAATTATCGTATTGATTTACATACCAAGAATTCGGAATTTCGGTAGCTAGGCGTCTTGAAACGGAATAATATGAACGTGGATCGGTAGGTTCTACGGCTGTTGGACACACCACTACTTCTGCTCCAACTGCCCGAAGGATGTCCATTTTCTCCTTCGACTGCTTATCGTTGAGTACACAAATTAATTTGTAGCCTTTGATGATACAGGCCAAGGCAAGGCCCATGCCCGTATTTCCTGAAGTACCTTCAATGACGGTTCCTCCCGGTTTTAAAATCCCAGCTTTTTCAGCATCCTCTATCATTTTCACAGCCATTCGGTCCTTCACAGAGTTCCCCGGATTCGTGGTTTCCACTTTCGCTAATACTAAGGCAGGTATATCCTTTGTTAGTTTATTGATTTTAATGAGTGGGGTGTTCCCGATAGTCTCAAGTACATTATTGAAAATTCGCATGCAAGAAGTTTTGACAAAATTAGCAATAAAAGCCACGCATCACGTGGATAAAAACCCATGATTTTACCTTACTTTTGCACATGCAATTTCAACGAAAGGTTTCGTTTTATACGCTCGGTTGTAAACTTAATTTCTCCGAATCCTCTACCCTTGCCCGTAGTTTCGAGGAAGCAGGCTATGCCCGAGTTGCTTTTGATGAAGAGCCCGATGTATTCGTTATCAACACCTGTTCCGTTACAGAAAATGCAGACAAAAAATGCAAGCAATTGGTGCGCAAAGCGAAAGAAATCAATCCAAATGGCTATGTAGCTATCGTGGGTTGTTTTGCCCAATTAAAGCCCGAAGCGATTGCTAACATTCCAGGCGTAAACATGGTGCTCGGAGCCAACGAGAAATTCAAATTGTTGGAAGAGGTTGAAGCGAATTACAGCAATGCCGAACAAGTGATTAAACACGAGTCCATTAAACATGCCTTGACTTTCAACCCCTCATTCAGTGCCGGCGACCGCACCCGTAGTTTCTTAAAAATTCAAGACGGTTGTGATTACTTTTGTACCTTTTGTACAATCCCATTGGCCCGTGGGAAAAGTAGAAATGCAACCATTACACAAACTGTACAAGAAGCTCGTAAATTAGTGGATAGTCCAGTACGTGAAGTTGTACTGACGGGCGTAAACATTGGGGATTTTGGTCAAGGAGGAGACGAAACATTTTTCCAACTGATTCAAGAATTAGACACCCTAGAAGGGATCGATCGGTTTAGAATTTCATCCATTGAGCCGAACTTACTGAGCAATGAAATCATCGATTTTTGTTTAAGTCGAAGTACGCGATTTATGCCCCACTTTCACATTCCGCTGC
>JBEIDV010000221.1:0-3079 GCA_040383285.1 Crocinitomicaceae bacterium | reverse complement strand
GCATTTTGTGCAAATATCCCTGCACTCAAGACAAAGAAAATAGATAGGATTAGGTGTTTCATAGGGTTGGATTTAAGAAAAAAAAACCCTGACGTTAAGGCCAGGGTTTCTTAAATCGGTTGAGCTTATTCAGCTACTACTGAAAATTTAATGGTTTGTTTTACACCTTTATAAAGGTTGGCTTCTGCTTCATAGGTTCCAACTTCTCGAATTGGCTCATCTTTAATTTTTAAAGACTTACGGTCGATGTCGTGTCCTGCAGCTTTTAATGCTTCGGCTAATTGGATCGTATTGATTGATCCATAAATTTTACCGTTTTCACCCGCTTTGGTAGCGATTGTAACGCTTACGTCGGCTAATTTAGCAGCCAATTCTTGCGCTTCAGCTAGCATTTTAGATTCTTTGTGTGATTTTTGACGCATTACTTCTGCATGCGCTTTTTTCGCACTTGCCGTAGCAAGGATGGCATATCCTTGAGGAATTAAAAAGTTTCTTCCGTAACCCGGCTTTACAGTTACCACCTCATTGGTGTAACCTAATTTATCTACGTTCTTTAATAGAATGACTTCCATGATTCAAAATTTTTATCGATTATTTCAACATATCTCCTACGTAAGGCATAAGCGCTAAGTGACGAGCACGTTTGATAGCCTTGTTAACGCGTCCTTGTAACTTCGCAGAAGTACCGGTAATTCGACGAGGAAGAATTTTTCCTTGTTCGTTTACTAACTTCAACAAGTAGTTTGCGTCTTTGTAATCGATGAATTTAATGCCTGATTTTTTGAATCGACAGTATTTATCCTTCTTAATATCTATATTAATCGGGGTTAGGTATCTAATATCGTTTGACATCTCAGTAATTTAAAGGGGTTAATAATTAATTTGCTGATGTTTTTGCTCTGCGCTTTTCAGCGTAAGTCACGTGGTCAGCATCCATACGCACGGTCAAAAACCGTAGCACGCGCTCATCACGTTTCATCATTAATTCATAATCTGCAATTACAGATCCAGCGGCTTCAAATTGAATCAAGAAATAAAATCCGGTGGATTTTTTCTGGATTGGATAAGCCATTTTGCGCAGACCCCAGTTTTCCGAATGCGTTATCTTGGCACCCATGCCTTTGATGTCGCCTTCGAATTTCTGTACTGCTTCCTTTGCCTGATCCTCAGACAAAACGGGAGTTAAAATGAAAACAGTTTCGTAAGAATTCATAAGGTTCTTAATTAGTTAATAAAAATTTAAGGGTGCAAAGATAGCATTATTTTTCTCTTCACCCAAAGTATTTACCTTGTTTTCAATTGCTTTCTTGGGTTTCAATCCTTTTTAAGTAACTTTCGGCCTCAATTCGTTGGTTTATGAGATATTTTAGTCCAGATTATCTTGATTTCTTTATCGAACTCGCTGCAAATAACCATAAAGATTGGTTTGATCTAAACCGCAAGCGCTATGAAGCTTCCGTAAAGAAACCGTTTGCTCTGTTTACACAAGCCTTAATTGATCGAATTGCAGTTGCCAATCCCTCATTTCAACACGTGCTTGCTAAGGATTGTATCTTTCGCATTAACCGTGACATTCGGTTTTCTGCCGATAAAACCCCGTATAAATTAATGTGCTCAGCGGTGGTTTCTCCAGAAGGTAAAAAAAGCACCGCCATCAATGGGATATATTTTGAACTCACCCCTGAACATGTGCGTGTATACGGTGGGGTATATGAAATCGATAAGGAAAATCTCCTTGAACTTCGCGAAGGAATTGCCGCTAATTCTGCCGAGTTTAAGCGCTTAGTTTCTGAGCCTTCATTTAGTTCCTTCTATGGTGCTATTCATGGCGAAAAGAATAAAATACTCCCTGCACATTTGAAATCCGCTGCAGCGCAAGAACCACGGATTTTCAACAAGCAATTCTATTTTTATGCGACGTTTCCCGCGGAGTTAATCCTTCAAGGCGAGCTCTTAGAAACCCTCAACACAGCCTATGAAATAGGCAGACCAATCGAATCTTTTTTTAATCAATTTATACATCGATCCTAGTTATGCGCTTTTTAATTTTCACATCCCTTCTTTTGATCGCCTACTCCGCTAGTGCGCAAAAAAAATCGTTAACCGTTACCGAATCCGTACTAAAACAACGGGCACTTAGTCCGCAACGAACCGTTGGTTTTTCATGGGTAAAAAACAAACCGGCTTACACCTTGCTTTCTGCCGATTACAAGGCTTTGGAAGAATATAATTTTTCACCAGATTCAGTGCGGGTCCTTTGTACGGTAGATGAATTAAACAAATTGCTTCCACCAGAAGGACAAATACAAACACTATTTGCCTATGAGTGGCTTTCCTCAGAGGAGTTGCTATTTAATACAGGCGTCTTGATTTTTACGTACAACCTCACCTCAAAAACCTTAAATATCATTCACCGTGGACTTGAAGATGCTAATAATGTAACCTACCATTCAGGGTCTAAGAAATGTGCCTTTACCTTGGATAATAATGTCTACGTTTACCTTAAGTCAAACTACCCGGTTTATGTGCCCGTGACCAAGAATACGAACAAGAACATCGTTTCTGGTCAATCCATCGCCCGCAACGAATTTGGTATCGAAAATGGCTTGTTTTGGTCTAAAAACGCGAATTATCTGGCCTTTTACCAAAAGGATGAAAGTGAAGTGGCGGACTACCCCTTGTTGGACATCAATACGACCCCTGGTTCATTGGTATCTATTAAATATCCAATGGCAGGACAAAAATCAGAGAAACCGCGTGTAGGGATCTACAATTGTAAAACGAAGAAAACGGTATTCATCAAACCAAGTGGGAACGCAGATGATTACCTTACAAATTTCGCTTTTACGCCAGACGAAAAGTTTTGCATCATCGCAGAGGTTAACCGGGCTCAAAATGAACTATGGTTGAATGTATTCGATGTTAAAACGGGGAAGAAAATAAAAACTCTTTGGCATGAAAAAAATCAAAAATGGGTAGAACCTGAACATCCGGCGTATTTTATCGGTGAAGGAAATGACTTCATTTGGATGTCAGAAAAAGATGGCTTTATGAACATGTATTTGGTTGATTTTGACCG
>JBEIDV010000220.1:0-3087 GCA_040383285.1 Crocinitomicaceae bacterium | reverse complement strand
TCTACCTTGTTGCCAGATCCTGTAAACTTTATGTCTTCGCGATTAAATTCATATGAAGTAGAAATACCTTCGCATTGACTATTCTTACCTACAAAATGCCTTGGCACCTCTTTATCTGCCGTCTTGACATAATTAGTAAGATCCAACTCTACAGGAATAGTAACTGTTGAACTTGAATTATTTAATGGCGGATAGGGTACAATAAAGTTATCTGGAGCAATCGGTTCAATGGACTTACATGATACAAGGACCATAGAAAAACTCAACCAAAAAAAGAAAAATTGCTTCATTCATCAATACGTTTAAGGATAACATGTTGATCAAAACCCACAGGATAGGTATTTAATCCATATACAGTCGCATCTGTTTCTTCAACTATTTGGGTTGTATTCAAGGGAGTCAATGACCCCCCAAACAGATTAAATTCAAGGTCACCGTTTGATTGCCGACAAAGCACACTACTCATGTACGAGTTTGTATTATCACTGTCTTCAATACTGTAAAAATCAATTAAACAACCCCCAAATAATCTCATGGGAATAATTATTCCGTCTCCTTCATCCAAGGCTAATCCATTCGAGTTTAATACCATATGGTATTTCTTTTCCAGATACCCTGGCTTTTCCTTTTCTCCATAGGTCATATAATAAGTCCACACAGAATCTTTTTTGATTTCATGAATCGATAAGCGCACAAGCACTGTCGAAAACGGGATAGCTTCTTTTCCATACAATTCCATGGTGCCTTGATACGAGCCAGTCCACAATCTAGGCAATCCTTGTCCAAAGAAACAAGCACAAAAAAATAGGGTGAAAATTATAACTAAATAGCGCATAAAAAATCCCGCTGTTGCGGGATTAAATTTAGTTCATTTTTGCTTTCAATCCACGATCCAAGGCATCTAAAAACTCTTCCGTATACACATAATGTTCACCATGGTTGACTTTATTGCCATGTACACATACCGCCAAATCTTTGGTCATAATCCCAGATTCTACCGTATCAATACAAACACGCTCTAAGGTCTCACAAAAATCGATTAACTCTTGGTTACCGTCTAATTTCCCTCTGAACGCTAATCCACGTGTCCAGGCAAAAATTGAAGCAATTGGATTCGTAGACGTTTTCTTGCCCGCTTGATGATCTCTAAAATGGCGCGTTACCGTTCCGTGTGCAGCTTCTGCTTCCATAACCTCACCGTCAGGGGTAACTAACACAGACGTCATTAAACCCAGCGAACCAAATCCTTGAGCCACTGAATCAGACTGAACATCACCGTCGTAATTTTTACATGCCCAAACGAAATTCCCGTTCCATTTCAAGGCAGAAGCCACCATGTCATCAATTAGTCGATGCTCATAAACGATTCCTGCGGCTTGATATGCCGACTTGAATTCTGCTTGATAAATTTCTTCGAAAATATCTTTGAACCGCCCGTCATATTTCTTTAAAATCGTGTTTTTAGTAGAAAGATACAAAGGCCATTTTTTACTGAGCGCCATGTTGAAACAGCTGCGTGCAAAGCCGCGAATTGATTCATCGGTATTATACATGGCTAATCCAACTCCATCTCCTTTAAAATTATACACCTCGAATTGCTGTACTTCACCCCCGTCTTCTGGAGTAAAGGTCATCGTAAGTTTTCCTTTGCCTTTAAATACAGCATCCGTTGCGCGATATTGATCTCCAAAGGCATGTCGACCAACAATAATTGGTGCAGTCCAATTTGTAACTAAGCGTGGGACATTTTTCATTACGATTGGCTCTCTAAACACCGTGCCATCCAGGATGTTACGTATGGTGCCATTCGGAGATTTCCACATGGACTTTAAATTAAATTCTTTAACACGGGCTTCATCCGGTGTAATCGTAGCACATTTAATTCCTACTTGATATTTCTTAATCGCTTCTGCGGCATCAATGGTGATTTGATCGTTGGTTTCGTCACGTTTTTCAATTCCTAAATCATAATACTTAATATCTACATCCAAATATGGAAGGATAAGTTTATCTTTTATAAATTTCCAGATGATGCGAGTCATTTCATCTCCATCCAATTCTACCACTGGATTCGCTACGTTTATTTTTGACATGGTCTATATTTTAAAGGTGTAAAGGTACTAATTGTTATAGAATTAATCCATTGATCCAATCATCTTGGATGGGTCTACATAGATATCATATTCTTCCGGAGTCACATGGCCTAAGGTTACCGCCGCATCTTTAAGGGTAGTCCCATTCTTATGTGCATATTTCGCAATCTCAGCCGCTTTATAATACCCGATTTTAGTGTTTAATGCGGTAACGAGCATCAGTGAATTATTTAAGTGCTTTTTAATTTCTGGTAAATTAGGTTCAATCCCTACCGCACATTTATCTGCGAACGAAACACACGCATCACCTATTAATCTTGCGGATTGTAAGACATTGGCTGCTATCACGGGCTTAAATACATTCAATTCAAAATGACCGTTAGAACCTCCTATTGAAACCGTTACATCATTTCCAATTACTTGGGCACACACCATAGTTAATGCTTCGGGTTGTGTTGGATTTACTTTACCCGGCATAATTGATGATCCTGGCTCATTATCTGGTATAATAAGTTCTCCAATTCCACAACGCGGACCAGAAGACAACATTCGAATATCGTTAGCAATTTTCATTAAAGCAACTGCTGATCTTTTTAACGCGCCTGATAACTCCACCATGGCATCATGAGCTGCTAATGCCTCAAATTTGTTTCTTGCTGTTACAAATGGTAGCCCCGTAAACTCAGCGATTTTTTTAGCTACCAAAACATCGTACCCAGCAGGGGTATTCAACCCGGTACCAACAGCTGTTCCTCCAAGAGCAAGTTCTGAAACGGCTTCCAATGCATTATTGATGCATCGAATGGAATAATCAATTTGTGCTACATAACCGCTAAACTCTTGCCCAAGTGTTAAGGGCGTTGCATCCATAAAATGGGTTCGGCCTGTTTTCACGATATCCTTAAATGCAATAGCCTTTTGATCCAATATATCCCGTAAATGTTTCATTCCCGGGAGTGTAATTTCAACCGTTTGCTTGTAAGCAGCAATATGC
>JBEIDV010000219.1:0-3088 GCA_040383285.1 Crocinitomicaceae bacterium | reverse complement strand
TTCTTACTGCCTTTCATTTCGCCAATCACATTGAAGGAAGGCTCATCTGGAAAATTTCTACAATCCATTTCCATGGAGAATTTCAAGGCATTACCTGATGATAGTACCTGAGCCAATCGATCAGCATCTTGTGTTGAGAGCGCCGCAGCGGGTATTTTCTTGATGCTGTCCTCGTACCGCATGCTTCCGGTGTGGGGGAAGTCATCACTGGGCAGGCCCAGCGAACGAATAAGGACCGCTTTTGCTCCTAGTTTTGCGCCTTCCACTGCACCATTTCCTCGAATTGGATAACACGCACCATAGGCCTTAAATGTCTGTATCTCGGCGGCATTCATCGGCTGATTTAAGAATACAATTTTGCCATTAACTTGCTCTGCACCTGCTTTTTTTAGTGAATCAAGGTGTGTGAACATGATTACGTCGCCCTCTAATAATCCATTGGTGGCGATGGAACCACCTAAGGCACACAAGGTCATTTTCTCAATGCTCCCATTGGCTAAGGTCATCCATGCTGTTTCTGGATTTCCTCTTTCCCAATGTGGTACTAGGATTGGTTGCAAGTAAACTCGGTCAAATCCGTAGCTCACCATTTTTTGTTCCGACCATCGAATGGCCATGGCGGCCTCAGAGCTGCCAGAAAGCCTTGGACCAATATCTTTACATAGCGATCTTAAGTCTTCATATGCATGTCCCCTCAGCAATGCTTCATCATATATGTTGCGAATCATTTTGTCCTCTTGACTCTGAGCGAAATTAAGTTGACAAATTGTAAGGCCAGTAATAAGTAAAACTAATTTTTTACGCATATTTCAATTAAATTTGTATATGAAAACTATGTCGATTTCGAAGTTACTGACTATTTCCGTATGCTTGTTCATGGGACAGGTATTTTCCCAATTAACTGTTTCGATTAATGGGACGTCTCAATCCATCTGTACCGGAGGAAGTGTGACACTCACAGCAGTGCCTTCTTCTGCTGGTGGGACCTATTCCTGGTCACCAGGAAATGCTACCTCTCAATCTATTGTTGTTTCTCCTTCATCAACAACCAATTTTACTGTTAATTACACCTTGTTTGGGACCACGGTTTCAGCGACCTACCAAGTTCAAGTTAATGTTACTCCCACTGTTTCTATTACTTCAAATGTTCTTGGTAATGCAATTTGTAATGGTCAGACCATTTGTCTCACGGCAAATTCCGGAAGTCCTGGTAGCCAATTTTCATGGAGTAATGGTGTTCAATCTTCTACGATTTGTGTTAGTCCAACACAAAATACTACCTACAGTGTAACGTGCTTGGCTCCTAATGGATGTTCAAATACTGCGTCTGTTCCTGTGCAAGTAAGTATTGCTCCGATTATTCAAACCGGTGATTATCAGATTTGTCAAGGAGACAGTGTAGCGCTAACCGCGAATGTTTTCCCTACCGGCGGAAGTTATCAATGGTCTACCGGTGCAGGTAGTCAAAGCATCTATGTAAACCCGCTAAATACGCAAATGTATTATGTGACCTATACAACCAATGGTTGTCCATCAATTTCTGATTCTGTATTGGTTACGGTCGGACAAAATCCAAGTGTTTTTGTTCCAGGATACAACATTTGTGAAGGAAATAGCCAACAGGTTTTTGCCGTCGTAGATTTGTTGGGAGGAACCTATGAATGGTCAAATCAGGCAACGAGTGCATCCATAGTTGTTACACCAACTAATTCCTCTACCATGTGGCTTGCCTATCAAGCGCCTAACGGGTGTGAAACAATAGATTCTTTTCAAGTGTCTGTATTACCAAGTCCGAATGCAAGCATAAGTATTGATGGTTCAGTACTCCAGGCACTTCCTGACAGTACCTTGTATTCATATCAATGGTTTAATTGTGCAACACAACAGCCGATACTCGGCTCGATTGCGTCCACATTGCCTGTGAGTAATGGATTTTATTCGGTGATTGTTGGGATTGGTCAATGCGTTGATACTTCGGTTTGCATGGAAATTACCAATGCCATGATTCAAGAACAAATGGACGAAGTTTCTCTGTATCCCAATCCGGCATCGGATATACTAACCCTAGAAGGATTTATGTTTCAAGAGCTATCGATTTATAGCTTGGATGGACTATTGATTGGTGCGTATGTCATTGATTCAGAAATAGTTAATATCAATGTATTAACGCTTAACCCCGGTATGTATCTCATTAAATCGGCTGAAGGTCGGTTCATTTTTAATAAATTATAAATATGTCATTGAAGTGTGGAATTGTTGGACTTCCAAATGTTGGGAAATCAACCTTGTTTAATTGTTTATCGAATGCGAAAGCACAATCTGCGAATTTTCCCTTTTGTACGATTGAACCGAATATTGGGACTACATCCGTTCCTGATCCCAGGTTGGAGAAATTAGAAACTATGGTAAATCCAGAACGTGTTGTACCTGCAACCATGGAAATTGTGGATATTGCTGGCTTAGTAAAAGGAGCATCTAAAGGTGAAGGACTTGGTAATCAATTCTTAGCGAACATTAGAGAGACGGATGCCATCCTTCATGTGCTTCGTTGTTTTGATGATGGAAACATTGTACACGTGGATGGAAGCGTAAACCCGATTCGTGATAAGGAAATTATCGACATAGAACTTCAGTTGAAAGACTTAGAAACGATAGAGAAAAAAATTCAAAGTTTAGCCCGCGTTATAAAGTCTGGTGATAAAGATGCCGTGAAAGAAAATGAATTGGCGCTCAAAATTAAAGACGGTCTTGAGCAAAGTATTTCTGTGCGAGGTTTAGGTTTTGATGCAAGTGATATGGAAGTGATTAAAGGATTTAATTTGATTACCTCCAAACCGGTCATGTACGTATGTAATGTAGATGAGGCTTCTGTCCTTACGGGTAACGCATATGTTGATCAAGTTCGAGCGGCAGTTGCAAATGAGAACGCTGAAGTACTCATCATCGGTGCAAAAATCGAAGCGGATATAACAGAACTCGAAACGTACGACGAACGTAAGATGTTTCTTGATGAGCTTGGCTTAGACGAGCCAGGTGTGAATCGCTTGATTCGTTCAGCCTATGCCTTACTTAATCTACAAACGTATTT
>JBEIDV010000218.1:0-3101 GCA_040383285.1 Crocinitomicaceae bacterium | reverse complement strand
TTCCATTCAAATCAGATACCATTGAAACACGCTATAAATTACCCTTGAATTACAATGATTCTCATTATTCCAGAGGTTACACCTACATCGATTTAAATCCAGTCATTGACTTTAAAATCAAACAATATCGTCAACGCACCACCAATGTAGATGGATGGGGAACGATTATAACCCCGAAAGGTACTTTTCAAGCGCTTCGCTTACGACATGACATTGCCGAGATTGATTCCGTTTACCAAACATTTTTCGGTGCTGGCCAGTGGTTTGGTACGCCACCCATTCAACGCACGGAATACGAGTGGTTTGCAAATGGTGAAAAAGAATGGGTGCTCAAAGCAACGGAAACGAACGGTACGGTGAATCAAGTAGAATATCAAGAAGATTACTTGGGCTTAGATGCTTCCTTGATTGAGTCAACCCTTGATGCCTCTATTGGTCCTAACCCCGCACATGAAACAGTATTTATTGATGCTAAATCCCCTTTATATTTAGCTCAAATCTTTGATGCTGCCGGAAGGATGGTGGGTAGCACGTCATTGAACAATGTGCTTACCTATAGTCTTGATCTCAACGCATTACATGCGGGGACATACCGATTAATCCTTAGTGGAATTCATGGATCTAAAGAATTTCCGTTAGTTAAATTCTAATTGTACCTTTGACTCGGCAAATCGGCCTATCGCTGTCCCGTTTACGGGAGGGAGGAAAGTCCGGGCAGCACAGAGCAGTGTACTTCCTAACGGGAAGGGTTCATCTTGATGAATACAGAAAGTGCCGCAGAAAATAAACTACCTTGGCATCGCCAGGGACAAGGTGAAAAGGGGAGGTAAGAGCTCACCGCAGCAACAGTGATGTTGTTGGCAGGGTAAACCTTACGCGCTGAAAGACCATGTATACCGGAGTATGTCTTGTACATTAAGAGTTGCTCGCTCGATTCCGGAGGGTAGGTCGATAGACGCTGATGGCGACGTCAGTGCTAGATAAATGATAGGCAGTTGCGTCACGTGTGACAAAACGAACAGAACCCGGCTTATGATTTGCCTTTTTTTATATTAAATGCTTATGAAAGCACTTTTGCATATCAAAGAATCACTCCGAACGGAGGGGAACCCCTTGCGTGTTCCGCAGATGGAAGCCTACATGAGAAATCAATTTCCATTTTATGGCGTAATGAGCACCCCCCGAAAAGAAATCTTAAAGGCCCTAAAAAAAGACCATTTAGATGTTCTTGATTCAAATGAAAAAAGAACCTTGATTCAGTTACTTTGGGAAGAAGAGCATCGCGAATGTCAACTCGTAGCCTTAGAATGGATGATGAAATGGAATCCAAAAGAATTTATAGCATCAGACATTGAATTATTCGAGTGGTTAATCACCACCAAATCGTGGTGGGATACCGTGGATGGCATCGCGCCAAATGTGGTGGGTAAATTTGCACGTATGTTTCCGGAACAAATGAAAGAGACACTCAATCGATGGGAATCCCATGATTCCTTTTGGATTCGTCGGGCGTGCTTGATTTTTCAGTTACGGTATCGAAACGACACGGATTTAGCCCTTCTTCAATATTTCATCCGTAGATTTAAACCAGAACGGGAATTCTTCATCCAAAAGGCCATTGGATGGAGTTTACGCGAGGTATCCAAATGGAATCCAACATGGGTTGCTGAGGTAGTTCAAGCGGAGCAACTTACTGGCCTGGCCAAGCGCGAGGCGAGTAAATACATCTAGTCCACTTAATTGTTTATTTTTGGGGCATGAAGCTAATTTATCCTTTTTCGTGTTTCCTTCTACTTTTTGGCTTTCTCCATGTTGGCCATGCCCAAGTGCGACCTACCAACGGTGTAGCCACGTCAGAAATGAAAAAAATTGCATTAACCAATGTAGATGTTTATGTTAGTCCGAATAAAAAGCTCGAAAACGCTACGATTTTAATTCAAGCAGAACGCATTCTTGAGGTTGGGACCAATGTAAATATTCCGTCAGATTTTGTGATATTCGATAAGGAAGGACTTACTGTTGTTCCATCATTCATAGAATTATATACCGATGCAGGTGTGGTTAAAGCCTCCTCACATCATCAAGGTTCCTATCCGCAATTAGAGACCTCAAAAGAAGGTGCCTTTTATTGGAATGAATCCATTCATCCAGAAATAAATGCAGTTGATGGAATTAATTTAGCCGACAATAAATTTACTGAGTTACAAAAACAAGGTTTTGGCTTTGCCGTTCCGCATCAAGCCGATGGCATTGTTCGAGGCTCGGCTCCCTTAATTGCATTAGGGAATCTGAATCCCTTGGAAGCAACACGCACGAGTGCTTCAGCATGTTTTTATTCCTTCAATAAAGGCGTGTCACAACAAACCTATCCGTCTTCCTTAATGGGCTCTATTGCCCTGTTGCGTCAATCATTTTACGATCTTGCTTATTATAAAAAGAACCCGATAGCAGACCTAGGCAAACAATCGATGGACCCCTGGGTGGCTAATGATAACTTACCCGCTGTATTTAAGGTAGGGGATAAATGGGATATTCTTCGCGCGGATCGCATTGCAAACGAATTTAAACGGCATTTCATTTATGTCACTGCAGGCGATGAATACGCCATTGTGGATGCGTTAAAACCCTTAAATCCGAAACTTGTAGTGCCAATCTCTTTTCCAAAACCCGTAGATGTTGCTGACCCCTATGTGGCAAAAAATGTCTCGATTCAAGAATTAAAGCATTGGGAGGCCGCACCGTATAATTTCAAGATATTGACGGATGCAGGAATTTCTACCGCCATTACGTCCCAAGGCCTACCCTTAGCTGATTTTTGGAAAACCATTCGTAAACTAATTTCAATCGGAACAAGCCCATCATCGATTCTAGCGGCTCTTACCACCGCGCCTGCCTCCTTCCTTGGGTTAGACTCAATGGTAGGTACGATCGATGCTACCAAATTGGCAAGTTTTAATGTTTTTTCAAAAGATCCATTTGTTTATGAATCCACCCTGTTGGAGTCTTGGTCACTTGGAAATTGCCTCACGCTTCAATCGGCTAACTTGGTGAATGTGCTTGGAACGTATAGCCTAAATTTAAAAGGACAGCGATTTGAAATG
>JBEIDV010000217.1:0-3121 GCA_040383285.1 Crocinitomicaceae bacterium | reverse complement strand
TTGAATTAATCTATAGTACCAAAGCTTCCTTGAGTGGGTTCGATAACAGAGATTATTGGTCTTCTACGCTCGGATCAGGTACTGCTTGGTCCAAATATTTCGGAAGCACCATGGGCGGATTCACTTCCAGTCCGTGGAAAGCCCTTTCCAATTGCACCCTATGTACTAGAGGGGTAAAAGAATTTTAAGCGCTCAGTAACCCGTGTTACAAATCAGTCGTTTTCTTCAAGTTAACTTTGAAGAAAAAAGTCATGCCAACAATACAACTAACGAATCAACGCTTTATTGACGAAGTATTTGATTACACGACACAAAAGGATTGGTATTTCAAATGGAATCAACCCGCCATCATTGACTTATATGCCGATTGGTGCGGTCCATGTAAAATGATAGCTCCCATATTAGAAGAGCTAAGCAATGAATACCCCAACCTTACCATTTACAAAGTCAATACGGTAGTTGAACAAGAACTTGCTCACATCTTCCAAATCCGAAGTATTCCCAGTATCTTATTTATTCCTGTGGGAAAACAACCCATGATGCAAGCGGGTGCTTTACCTAAAACTGCACTTAAAGAAATTATTGAAAAGGAATTGCTTGAAAAATAAACGAATTCAATAGTACTATAAAACAATTCGATACCTTCTAGGGTTTAAATGATAATACCTTTGATAAAATTCAATGAGCAATGAAAAAAACTACCGTCATTTTTAGTCTATTGTCTACTTCCTTGTTTTTTGCACAAGGCAAATGTCCGTTCAATTTTGACTCCAAACCCGCCAATACGCCAACGGCTACTGTGCAAGAAACACAGCCCATGGTAGAGCAAAACACACCAACTCAGACTATGAATGTAAGTAAACCGATTACCCCCAATACCAATAAAGATTGGTGGCCTAATCAATTAGATTTAAGCGTCTTACGTCAACACTCTAGCCTATCCGACCCGATGGACCCAAGCTTCGACTACTCGAAAGCGTTTAAAAGTTTGGATTACATCGCCCTAAAAAATGACATCAAAGCTGTACTCACTCAATCTCAGGATTGGTGGCCGGCAGATTATGGAAACTATGGTCCTTTTTTCATTCGAATGGCGTGGCACAGTGCGGGAACCTATCGGACTGCGGATGGTCGTGGAGGCGCAACCGAAGGACAACAACGGTTTGCTCCCTTAAACAGCTGGCCTGATAATGGAAACTTAGACAAAGCCCGACGTTTACTATGGCCAATCAAACAAAAATATGGCAATAAAATCTCTTGGGCTGACCTTATGGTATTGGCTGGTAACGTAGCCCTAGAAAGCATGGGGTTCAAAACCTACGGATTTGGTGGCGGAAGAGCCGATGTATGGGAAGCTGAAAGTAACATCTATTGGGGTTCAGAGAAAAAAATGTTAGACGACCAACGCTACAGTGAAGGAAGAAAATTAGAAAACCCACTGGCTGCGGTACAAATGGGATTAATCTACGTGAATCCGGAAGGACCTAATGGAAACCCTGACCCAGTTCTTGCTGCGAAAGATATCCGAGAGACCTTTGGTCGAATGGGAATGAATGACGAAGAAACCGTAGCCTTGATCGCTGGTGGTCATACCTTTGGTAAAACACACGGTGCAGGTCCAGCAAACAATGTAGGTCCAGAACCGGAAGCAGCACCGATTGAAATGCAAGGGTTCGGATGGAACAGTACCTACAAATCAGGAAAAGGCGCTGATGCTATCACCTCCGGATTAGAAGTTACATGGACACCAAACCCAACGCAATGGGGTTCAGGTTATTTTGACATGCTGTACGCCTATGAATGGGAACTCACGAAAAGTCCGGCCGGTGCACACCAATGGGTTGCGAAAGATGCGCCTGAAATTGTGCCTCATGCATTTGACTCAACAAAACGTCTTAAACCAACCATGCTTACCACGGATCTTTCGATGCGATTTGACCCAGCATACAATGTAATCTCAAAAAGATTCCATGAACATCCCGAAGAATTTCAATTAGCCTTTGCTAAAGCATGGTTTAAATTAACCCATCGCGACATGGGACCGAAAGTAAAATACTTAGGACCAGAAGTTCCAAAAGACGAATTAATTTGGCAAGATCCAATCCCTGCTGTGAATCATCCCTTGGTAACAGCAGCTGATGTAACGGCCTTGAAAAAATTAATTTTGGCATCGGGCTTAACCATTGGTGAAATGGTGAGTACCGCGTGGTCATCTGCTTCAACCTTTAGAGGTTCAGACAGTCGAGGTGGCGCAAATGGCGCTCGAATCATGCTCGAACCACAACGTCACTGGGAAGCAAACAATCCTGCGCAATTGGATAAAGTCATTGCTGCATTAACGAAATTACAAGCTGACTTTCACAAGACATCGGGAACGCGTAAAATCTCTATGGCCGACCTTATAGTATTGGCAGGAAATACAGGTGTAGAACAAGCCGTTAAAAACGCAGGCTTTACCTACTCGGTTCCATTTACCGCAGGACGCATGGATGCAACCCAAGCCCAAACGGATGTGAATTCCTTCGCGTTTCTTGAACCCATGGCGGATGGATTTAGAAATTACAGCAAAGGAAAATACACGTTTTCCACAGAAGAATTATTAGTAGATAAAGCGCAGCTGCTTACCTTAAGTGCTCCAGAAATGACGGTATTGGTTGGCGGATTGCGTGTACTGGATGGAAATTACAACCATTCTCGACACGGTGTATTTACCAACAACGTAGGCACCTTGAATAACGACTTTTTTGTGAATCTGTTAGACATGAGTACTTCATGGAAAGCTATCGATGATACGCAAGAAATTTTTGAAGGCAGAGATCGTAAAACGGGAAGCGTGAAATGGACTGCTACGCGGGCTGACTTGATTTTTGGATCACATTCTGAATTGCGTGCCATTGCAGAAGTGTATGCAAGTTCAGATGCGAAAGAGAAATTTGTTAAAGACTTCATCAGCGCCTGGGATAAAGTAATGAATCTCGATCGATTTGATGTAAAGAAATAAAAGGTTGATTTGTATAACCAAAAGAAAAGCCTCCTGCTCGCGGGAGGCTTTTTTCATATCAGAGTTTTACAAAAGGACTTAATCACGGTACATTTGGTGCCGTTTACTCCAATTAAATGC
>JBEIDV010000216.1:0-3162 GCA_040383285.1 Crocinitomicaceae bacterium | reverse complement strand
TCTCATAAAATGAATCTTTCCTTTGTTGCTAAGCTAGATTCACTCACAAGTATCGAAATCAAGCCTTCGGTAAGCTTTGACATGGCTGAAACACAAAACATCACCACCAATCAATTCCTTACGGAGGACAAAATACCAACCTTTACTTCGGATATTGAAACGAACAACAATTCAAAAGGGTCAAATGTACGCATGGAAGCAACACTCATGCGGCTATTTAACAAACCAAGAAGAGAACTTGAAGTAAAATATATTCTAAACAAGACCGATAATTCAACGACAGGTTCATTACTTACCCAAAATATCTTTCAAGGGTTTGTAGACAGCGTGGACCAGCAAAAAAAGAATGACAACGGGAACTTTTTGAACTACGCAGTAGTAACCTATACAGAGCCACTTGCCGCAAAATGGCGCTTACAGTTGGAATATTACCTTGAAACTGGAACATCATACCAAACGCGAAATACCTTTAGCTTGTTTTCGGGTGCCTATACGCAATTGGTGGATTCCCTATCGAATCAATTTGAAAACCAGCGATTACAGAATCGGGGTACGGCCATGTTAATATATGAAACGGCCAAACATTGGTTTAATTTGGGTGTCGGTTTTAGAACTATACAGTTAGATAATTACAATGTAGTTGGAGATTCAAGCATTCTTCAAAACTTCAGCAATCTCCTTCCGAAATTTACATATACATACAAACCAGGAATGGGTACACGCTTAGTTTTTAAATATTTCACGCGATCCGACCAACCTTCCTTGAATGATATACAACCGGTGCAGGACAACTCAAATCCGAATCGTGTTAAGGTGGGTAATTCATCACTTAAACCTAATTATGTGCACAGCTTTAACTTTAACTTTAACCGATGGGAGGCCCTATCAGGCAGGTATATATACAGTGGATTAAGTGCCACGTTAACCAACAATGCCTTTGCATCTAACACCTATTTTGATGCCTTGGGTAGAACGATTTCTAAAACGGAGAATGTGGATGGAAATATCTTTTCTAACGCATTTTTCGGCGTTGGGCTCCCTATGTTCAACCGAAAATTGGAGCTTAGCCCTAATTTCAATGCTAATTATTCCAAAATGACGAATTACATCAACAACGTTGAAAACATCACTTACAATCCGAGTATCGGTGGCGGCTTATCTTTAGAGCTAAACTTTGATTCATTGGAGGTAGAGTTATCACAGAATTATTTTTATTCCAGCCCGAAAAGCACCTTTAACGCGGCTTCAAATATGCCGTATTCTACCCAAGAGTATAAAGCTGAATTTAAGTGGACACTTCCTTGGAATTTCAAGATAATTGCCGACGGAAAATACACGATTAACTCACAGCGTGCCAGTGGATTCAATCGAAATATTTTTGTGTTAAATGCCGAAATCCAACGTTCCTTCTTGAAAACAGAAAACCTGTTAGTTTCAATTAACGCCTATGATTTATTAAATCAAAACCTAAACCTACAGCGACAGGTGAATGAAAACATAATTACCGATAATTATACTCGATTAATTACCCGATATTTCTTACTCAAATTAACCTACCGATTTAATAAAAACAAAACGAAAGAAGATGATTTTGAAGGATGGCATTAAGATACTTTTAATAGGGCTTTTCATCTGGGTAGACTCCATCGGATTCGCTCAGTTTTACTCGGAAGGGACTATTTATTACACGCGTAGGACAAACCTACAGAAACGGTTTACGGACCAGCGGATGAAGCGTTTTGTAACTGAAGAGAATAAAATCAAGAACGATCGATTTAGCCTTTCCTTCAACGATACGATTTCAGTTTTCAAGTATATTGCACCGGCCACGCCAGACGAAATGGCTTGGCTTACATCAAAGAATGAGTATTATCAATATTTAAATCCGAATAAGCAGCTAACTATATTTCAATTCTTCGGCACGGCGGTTTACGTAAAAGATTCACTGCCCGTTCGTTCTTGGAAAATCACAGACAGTAAGCGCACCATTTGTGGATTTAATTGCCGCAAAGCGATTTATGAAAAAAACGATTCCACGCGAATTTATGCATGGTATGCTCCCAATATCCTGCCATCAATCGGTCCGGAAGGATTTTGTGGCTTGCCTGGAACAATTCTAGGTATTGCAACAGAAGATGGCGGAATCATATATTTTGCGGATAAAGTTGATTTCTCTGTTGCTCCTAAAAATGAAGTTTTGGGTGTAGAAATCGGTAAAAACAAGCCATTTACTTTAAAAGAGCTTCGAGAGAAACTTGAGAAAGACTACGGAAACACCCCTTGGGGAAAGCGCATGTTCGACGACATGTTTCGATGGCTATAGTTTGGTTTGACCACCCCACTTCCCTATCTTTGAGCAACCAAAGTCATTTCGCATGAAAGGAATCATTTTAGCTGGCGGGTCTGGCACGCGTCTTCATCCACTCACCCTCGCGGTTTCTAAGCAACTCATGCCGGTGTATGATAAACCGATGATTTATTATCCGCTAAGCACCTTAATGAGCGCTGGCATTCGAGAGATTCTAATTATTTCTACACCGCATGATTTACAGCATTTTGAAAAACTGCTGGGTGACGGAAGCAGGTTGGGATGCCGATTTGAATATGCGGTGCAAGAAGTACCCAATGGCTTAGCTCAAGCCTTTGTGATTGGGGAAAAGTTTATTGGCAAAGACAAGGTGGCTTTAATCCTTGGAGATAATATATTTTACGGTCAGGGACTTGATTCTTTGTTAAGCGGGAATGTTAACCCAAAAGGCGGGATTGTATTTGCGTATCACGTGAGCGATCCAGAACGTTATGGTGTCGTTGAATTCGACGAGGAAAACAAGGCGGTTTCCATTGAAGAAAAACCCAAAAATCCAAAATCAAATTTTGCAGTACCCGGATTATATTTTTACGATAACTCCGTCGTAGAGATTGCGAAAAACCTAAGGCCTTCTGAGCGTGGAGAATATGAAATTACCGATGTGAATGCGGCGTATTTAAAACAGGGTAAATTAAAAGTAGCCATTTTGGATCGTGGAACCGCATGGTTAGATACCGGGACCTTTAGTTCGTTGATGCAAGCAGGACAATTTGTTCAAGTCATCGAAGAACGACAAGGATTAAAAATTGGCTGCATCGAAGAAATCGCTTACCGCAATGGATTTATCTCGGCAG
>JBEIDV010000215.1:0-3174 GCA_040383285.1 Crocinitomicaceae bacterium | reverse complement strand
TTACTCTCGATTACAGATGCCAATGGGTGTGATAATGATGCCTCCGTGGGAATTGAAATTATTCCATGTGGCAGTATAGTCTATGATATTCCAAATGTCTTTTCACCGAACAGTGATGGCACGAATGATCAATATGGGATTTTATCTGAAAATGTAATTAGTCAAGAAGCGATTATTGTTAATCGTTGGGGAGAGTTAATGATTCAATTAAATCAAGTAAATCAACTTTGGGATGGGACCTTGCCAAGCGGACAATTAGCGAAGGATGGGGTTTATTTCATGAAGTTCCGGCTCGTTGGATTAGGGGGAGAAGAAAAAGAAGGACAGGTATTTTTTCATTTGGTAAATTAACGTGAACAATGAAGAGGGTTAATGAGTTTAATAAGAATATGCGTTTTAAAATATTTCTATTTACGCTCATTCTTTCTTGCACTGGAATTTTTATGTCGCAAGATATTCATGAGCTTGCTCGAAATGGAACGGTTGAATCCATGACGGCTCTTTTAGATAAGGACCCATCCTCAGTAAACCGCTTGTCGGACCGAGGGATAACACCCTTTATTTTAGCATGCTACCGCGGAAATAATGAGGTTGCAAAAGTATTGGCACAGCGCGGTGCCGAT
The DNA here is from genome assembly GCA_040383285.1 of Crocinitomicaceae bacterium. Classification (GTDB taxonomy): domain Bacteria; phylum Bacteroidota; class Bacteroidia; order Flavobacteriales_D; family Crocinitomicaceae; genus UBA952. Next base: position 2,551 of record JBEIDV010000215.1, on the reverse strand, counting down.
ATCAGGTATTGCGCGGCAGAAGGTTCGGCGCTCTACGGAATCATTTTTAAAAATAATCTAGAAATGCTTTCATTTATCTTGGATCAAGGAGTTTCTCCCGACGATACGTGTCAGTTTTCACAATTTGGTACACCCTTGCAGATGGCGATGAGTATGAAGCGCTATGAAATAGTGGACCTCCTGCTTTCTAAAAATGCGAACATGAAAATACCCGATCAAAAAGGCCAAAGTATTCAAGAATTATTATTGTTTTACCAAGATGAACGACTAACTGCTATCTTTACATCGCATGAAAAAAATTAGTTTATTTCTTTTTCTAGTGGTTTCCTTATCGGTGTTTTCTCAAACTTACACCACGGGAACTGTTACATTAACGAGCACGGCTGGCTTGGCAATGTCTATAAAATTGGATATTGGAGCAAATGTCACCATGACCTTAACTGGCCCTTCCGCGCGTTGGTTTGCGGTAGGTTTTGATGCAGGATCAATGGCTGTAGGGACTGATGTAGTCGCCGTTCACAGCGCAGGGGCACTTACAAGTTTCGATGGAAATTTAACTGGATATTCTGCACCAGCGAGCGATGTGCAGCAAGATTGGACCATTAGTTCTAATGTGGTCGCTGGAGGGGTTAGAACGGTAATTGCAACGCGCGCGCTAAATACTGGGGACGCAAACGACCATGTATTTACCGCCGCTCCAGGATCTATTTCCTTGATTTGGGCTAGAGCCAGTTCAAATACCTTTTCCTATGCGTATCATGGAAATACAAACCGAGGGATTTCCTCTGCTACATTTACCTTAGTTCCTGTTACTCCGCCACCTACAGGTAATTCACCACAAACAGTGTGTGCAGGTGCAACGCTCAATCAGCTCCAAGTAACGGGCTCATCTATTCAATGGTATGCTAACGCTTCGGGCGGTATTCCATTGGCAGTGGGAACTCCATTGGTTAATGGAACTACCTATTATGCTTCGCAAACTGTTTCAGGACAAGAGTCACAAACGCGCTTGGCGCTTACGGTTAATGTGATTAGCGCTCCAATAAATGCACCGCAAACCGGAAACTTCCCTCAGAATATTTGCAGCAATCAAAACATGATAGCACTCAATTCAAGTAATGTGCAAGGTGCCACAGGCTACCAATGGACCATTAACGGTGTGAATTCAACAACACAACAACCTACCTTAACGATTACTCCTCAAGTTGGAGTTTCATTGATCAATATTCAGGTTGTGGCAACGAATGCCTGTGGAAATGGGCCAACATCTTCCGCACAGGTTCAGGTGGTTCCGGCGTACACCGTGAATCAAACCTTGAGCGCTTGTGATTCCTTGAATTGGAATGGTCAGGTCTTAACACAATCAGGAAATTATACATATCAAGGACAAACCCTCTCGGGTTGCGATTCCGTAGTGACCTTGCAATTGACCATTTTATCGAATACTCAAACCAACTTACAGTTTTCACAATGCGTTCCCTTAACATTGAATGGACAAACGTATACCCAGAGCGGGACGTTTCAACAGATTTTACCAAGCAATCTCGGGTGTGATTCCATACTGAATATTCAATTCAACTTAACGCAAGGAGATACGGTGTTAGTGCCGCTTAGCAGCTGTGATTCGGTAAGTATTGGTGGACAAACCTATACAACTTCAGGCATTATTCCCGAGTTATTAACGAATGTAAATGGTTGTGACTCCTTAGTCCTGTGGGATGTAGTCATTAATTCATCAGCGCCTTTAACGATATTTGACACCACCGTTACCAGTACGTTTTCATGGAATGGTCAGGCGTACTCAAGTTCAGGTTCTTATACACAAACATTGAGCACCTTCACCGGCTGTGATAGCCTAGTCACGGTTAACTTGACCGTTTCAACTGGTGGTCTCACGGAGGATGAATTTAAATCACCATTTCCGACGGTGTTACATCGGGGAGAAGTACTTATGTTACCCTATGGGAATTGGGTCTTGGTAGATATGAATGGACGTGCATTATGGAAAGGTACCTTAGCGGATCATCGATTGAGAATGGATGTGCTCCCTGGGATTTATTTCATTCGAAAGGAACGAAAAGCAGTTAAAATAATAATAATTGAATAAGTGTATGAAACGCGTAATATGTAGTGGATTTTTGTTTTTATTGCTAACAGGGACTTATGCGCAACGAACGGTCCAAGCCAAATTTGGAGATACCTTAACCACGCATTGGATTGGAGTAAAAATCACCTTGACTGACAGCGTATTTGTCGAAATTGACGGTCCTTCAAAAAGTTGGTTTGCCTTGGGTTTAAATACTAAACGCATGCAACAAGGAGTGGATGTAATTATGGTTCCAGCGTGGAAAGAGGCTTTTATGAGCATCAAACCGTACGATGCCGTGTTAACAGGATATGCACCTGCAAAACGCGACAAACTTGAACATTGGGTAATCAAATCTGAAGAGATGAAGAATGGTCGGCGGATATTTTCAATGGCTAGGGCACTGGCCACAGGAGATGCTGAGGATTTTGATTTTACGCAACTCGCTACAACGGGGGGAATGTT
>JBEIDV010000214.1:0-3195 GCA_040383285.1 Crocinitomicaceae bacterium | reverse complement strand
CTTTCGTACTTCCGTGACGTAATTGTAGGCTTCTTGTGAACTTTCAATATCTGGTTCGGTAACGATTTCAAGCAATGGAACACCTGCACGATTTAAATCGACTAAGGTGTCATACACATCGATATCATGAATGCTTTTTCCTGCATCTTCTTCCATGTGGATGCGCGTTAAACGAACTGGCTTTTCATTTCCATGCTCATCGCGAATGATAATTTGTCCTCCGGTGCAGATTGGCGTTTTGTCTTGCGTGATTTGATAGCCTTTGGGTAAATCGGGATAGAAATAATTTTTACGTGCAAAATGTTGATGCTCACTGATGTGACACGAACATGCTAATCCTAACCGAATCGCATACTCAATGGTCTTTTCATTCATCACAGGTAAGGTACCCGGATGGCCGAGCGTAATGGGGCTTACTAAGGTATTTGGTGCGTCTCCATAGCGATTGGCATCGGAAGAATACGCTTTAGAAGCGGTAAGCATTTGCGCATGGACTTCTAGCCCAATAACTACCTTATATTTAGCACGAACTGTTTCGTCTATCATCTTATATTCGAGCAATGAGTTCTTTCATAATTTGCGTCATCTTAGGTTCTTGACGACTTGCAACTTCAACTACATCTTGGTGGGTAACATTTTGAATTTTACCTGGTACACCTAAATCAGTTATAATTGAAATGGCGAAACAAGGGATTTGCATGTGACGGGCCACAATGACTTCGGGAACCGTTGACATACCAACGGCATCTGCACCGATGGCTCTAACATATCCATATTCAGCTGGCGTTTCAAGTGTAGGTCCAGTAAGGCCGGCGTAACATCCAACGGACACTTTAATGGAATGTTCAGAGGCAATATGTAAGGCAAGATCAATCATCGTTGGATCATACGGAACGCTCATGTCTGGGAATCTAGGTCCTAACTCATCGATGTTTTTACCAATTAATGGATTCCCTGGAAACAAGTTGATGTGATCATTCATGATCATGATTTCTCCCACCTCAAAGTCTGGATTCACACCTCCTGAGGCATTACTTACAAACAAACGTTCAATTCCTAGGAGTTTCATTACACGAACAGGGAAGGTAACTTCTTGTAAACTATAGCCTTCGTAATAGTGAAAGCGTCCTTGCATCGCAATGACATGTTTTCCACCAAGTTCTCCAAAAATCAACTTTCCCGAATGCCCTTCAACGGTAGAAACCGGAAAATTTGGGATTTCCTCATAAGGAATCACATCAATCGCGTTGATTTCTTTTACTAGGCCTCCTAATCCTGTACCTAAAATAATACCAATGGTTGGTTTTACCTTTGTTCTTGATTCAAGATAGGCAACGGTTTCTTTAATTTTTTCTAACATATGCTTGTATTGAGGTTAAAAATTCAGATTCATGTTCAATGGATAATTCAATGGGTTGTATGAACCATGGATACGTAGATAGTTCTGAATACAATTCCGTAGAGTTAAGCCGCATGAAGTCTTTTTCTGTGGTTATAATGATTGTTTTTGTTGCCTCAAAGGTATCAAATTTCTTATGAATTTTCTTGATTTCTTCCGGTGTAAATTCATGATGATCAGAAAAATGAATATGGCTAACCGTAAAGGTTTTTTCGAGCTGATTTTTCAAGGGGAGTGGGTTAGCAATTCCTGTAACCAAGAGCACATGAGTTGCCTCCGGAAGTGGATTTCCATTCACGGATTGCAGGGGCGCATAGGTGATTCTGCTAAAAAATGCGCTAAGACCATACTTTGCCGCTTTATCGATATAACGCTTTTTGGTGTCTGCACTAAGTTCACTTGGACATTTCGTAAATAACACAAGGTCTGCACGTTTAGCACCTGTCCTGGGTTCTCTTAAGTTTCCTATGGGCAAGATGAAATCATTAAAAAATGGCGCGTTAAAATCACTCACCAAGATGCTAAACCCTGCGCGCACCGTTCGGTGTTGAAAGGCGTCGTCTAGCAATAAAACATGCGTTGAATCTCGATTTAGGTGACGAATGGCTTCCATTCTGTTCTCTGAAACATGGATTTCATCTTCCGGTCTCTTTTGTTTGAAATACATCAAGGGTTCATCACCAACATCCGCTGCATGATGCGACGCTGTAAGCTGAATGTGACCTTTTGTTTTTCTTCCGTATCCTCGGGAAAGCACTTGAATGGTATGTGTCGGCTGAAGCGCCTTCATCAAATACAAAGTGAGTGGGCTTTTCCCTGAACCTCCTACATTTAAATTGCCAATACAAATGGAAGTGCCTTCGATTTCATGGCTTGTAAAGATTCCTACATCATAGCATATATTTCGAACACGCGTGATGACCCAATAAAGTAGGCCGAAAGGAAAAAAGATCCATCGCCATGCACTCATGGCTTATCCTGCGCCGTAATTAGAAAAATCCTGATCGTCTGCATAATAGAAAATACGTATTAAACAGGTGTCATTTAGATAGTCTATTTTGCCGATCTCAAAACGGTTGATATGTAATCCGGTTTTAAATTCCAGGTCTTTTTTCATTTCTTCATAACGTTCTGGGTGAACAAGATCTACACGATCGTAATTTACGATTTTGCGGGTTTCATGTTTAACAAGCCAAAGATACTCCATGATATATAAGAGTACGATTACCGTTATGTTAATTAAGCCCAACTCGAACAAATTAATTTGATAAATGCCTTTCTCAACTTCAGTAGCTAACATGGCGTTTACTACGCTTAATCCGATTACTAAGAATAGATAAGTCATTTCTTTAATTTCAATGGCATCGGTGCGATAACGGATGATTCCGAAAATCGCAAATAATCCAAGTCCCATTCCCGTGTCAATGTCTAGTTTTTTTAACCCAAAACATAGGAAAAATGTAATAATACCAATTAAGAAATAGGTGAATAGGTAATCCTTTCGTTTGGATTTTGGGTAATACAACAAGCGAACGATAATGTAAAGAACAAATAAATTTATAAATAGCCGTATGCCGAGACTTATTAAATCATGATAATCCCATGAGAAAGCAGGGAGATCATTTGGCAAATCAGAAATTATTGGAGGATTAAATTTAAGCAGCATGATTATTTATTTTTTCGAGGTACATTAATTTTCGCTTGAATCGGTTGAATTTCAACTGTTCCTTACCAAGTAACTCAATCGCTCCGATGCAATATTTGCTTAGGCGATATGGCCGCAAGTGTAAGGATTT
>JBEIDV010000213.1:0-3227 GCA_040383285.1 Crocinitomicaceae bacterium | reverse complement strand
TACATCAAATAACCTAACCATGCATGACCTTGTCCGAATCGATTACCTATGATTATGTTTTTCTTGGACTGGGTTGTGGAAACGGACTCATGTTACTTCAGTTGGAGGCTGAAGGCTTGTTGACGAATAAACGCATCTTGGTCATTGAACCGGAAGTGCCCTTCCCTTGATTCCAGCCTTTGCTGTGTTCTTTATTTTTCAGCACAGTTTTCATGGATGGAAGAAGTTGAAGGAATTGAACTCCGAATCGGATGTGCAACAATGGATTAAGGCACTGCCTTTTACCTTGGGTGCTTGTTTGTTGTTTGGACTGAATGCGTATTTCGAATCGTTCACTTGGGGACAAGTTTTCATATTTCTGGCCGCACTCAGTTTCCCGCATGTGGTGCTTATGGCTACCCTGTACCGAAAATCCTCAGTAGGAGCCTGATCAGCCCTATTCTTCCGAGCCGCCTTTTTTAGATTTTCTGTAGAGATAGGCTTCGTAAATGAAGCGTTTAGCAAAGCGCACTTGCTTGTCTGAATTCAAGAACTTTTTAAACACATTGGCATTCACCCCAAAGTACTCATACGTTGAGCCGTCACTGAATGTGATTTCCAATAACAGTCCCTTGTGCTTGAAATCGGTGATGCCACATTCCATGATGGTTTGCTGATATTCTTGGAGCGTTGCTTCCTTGGTTTCGGGGGCAATACTCACTAAAAAATGATATCCATCAACGATTTGTCGTCCCATGAGTTCGGCCTCTGCTTTCATTGGATCATCGTCTTGAAACTTGTCAGGATGCCATTGCTTTACTAAACTTCTATAGGTTGATTTTAGCGCACCTAATTCAATCTGATCTTCGATTTGAAATAATTTTTTGTATTGATTGATGCGTTTCATGGAGGTGGGAGATTTGAGGGCAAAGGTAGGTAAAAAGGACGGCGTGCGAAAATTAACCGAAACGCTTAAGTTTTCAGGCGATTATTTGAACTTTTTAGTAAACTTCGTGTTTCAATTTCATATCCATTCCCATGCGAAAATCAGGTTACGTTTTTACACCCTACGATGCTCCAGACCAAACACCATTCGAAACCTTATTCGACGTGTTCATGGAAATTATTACCCATACGTCCGGAGATATGGAAGAAGCCATGGAGTGGATGAACGTAATTGACCAAGAGTACAAGTTAACCACCGAGGACTATACCATGGATGATTTCATTGAAGACCTCAAGAAAAAAGGGTATTTGAGGGAAGAAATCCAGCCAAATAAGCAAGGAGGCTTGTCGATTACAGCCAAAACGGAACGTACCCTTCGCAAGAAAGCCATGGATCAAATTTTCGGAAAGATTCGAAAAAATGGCATGGGAAATCATAAATCTAAAAAGAGTGGTCAAGGCGATGAGTCAACGGGTGAGTTTCGGAATTTTCAATTTGGCGATTCTGTGGAACACATTTCGGTGACGGAAAGCTTAAAGAATGCTCAAATTAACAACGGGGTTGGCGAGTTTAAATTAACCGAGCAGGATTTAGTGGTGGAAGATACGCACCATAAATCGCAAATGAGTACGGTGTTAATGATCGATATTAGCCACAGCATGATCTTGTACGGGGAAGACCGAATTACACCGGCAAAGAAAGTGGCCATGGCCTTGGCGGAATTGATTACCACATCATATCCAAAAGATACTTTGGATGTTATTGTGTTTGGTGATGACGCATGGCCAATAAAAATCAAGGATCTCCCGTATTTGAATGTGGGGCCATATCACACCAATACGGTGGCAGGATTGGAATTGGCTATGGATATCTTGCGCAGGAAACGTAATACCAATAAGCAAATATTTATGATTACCGACGGTAAACCCAGTTGCCTTCGCTTGCCGGACGGACAATATTACAAGAACAGTAATGGCCTAGATGAATACATTGTAGAGAGATGCTACACCATGGCAGCGCAAGCACGAAAAATGCATATTCCCATTACGACCTTCATGATTGCACAGGATCCATATTTAATGACCTTTATCGAGGAATTTACTTCATCAAACAAAGGAAAAGCATTTTTCACGGGATTAAAAGGACTCGGAGAAATGATCTTTCACGACTATGAAACAAACAGAAAAAAACGAATCAACTAAAAAATGAATACTTCCCTAAGCACATTTGGTGCACTCAAAGCATCTGGATACCAACCGAATTCCATTAAAACTGAATTAAGAGATAACCTAATTCTGAATATTCAAGCGGGGAGAAATTCGTTTCCAGGGATGCACGGGTATGAACAAACAGTAATTCCTCAATTGGAGCGGGCCATACTGTCTAAGCACAACATCAATTTACTGGGATTGCGTGGGCAAGGAAAAACAAGAATTGCCCGTCTCATGGTTAATTTATTGGACGAGTATATTCCCTATGTAGCTGGCAGTGAGATGAACGATGATCCGTTTCAACCCATCAGTCGTTATGCCCGGGATTTAATCGCTGAAAAGGGAGATGATACACCGATATCGTGGCTCCATCGTTCGGAGCGGTTTTTTGAAAAATTAGCTACCCCGGACGTAACCATCGCCGATTTAATTGGGGATATTGACCCAATCAAAGCGGCCAACCTAAAACTGAGTTATGCCGATGACCGTGTGATACATTTTGGTATGATCCCACGGGCAAACCGTTGTTTGTTTGTAATCAATGAATTGCCTGATTTACAGGCACGAATTCAGGTGGCCTTGTTTAATATGTTGGAAGAAGGGGACGTGCAAATCCGAGGGTTTAAACTGCGTTTACCGCTCGATGTTCACTTTGTGTTCACAGCGAATCCAGAGGATTACACCAACAGGGGGAGCATTGTTACGCCACTGAAAGATCGAATCGGCTCACAAATCTTAACCCATTATGCGCCAACCATTGAAATTGCAAAACAGATAACGCAGCAAGAATCAGCACACTTAGACCAACGCCTGTGCACGGTTCATGTTCCGGAACTCGCCAAAGATATCTTGGAGCAAATAGCATTTGAAGCACGCGACAGTGAGTATATTGATCAAAAAAGCGGCGTTAGTGCACGCATGAGCATTACGGCCTATGAAAACTTAATTAGTACGGCGGAACGTCGCGCCTTGATGAATAATGAAAAGGAAACAACCGTTCGGTATAGCGACTTGCTCGGCATGATTCCATCCCTTACTGGGAAAATGGAATTGGTCTACGAAGGAGAGCAGGAAGGAACGTCCTTTGTGGC
>JBEIDV010000212.1:0-3248 GCA_040383285.1 Crocinitomicaceae bacterium | reverse complement strand
TCGGGATTATTATTAATTTTGACCATGAACAAATGGACACTTATTGTCCCTGCTGGAGGGGTTGGTAGTCGCATGGGGGCAAATCGTCCGAAGCAATACCTTGAAATTGCGGGAAAACCGCTCCTGATTTATACCCTAAAGGCCCTAGACCAACATTTTCATCAACCAAAATTCATACTGGCCATGGCTACGGAGTGGGTAGAATACATGCTGCCGTTTTTGAACGAAGCAGGATTGACGGAACGATGTACGCTAGTTGCAGGAGGAAAAGAACGGTACGACTCGGTAAAAAATGCGCTAACTGAAGTACATACTCCGTGGGTGGGTGTTCACGATGCGGTTCGCCCCTTTGTATCACAAGAAACGGTTGAGCGCCTTAATGAGGGCATAGCACATCATGCTGCCATAATTCCGGTGGTGGGATTAAAGGAGTCATTACGAAAAAAAACATCCATAGGAACGGAAGCCGTAGATCGTTCTCACTTTATGAATGTACAAACTCCCCAGTGTTTCCACTTGGAGCACCTTAAACGAGCCTATGAAATTCCTTTTGATGAAACCGTTACGGATGATGCCAGTTTGGTGGAGCGAACGGGAGTGACGATTCATACCGTATTAGGGAATGATGAGAACATCAAAATCACCACGCCTATTGATTTAATTTTTGCAACACAGTTAGTACCTACCCTATGATTCAACCGCCTTTTTTAACCCCTGGTGATACGGTTTATATTACCGCGCCGGCTAAAGCAATCGAAGAAACGTCTGTATTAGCGGCCAAGAAAACACTTGAAACATGGGGATTGAATGTGCGTATAGCACCGCATTGCTTAGGGCGACACCACTACTTTTCTGGTACGGACGAAGAGCGCTTGGCGGATTTTCAAGACGGGTTAGATGATCCAAGCATCAAGGCCATTCTGTGTGCTCGTGGGGGTTATGGGTGTGTTCGTATTGTGGAGGCCCTGAATTGGGACACCTTCAAAAGACATCCAAAATGGATCATTGGTTTTAGCGATGTGACCGTTTTTCATCAAAAGATCCATCAATTCGGTATAGAGAGCATTCATGGCATCATGCCGCTAGGCTTTACCGAAGGGTCCGTTGAGGCAAAAGAAACCTTGCGTTTGGCATTGTTTGGAAAATCTGTATTACTTGAAACATTATCGCAAAAGGAAAACAAACTGGGCGAAGTCCGTGGCCCCTTAGTTGGGGGAAACATGACCATTATTTACAGTTTAATGCAAACCGAATTATCTTACTCGTTTGAAAATAAGATCTTATTTATAGAAGATATTGGAGAACACATTTACAAAATCGACCGAATGCTTTATGCGTTTAAAATGGCCGGAATCTTTAATCAGATCAAAGGCCTCATGCTTGGCGGATTTACGGATATGGAAGACACCGATGTTCCGTTTGGAAAAACCATTGAAGAATTAGTGTTAGAACAAGTTCATAACCTCGATATACCTGTAGCCTTCAACATGCCGATTGGACATATTCATGACAACCGAAGTCTTATTGTTGGACGTACCGCATCGCTGCGGGTTACAGACAAGAAAACCACGCTGCTTATCTAAAATGATTCTAAATAAAAACCTAATTTTCATTCGATTGTTCTATACCTTAACTTTGCACCTGATAATTTAATTAACTATGTCTGTACGATCCGCTTTTTCATCATCCATTATTAAGAAAGTTTGGATGGCCCTAACGGGACTTTTTCTGTGCACCTTCCTTGTTGGTCACTTAGCAGGAAACATGCAACTAATTCTCAAAACCGGAGAAGAAGGTCGCCGAGCCTTTAATGAATACGCCTACTTTATGGCGCACAACCCCTTCATTAAGGTGCTTTCATACGTAACTTATTTCTCTATTATTTTTCACGCGGTGCAAGGCTTCTATTTAACCTACCAAAACAAAAAAGCAAGACCTCAGGGCTATGCATATACCAAACCAGGGGCAAATAGCTCCTTGCCGTCTCGCTACATGGCCATTTTAGGCACCTTAATTTTAGTGTTTATTGTTACACACATGGCCAACTTTTGGTGGAGAGCAAAGATTAAGGAAGATATTCCTTTGCATTATAAAACCATCACTAAAGAACAAATGCAACAGAAAATTAAATTCACGTATATTCTAACTACCAAAGGAGAATACATGCCATTCAGCGTGAAAGAAGAAAATTCTGGTATGTACTATGATTTACGAACGGGTCAGCCCTTAATGAATAAAGCAGACTCTTGTATGTTTAAGATTAAGAATCATCAAGAATTATACGATAAAGAAACGGATTTAAAAATTACAGACGGGTATAAAGACCTGCATACCGTAGTAATGGATTTTTTTAATCCGAAGAAAAATGAATTAGCACTTGTTTATTTACTGTTATACGTAGTTTCCATGGCAGTGCTTGCGTTCCACTTGTGGCATGGTTTTGCATCCGGATTTCAGTCTTTGGGATTGAACCACAAACGTTACACGCCACTTATACATGGAGTAGGAAAACTGTTTGCTTTGGCGGTACCTGGCTTATTTGCCTTGATTACCATTTTAATTTATTTGAAATAACGATTTAATCATATACCGATGTCAAAATTAGACGCTAAGATTCCGGAAGGACCATTATCAGAGAAATGGACCAACCATAAAAACCACATGAAATTAGTGGCGCCAAATAACCGTCCAAAGATCGATGTGATTGTTGTTGGGACAGGATTAGCAGGAGCCTCAGCCGCTGCTTCACTTGGTGAAATGGGCTACAATGTAAAGGCATTCTGCTTTCAAGATTCTCCGCGTAGAGCACACTCTATCGCCGCACAAGGTGGAATTAACGCCGCAAAAAACTATCAAAATGATGGCGATTCTGTATATCGCTTGTTTTATGACACCATTAAAGGTGGAGACTACCGTGCGCGTGAAGCAAACGTGCACCGATTAGCAGAAGTTTCTGGAAACATTATTGACCAATGTGTTGCCCAAGGCGTTCCTTTCGCAAGAGAATATGGAGGATTATTGGATAACCGTTCTTTTGGTGGAACTCAGGTTCAGCGTACGTTTTATGCTGCAGGTCAAACCGGACAACAGCTTTTATTGGGTGCCTATTCTGCCTTATCTCGTCAAATCGGATTGGGTCGGGTAAAAATGTATCACCGTCATGAGATGTTAGATTTAGTGGTGGTTGACGGAAAAGCACGAGGTATTATTGCTAGAAATCTTATCACCGGAGAAATCGAAAGACACAG
>JBEIDV010000211.1:0-3262 GCA_040383285.1 Crocinitomicaceae bacterium | reverse complement strand
TGAGAACACAGAGGCAATGCCAAATATCAAGCCGGACAATATAATCCCATTCATTAATCCCACCCCGGCTTCTCTAACTAAGCGCGGAAAAATTCGTTTTAAGCCGTGGTCGCCTTTCGCAATAGATTGCACAACGATTGCCGAAGATTGTACCCCCACATTCCCCCCCATGGCGGTTATTAATGGAATAAAAAATGCCAAGGCGGGTATTTTAGAAATCCCCCCCTCAAAACTAGAAATCACCTTCGCTCCGATTGTGCCTCCAACCATCGCTATAATCAACCAAGGGAGCCGTGAAAGCCCGGATTTCCAAAAGGAAGAATTTGCATCTGTTCGATCGCTAATCCCGGTAGCCATTTTAAAGTCTTTATCCGCTTCTTCACGAATAAAATCCACCACGTCATCCAGGGTAATTCTACCCACAAGCTTGTTTTGATAATCTACAACGGGTATAGAAACCAAGTCGTATTTCTCCATAATGCGAGCAACTTCTTCGGCCGTATCGCTGGTTTTAACCTTGATGATGTTTTTTGATTGATAGAGTTCTTCAATCGTTGTTCGGGTATCGGCAAACAATAATCTTTTCAAGGAGAGCACCCCCACAAGCTGGTCTGATTCATTCACAACAAAGATGTTGTATACCTTTTCAACGTCCTCCGCCTGTTTTCTTAATTCAATCAAGGCACGACGAACCGTCCATTCCACGTGTGCTTGAAAAAACTCTTTTTGCATGAGCCCTCCGGCAGTGTCTTCATCGTAATTCAATAAATCTACAATGTCTTCCGCTGCATCATCATCCTCCATTTGGGAAATGACCTCATGAATTTGGTCTTTTGGAAGCTCCGCTAAAATGTCCGCCGCATCATCAGAATCCAAATTCTCAAGCTGGTCAGCAATTTCTTTTGATGATAAAGATGCGATAAACCGATCGCGCACCTCTTCATCTAACTCCATTAAAATATCCGCCTGTAAATCTTCGTCCTCGGCAAGATAATAGATATACTTTGCTTCCTCGTTTGAGAGTTCGTCAAGAATTTCAGCAATGTCTGCGTAATGTAGGTGGAGCACCTGTTCAATGAGCCATGTGGCGTCATCGTTAGCAACACGCAAGCGTATTTCTTGTAAAAACTCTTTAGTTAATTCGTGGCTCATCAACAATTGGTGTTATGCTTCCTTACGAGGGATAGAATAAAAAGTTCGCCGAATCAGAAGAAAACTAAGGGTGCGGTTTGCTATTGACCCTTCTTTTTGTTTTTCTTCGTGCTGTTTAATCGGGAACGTAAGTTCGTGTTTGATTTAGCTGCATCATATTTTTGAGAAACAACGGCCCAATTCACTAAATCCCAAACGGCGGTTAAATAATCTGCCCGTCTGTTTTGATAATTCAAATAATACGCATGTTCCCACACATCAATTCCAAGAATAGGAATGCCTCGCTCAACACTAAAATTCATGATCGGATTGTCTTGGTTTGCAGAAGAAACCACGCGTAACTCGCCATTTGGAGCAAGCATCAACCACGCCCAACCCGAACCAAAGCGCGACATTGCGGCGCTAAAAATCACTTTTTTTAGTGAGTCAACACTTCCAAAGGAGACCTTAATCGCTTCGGTTAACGACTCACCGCAGGGTCCTTGATTTGATTTTGGCGCTAAAATTTCCCAAAACAAGGAATGATTATAGTGTCCCCCGGCATTATTCCGAATGGCGTCGGCCCCATTGGCCGGAAGCGTTAATAAGATTTCCTCTAAAGTCAACGATTCGAACGCAGTGCCTTTAATTGCTTTATTCAAATTATTGACATACGCTTGGTGATGCTTTGTGAGATGAATTTCCATGGTTTGCGCATCAATATTCGGAGCATAGGCCGTGTAGGTATAAGGCAATTTAGGAAGCGTAAACGGTTGGGCGATGGAATAGGCCGCGAACAGCAATGCAATGAAGAAAAAAGGAAGACGCATTTTTTATTTGTAAAGTTACAAAAGTTCTCTGAGCGGCTTAGGTAATTTCTACCTGATTTTTACGCATTTCTTCGTATTTTTGAAGCCTTATTAAATCAACCACAACCATGGGGTTTAGGGAATATAAAGGGTTAAATCTACCCAACATCACGGAAGAATTACTTGCTTATTGGGAGGTAAATGATATTTTTAAAAAATCCATTGATCAAAAAGGATCCCAAGGGAACTTTGTGTTTTATGAGGGCCCTCCTTCTGCTAACGGAGTGCCCGGTATTCACCATGTCATGGGACGTGCGATAAAAGACACCTTTTGTCGATATAAAACACTAAAAGGTTATAAGGTAAATCGAAAGGCCGGTTGGGATACCCATGGCTTACCCGTTGAACTTGGTGTAGAAAAGGAACTGGGAATCACCAAAGAAGACATCGGAACCAAAATCACGATTGATGAATATAACGCCGCATGTAAAAAAGCGGTAATGAAATACACAGACATTTGGAATAAACTCACCAAAGACATGGGCTATTGGGTGGACATGAGTGATCCCTATGTGACGTACGACAGTAAATACATGGAGTCGGTTTGGTGGTTGCTTGGACAGCTCTATGAAAAAAACTTACTCTACAAGGGATACACCATTCAGCCTTATTCTCCGAAAGCAGGTACTGGATTATCTTCTCACGAACTCAATCAACCGGGTTGCTATAAAAATGTGAAGGACACATCGATTGTAGCGCAATTTAAGTGGTTTCAAAACCAAGAAAACCCATGGGGAACCTATGCCGACAACCGGTATTTTTTAGCTTGGACTACCACGCCGTGGACCCTTCCTTCCAATACCGCATTAACGGTTGGTCCAGGAATTGACTATGTACTTGTGCATACCTTTAATCCGTATACCTACGAATTGATTGAGGTGATCTGCGCCAAAGCGCTTGTCTCTTCTTTATTCGGTAAAGGATTCGCAGCTGTGGATTCCCTGGATAACTTAATGTTGCCGGAAGATAAAAAAAGCATTCCGTTCTACGTGGGGGATTCTCATAAAGGAAAGGCCTTGTTGGGCTTACGTTACGAACAGCTTCTTCCGTATTGTTTGCCTTATGAACGAGCTGAAGAGGCATTCAGAGTAATTGGTGGTGCTTTTGTTACTACAGAAGATGGGACCGGAATTGTACATACCGCTCCAACCTTTGGTGCAGATGATGCGCGGGTGGCGCAAGAGGCGGGAGTTCCTCCGCTGTTAGTACTCAATGAAACCGGTCATCCCGTGCCTTTAGTTGATTTACAGGGTCGATTTAGG
>JBEIDV010000210.1:0-3305 GCA_040383285.1 Crocinitomicaceae bacterium | reverse complement strand
TCGTGTATGAGATGACCAAATTGGACAAAGCGCAAATCAAGAAAATGGTGGCCGCGATTATCTTCATTTTATTATCCATAATATTTTGGTCGTTTTTTGAGCAAAGTGGCGGTTCCTTGAGCCTGTTTGCACGCGATTTAGTTTCTAGTAACATGATGGGAATTGAAATTGATTCAAATGTGGTTAATAATTCAGCTAATTCGTTTTTTGTGATTTGTTTCAGTGCACTCATCGGTATGATGTGGGTGTGGTTGAATAAGCGAAAGATAGAACCTAATTACTTCGCTAAATTTGGCCTAGCATTTCTTTTCTTAAGCCTTTCCTTTTATCTTTTTTACGCGATGCGATTTTGGCTTGACAGTGACGGCCTTGCTTCATTAGGGCTTTTCACCTTAGCGTATTTAGTGATTTCAATTGGTGAACTTTTCTTGTCACCTATTGGTCTTTCACTTATGACAAAATTGTCGCCTAAACACTTGTGGGGAATTATGATGGGTATGTGGTTTTTGGCCTCTGCCTATGGACAGTATGTTGCAGGAATTCTTGGTGCGGGGATGTCTAACCCAGATGAAAAAGCTCCGTTGAGCGTTCGTTTAGATGGATACACCAACGGATATTTACAACTGAGTATCTATGCGTTAATTACAGGAGTTGTAATCATCCTTGTGGCGCGATGGTTAAACCGATTGATGCAAGAAACTCCAACGGAATAAGTCGGCCTTAGATTCGATACTTTTTGAAGAATGCCTCCCAGTTCCATAAGAAGGGTGCAATTAACTCATCGATGCGCTTTAGGAATACCGGATTTGGTGTATTCATGCGCTTAAAGTAATCGTCCTGGTACTCGTTTAAGCCATATTTATGAAATACCGCCTTTGACATCGCATATAGCGTGGTTTTGGATGGAATATTCACCCGCTTCATGTACGACTTATAGTCTTGGATTAATTGACGCATTTCTAGCTCTTCCATTTTATAGACGCTTGCCAACTTGTCGTATACTAAATTGATTACTCTAGTGCCGGATTGACCATCGAATAAGCGTTCCATTTCAATGATATTTCCTGTAATTACAATCAGGGCGAATTCATTTACGTTCTTGCTGTCTATGGAAGGAGAGCTTATGAAGCATGGATCTTCGTTAATCGCACCTGCAACTAACTCAAATCCGCGGTCAATTACATCAAAAATTCCATTGATGAATATATTCGAAACTTGATCTTCGCTTAACTTTTTCTTTAAAATACTGGAAAACATCGTTTAACTAAGTATTTGAGGTTATCTACAAAAATAGGCAACCTTTCTCTATGTATATTTTTATTTGTTTTTATCTTATTAACTGAGTTTTCAACAGCAATCCGATGTATTTTTGTCAAAAATTTATTCAATGAAAGCGATTATTAAAACATCAAAAGGAAACATGGTGGCGGATCTTTACGATACTGATGCACCAAATACCGTAGCTAACTTTAAAAAGTTGGCAGAAGAAGGATATTACAATAACCTAACATGGCATCGAGTTATTCCTGATTTTGTAATTCAAGGAGGATGTCCAAATTCACGTCCTGGAGCTGCAGGAATGCCAGGTACCGGTGGACCTGGTTACCAAATCGATTGTGAATTAGATGGGGAATTACAGCATCATGACCGAGGTGTTCTATCTATGGCGCATGCCGGAAGAAACACCGGGGGTTCTCAGTTTTTTGTATGCCATTCAAGAAATAACACAGCACATTTAGATAGAAATCATACGTGCTTTGGTAAAGTAACCGAAGGTTTAGATGTATTAGATGATATCCGTCAAGGCGACGAAATCATCGGAATCGAAATTCAAGCGTAATAACTTGTTAGAAGCGGCCGAATTGACCAATAATCAGTTCGGCTAATTCTTCCCCGATTCGGTCTTGCGCTTCATTGGTGGCTGCACCAATGTGTGGCGTACAAGCGATGTTGGGATGACTAATTAGTCGTTGGTCCGGATTAGGTTCGTTGTTAAACACGTCTAAAGCCGCTGCCGCAACGGTTCCATTCGCTAAGGCATCCAATAAGGCTTGCTCATCAATTACCCCGCCTCGAGCTGCGTTAACAAGTCGAATACCTTTTTTCATGGCACTGAATTCAGAAGCTCCAATGACCGCAGACCCGTTCGACTGTTTAGGGACATGAATCGATAAATAGTCAAGTAATCCAAGCGTTTCATTACACATCGTAGCACTTTGGAGTTTAACCAATACCTGGGTACCATTTCCGATTAATACTGGGATTTCGAATTCCTTTTCAGAGTGCGTAATAGGAACTACATGCATCCCTGCACCCAAGGCATACGACGCTAAACTTTGTCCGATTCGACCAAAGCCAAGAATCCCTATGGTTTTACCTCGTAGTTCTACCCCTTTACCATAGTTCTTTTTTAAGGTGGAAAAATCACCGTGCTCTATGTGCTTGAAGCTGTCATGCATAAAGCGAGAAATTGCAAATAGATGGCCCATCACTAATTCTGCAACGGATTGAGAAGAAGATGCAGGTGTGTTGATCACCGTGATTCCTTTTTCTCGGGCATAACTTACATCAATGTTGTCCATTCCTACGCCGCCTCTTCCGATTAATTTTAAGTTCGGACAAGCGTCGATTAGCGCGGCTCTCGCTGTGGTTGCACTGCGCACCAAAAGGATTTCTACGCCTTCCGTGTTTAGATAGTTCGGAATATCATCTTGTGCTACTTTAGCAGTAATTACCGTGTATCCTGCGTTTTCGAGTGCCTGTTGGCCAGCAGCAGAAATCCCATCGTTTGCAAGTATTTTCATGACTTAAGCTTTTCGTTCAAATTCTTTCATAACATCTACCAAAACCTGTACACTTTCAATGGGTAAGGCGTTGTACATCGAAGCGCGATATCCACCAACCGAGCGATGTCCTGGCAGGCCAACGATTCCGGCTTCTTTCCACATCGCATCAAAAATAGACGCACGAGTCTCATCTTCGAGTAAAAAGGTGATGTTCATGTGTGATCGGTCTTCACGTTCAACCGCTCCTCGGAATTGTGAATTGCGGTCAATTTCAGCATACAATAATCCTGATTTGGCATTATTTCGAGCCTCCATGTCCTTAACTCCTCCATTCGCAATAAGATTTCGTAGGTTTAGCATCGCAACATACACTGAAAACACTGGGGGTGTATTTAGCATAGATTCCTTATCAACTTGTTGTTTTAAGTCTAAATAGGTAGGCATGAACGGCGAGGTAGATTTACCTAGCATTTCATCTTTTACGATATACAGGGTCGCACCGGCAGGACCAAGGTTCTT
>JBEIDV010000209.1:0-3307 GCA_040383285.1 Crocinitomicaceae bacterium | reverse complement strand
GAACCTTAGTTCCTGCCCATTTCCATGTTACTGAATTGGCTTTAATCAGTAAGAACTTTATTGATTGTGGCGGAGTAGCGCGCGTAGAACGAAAAATCACCTTTCAGCTCTGGGTGGCAAATGATATCGACCACCGACTTACATCGCTTAAGTGGCTGGGAATTATAAAAAAAGGGGAGTTAGATTACGGACTGACCGATGAGCCGGTTGAAATAGAATTTCAAGGACAAACCATTGAGCGCTATGGTATTTCATTTTCTGAGGGTGTCTTCAATTTAACTCCGTTGTTTACTGAGTGTTTAGCACCAGATCATTGTGGTATTCCTTCAGCAGAATTGCCTAAACCAAGTTGTACACCAAATAGTGGTTGCTGTTAAATCCTTGGATTTATGAATACACGCCTTAAATTTTTGGATCGCTTTTTAACCCTTTGGATTTTTTTAGCCATGGGGGTGGGGGTCTTACTTGGGAATATAATAACTGATGTCGAAGGATTATTGTCGAATGTTGCCATAGGCACTACGAATGTTCCCCTGGCTATTGGGCTCATCCTCATGATGTATCCACCCTTAACCAAGGTGGATTTCAAGAAAGTTCCCGCTACTTTGAGTAATAAACGCTTGTTGTTTTCGTCCCTTTTTATCACATGGATTGTGGGTCCCTTTTTAATGTTTTTATTGGCAATTACCTTTCTCCCAAAGGACCCTGAATATTTAACGGGGTTAATTGCAATTGGTCTGGCACCGTGCATTGCCATGGTGATTGTTTGGAACGACCTCGCTGGAGGTAACCGGGAGTTGGTGGCTGGTTTGGTGGGGATAAACAGTCTTTTACAAGTGCTTTTTTTTAGTTTTTATGCCTATTTCTACTTGGAAATCATGCTTCCCTTGTTCGGATTCGATGCCATAGCCATTGACATCAGCATGCTTGAGATTGCGAAAACGGTTGGGATTTATTTAGGAATTCCATTTGCAGCGGCAATGCTGAGTAGGGCACTGTTAATCCCGAAATACGGACAAGATTGGTTTCAACATAAGTTCCTTCCGAAAATTTCTCCGATTACGTTGATGGCCTTACTCTTTACCATTGTGGTTATGTTTAGTTTAAAAGGAAAGCTCATTGCCACCTTACCTTTGGATGTACTTCGGGTAGCGCTTCCCTTGGTAATATTCTTTTTGGTCATGTTCTTCCTCATGTTTTTTGTAGCCAAAGCCTTGGGTTCTTCCTACAAAGACACCGCCACCGTAGCGTTCACTGCTGCTGGAAATAATTTCGAGTTGGCCATCGCCGTTTCCATCGGTGTATTTGGTCTGAATTCAGGTCAAGCCTTTGCCGGGGTGATCGGACCATTAGTGGAGGTGCCGGCGTTAATTCTCTTGGTTAAAGCCAGTTTAGCATTAAAGAATAAATTTAGGAAGTCATGAATATTTTAGTGTTGTGTACAGGGAATAGCTGCAGAAGTCAGTTGGCCGAAGGATATCTTCGTCATTTTCACGGGGATGTTGCCACCGTGTATAGCGCGGGTATTGAAACGCATGGGGTTAATCCGCGCGCGATTGCAGTGATGGCAGAAGATGGAATCGACATTTCAATGCATACCTCCAATCATGTGGATGAATACGTGCATATTCCCTTTGATTTAGTTTTTACCGTATGCGACCACGCCAGCGAGCAATGTCCTGTATTTCAAGGTGCGGTGAAGCGCATTCATCATAATTTCCCAGATCCTGCGAAAGCAAAGGGTACCGAAGAAGAAGTTATGAACGCATTCCGATCGGTACGCGATGAGATTAAGTCCTTTTGTAAAACTCTGATATGAAAAATGTCTTCCGCGAGCAGGAGATCAATCATACGGTTATTACTTGTGCTAATTTGGTTTTGATTAGAGGGATAGGTCAACTATTCAAATAATTGTTCAATGGTTTTCATTGCTAAAATCATCTTACCGCTATCCGGGAGTTTTGTAAAACCGTAGCTGGAATAAAATTGTTCTGCAAATTCATTAATGGGTTCTACAACTACCGCAAATGATCCTATTTCACGAGATGCTAAATAACTTCGGTAAAGCGCGTCAATTAGTAGCTTTTCTCCGATGCCTTGCTTTGTAAAATTTCGATCCCTTGCTAAGCGCCCTAGTAAAGTTGCAGGTATTGATTTATACGCATAAGGAAATCTCTTTTGTAAGTCGTTTGGAATTAATTCTCTTGGTATGCTTGTGTTAGATAAGGTATAATAGCCTTTTACTCTATTGTCCTTGGGTTCATCAGATATTATAAAACACATGGCGATCCGTTTGCGAATATCTTGATTTGCCTGCTTTTTTAAATACTCATCTAATACTTCTTGACCGCAATCAAAATCTTTACGAATGTGATGCTTTGCCAGGCTTACAGTGTGTAACTCCATTTCCTTAGCTACTGTTTTTTGAATTTTGCTGCAGCCGCCTTCAGTTTCGCATTCGGGGGTTCTGGATTTAAAATGGCATTAAAAAAAATGTCACTATCACGTTTAGATGCTATAATTAATTCATACTCGTCTATTATTTCCTTAGCTCTTTTGTGCGCAGAACGCAGAACAAACTCAGTTAAACTTCTAAATCCACCTAACTCAGCTGCTTTTTCAAATAACGCTTTTTCTTCTGCTGATAATCTAGCATCAAATCTAGCTTTACCAGTTAAACCTGTACTTAATGCCATCTTCTCGTCGTTTTGTTTGTTTATGCAAATGTACAGAAAATATCCGTACGCTACTCTTTTTTTGTACGTATATTTTACGTACAATGTTTTGTCAAATAATAATTCAAGTTCGAACATCCGCTAAAACCGATTGAGTAAAGCCCTTTCTCCTCAAAATTTCCGAGCATTTAATTGGAGTAAACGGCACCAAATGTACCGTGATTAAGTCCTTTTGTAAAACTCTGATATGAAAAAAGCCTCCCGCGAGCAGGAGGCTTTTCTTTTGATTATACAAATCAACCTTTTATTTCTTAACATCAAATCGATCGAGATTCATTACTTTATCCCATGCGCTGATGAAGTCTTTTACAAATTTCTCTTTCGCGTCGGAACTTGCATACACTTCTGCAATGGCACGCAATTCAGAATGTGATCCAAAAATCAAGTCAGCCCGGGTCGCGGATCGAATTGATTTATAGGGTTATCGAATTCGTTTATTTAAACGATTAATTCGGCCTTTGTGTGATAAAAATTTATGTAAATGCGGTTATACTTAAAATTCCTTTACGCCTCTAGTGCACAAGGTGCAATTGGAAAGGGCTTTCCACGGACTGGAAGTAAATCCTCCCATG
>JBEIDV010000208.1:0-3416 GCA_040383285.1 Crocinitomicaceae bacterium | reverse complement strand
TACTTCAATTAGTGCCATAGATTTTAAACAATGTAAAGGTAGAAAGGTTGAAGGAATGGTTATGTCTTTTTAGTTACATTTGAAATAAAAATGAAATTTTTACTCTTATTCCTCGGATTTCTTCCCTTTTTATTCAAATCACAGTCTTTTGTCAACCGCACGTTTAGTCAACTGTATGACATTCAGGCTAAATCGGTCGTACAGATGGGAAATGGGTCCTATTTAGTTGTTGGAACTCAGAGTTTTTCAAACGGATTCTTAAGTGTTCATGATGTAAACGGGCAATGTATACAAACACAGTTTCTGAGTCAAGGTGCCCTTTCGAGTTTTTCTGAGTTTACGCAGCTCACGAAGATAAATGATACCCTAGCGCTTATTGGTGGAAAGATATCCATCGCGGTAGGACCTGCAGAAATTTGGCAAGGAATTACGATTGCCATCAATCAACAAGGACAAATTCTTTGGTCAGTAATAAGCAGTATAACCGACCCAGGAGTTGATGCTACGGTGCGGGATATTGAACGCTTGAATGACAGCACGATGCTGGTACTTACATCAGGTATTGGTACCGCAAGCAATGCCTTGAGTGAAGTTGATTTCTATGGCAATGTACATTGGACCAAGGCCTACGATTTGAACGCAGATGGTTTTCAATTGAACGACCTTTGTACAAGAGATTCAAGCATTTACGCCTGTGGTCAGCAATTTACGTTGGGAACATTCTCAGGTGTTATTTTGAAATTAGATTCCCAAGGAAATGTAATTGAAGGGAATAAATACGACCATGGATACCAGCCTGACTTTATTCAGGTAATCGCCCAACACGATGGCTTAGTCCTAGCGAATCGAAGTCATGCGATGAATAGCATGGATCTCATAAAGGTTGATTACAGTGGAAATATAACGGAACAGAAAACCTTTCAAAACGGGATGGGAATGGGCATAATCGAAGAACAGGCGTCAAAGCCACTGTGTGTTATCGATAGTGTAACATGTTGGTATTGGCAGGGCGGCGACTTTGGATCGTATGCAAACAAAATATCAACACCCAATTTACTGCCTATACAATCGCTGAAGCACATGGGAAACATACAACGGATGATTGAACAGGACACCCTACTTTACATGTTATCGAGCGGTCCACTCTACGGGATAAAAAAACAAGTGATCACACAAAAACACTATGCGATATCGGCGGTAGATTCGATTGATCAGCTCTATACGTATTGTACAGACCCGAACAACGAGACCCCTTTGAATGAGCTTGCGCCAACGAGAACAAGTTTTACGCCCTTGGTAAGTGCAGGCAATTCACCAAGTTCATGGTATTATCCATTCGTTGCAAACCAACCTTGGACAAACGAACCTTTCTGTGTGGAAATGTTGGGTGGTTTAAGTGAAACGGATATCAATTACGGTCCAAATCCATGCAATGAATTTATTCAATTTTCCAATTTACCTTGTACACCTTACACACTAATGAATTCATTAGGACAAGTTGTGAAAATGGGAAACACATCAAACGAGGGTGAAATCTGGGTGAAAGAGTTACCGGTTGGAGTGTATTTAATAACGATAATGAATCGCAGCTTGAAAATCATCAAATATTAGGTTATCGTCCTCGAAGCAGCATAGATAGTACACCAGAAAACAGAACAACACTATTATAACATGGACAAAACATTTTGGAATGAACGCTTTGGTGAACCTGGCTTCATGTATGGTGACCAACCCAACGATTTTCTTAAAGCACAAGCACACTCACTTAAACCTAGGGGAAGGATTTTGTGTTTAGCAGAAGGCGAAGGAAGAAATGCCGTATATCTTGCAACTCAAGGATTTGATGTTACCTGCGTTGATTTTTCCGAATCCGGATTAAAAAAAACTCAGCAATTAGCGGAAACACATGGAGTTTCGGTTTGTACGGAATGTGCGGACCTCAGTCATTATGAAATTGAACACGAAGCTTGGGATGGCATAGTAATGATTTTCGGTCATTTTGATGAGGTCTTAAGAGCTTCGTTGTACCAACGGATTCGTGCAGGATTAAAACTGGGTGGAACCTTGATCATGGAAGTATATACGAAAGAGCAATTATCGTTTGGAACAGGCGGACCTAAAACCATTGAATATCTATATGATAAGCACGAATTAGAGGCTTCTTTTTCTGATTTCAATTCCGTTTCAATCCAAGAGGTAACTCGAGAAATTAATGAAGGATCATATCACAACGGAATGTCTGCAACGGTTCAAGTAATCGCGATAAAATAATGAAAATAAATAACCACACCTTTATTGTTACGGGCGCGGGAAGCGGCATGGGCAAAGAACTTTCCTATCAAATCGCGCAAAAAGGTGGATTTGTTGTTGGTATTGACCGCAATGAAGAGACCCTGGCCGAGGTGAATGAGTACTTACAACCGTTCGGTGGATTTAGCGGAAGTTATGTGCTGGATATTGCTGATTTAAATGCCATTAAGGCCATAAGTACGCGCATTATAGAAACCCATAAAACCATTGATGGTATATTCAATAACGCGGGAATCATTCAAGCTTTTAAACCCTTCAATGAACTGACGGAACACGACATTCGCCATGTGATGGATGTTAATTTCTATGGCTTGATTTTTCTAACCAAGGCATTTCTACCAAGCTTGTTATCAAGACCTGAAGCACACATCATTAACACGTCGAGTATGGGTGGTTTTTTGCCTGTACCTGGTCAAACGATCTATGGCGCATCTAAAGCAGCGGTTAAGCTCTTCACCGAGGGATTATTTGCAGAACTAGCAGAAACCAAGGTACATGTCACCTTAATTTTACCTGGGGCGGTTAAAACAGAAATCACCAGTAATTCAGGAATAGAAATACCTACTTCAGCAACCGAATCAACGTACAAAATGCTTTCAGCGAATGAGGCAGCTAGGCAAATCATTGAAGCGGTAGAACGCAATAAATATCATGCTTATATTGGAAGAGATTCCTGGTTAATGAATCTAATTACTCGGATCAATCCACTGTATGCAAATCGCATGATTTCAAAACAAATGAAAGCGCTTTTAAAGAATTAATTCGCGAATTCCCAAAAAACACTTGGAAATTGTTAAACAATTAGTACTTTTGCCGCGGAGAGTTGGCAGAGTGGTCGATTGCGGCGGTCTTGAAAACCGTTGAACCGCGAGGTTCCGGGGGTTCGAATCCCTCACTCTCCGCTAAAACAATTAAAAAGCTAGCCGAAAGGCTGGCTTTTTTGCTTTTAGAACGGTGGAAAAGCTCGCTTTGACAACGGAAAAAAAGCAAAAAAGAAAGGTTGCGACTTTGGAGCACCCTTGCTTTTTAATTGTTTTGAAGCATACCCCTTCTCGGGTTCATGCGTCTTGACGCATAATCCAAATCCACAGATTAGTTGATGACAC
>JBEIDV010000207.1:0-3417 GCA_040383285.1 Crocinitomicaceae bacterium | reverse complement strand
GCTGTATTTGAATTATATGATACCTATGGGTTTCCGTTAGACCTCATTCAACTAATTGGTCGTGAGCATGGTTTTTCCGTAGATGAATCCGGATTTAATCAAGAATTAACGAAACAAAAAGAGCGATCTCGCGCGGCTACAGGAATTGAAACCGACGACTGGCAGCAGGTGAATGAAGAACATCCAACGGAATTCATTGGATATGATGTAACGCAGTGCGACACCACCATCATCAGATACCGAAAAGTAACTCAAAAACAACGCGAATTCTATCAATTAGTGCTTAGTCAAACACCGTTTTATGCGGAAAGTGGCGGACAAGTTGGCGATACCGGATGGTTAATCGATGTAGAAGGAAATAAAACCCGAATATTCGATGTAAAAAAGGAAAACAACTTAATTGTGCATTTATGTGAATCTTTACCCGCGAATCTAAGCAATACATATAGCGCACAAATCGAGCTGAATCGAAGAGTAAATATTCAAAAAAACCACAGCGCTACGCATTTATTGCACCACGCTTTACGCAGCGTACTTGGAACACATGTGGAACAAAAAGGCTCCCTGGTTGGACCTGACTATCTTCGATTTGATTTTTCGCATTTTGCGAAGGTAACGGATGAAGAAATGGAACAGGTTGTTTCGCTGATGGAACAACAAATTTCGGCTAACATTTCGTTGAACGAAAAACGAAACACCCCAATTAGTGAAGCACAAACCATGGGTGCAATGGCCTTATTTGGAGAAAAATACGGTGAGTTGGTCCGAGTTATTCAATTTGGAGAATCCATTGAATTGTGTGGTGGTACCCATGTGAAGTCAACGGGTGAAATCGGGTTAATACATATCCAATCTGAAGCGGCTGTAGCGGCAGGAATTCGACGGATTGAAGTAATTACTGGTCAAGCGGCTGAAACCTATTACAAGCAGGAATCTGCGATAATGGCTGAGGTACGTGCGATGTTTAAAAATCCAAAGGATGTACTCAAAAGCATTCAGGATTTAATGGATCAAAACCAAGGATTAGGAAAAGAAATTGACGGATTAATCAAGGAGCGAAACAAAGGAATTAAGCGTGAGTTAGAAAGCAAGCTCGAAGAAATCAATGGAATTCCATGCCTATGTCAAGAAGTATCCATTGACAGTAATTCGGTAAAAGACATCTTGTTTCAGCTGAAAGGACAATATCCAAGTTTTGTAGGCATCATTGGAAATATTGATGGCGATAAATGTGGACTAAGCGTAATCATCTCCGATGATTTAGTGGCATCCAAGGCATGGAATGCTACGCAATGGATTCGAGAAGTAGCGCCAATGATTCAAGGCGGCGGCGGCGGTCAACCCTTCTTTGCTACCGCAGGCGGTAAAAACCCCAGTGGAATAAAAAACGCGTTGTCAGCACTTAAAAACAAGGTATAAGCATTGAGTTCGATTGAGATAACGGTAGCCATTTGTACATACAACCGAGAACGGTATTTACCTCAGTTGTTTGAATCCATATTGCGACAAACCCTAGCTCCTGAGCGTTTTGAAATTATCTTGATAGACAATAATTCGCCGGGGAATACCCACGAACTTTTCACACAATTTTCACACTCAAACCCCTCGCATATTACGCACTATGTTCTAGAAACGAACCAAGGTTTATCCTATGCTAGAAATCGAGCCATCAAAGAATCCTCAGCACCAATCATTACCTTTTTAGATGATGACGCATTCATTGATGAAAATTATTTGAGTGTACTCATCGAATCGTTCAATAAGCACCCTGAGTGTGGGTGCATTGGCGGACCAATACTCCTTCATTATGAAGAGATTAAACCGAGCTGGGAAAACCTTTACTTGAATTCTTTACTTGGATACTTTAACAAAGGCGAAACTTCTTTTTACTTCAATAGAACAGATTATCCGCGAGGGTCAAACATGGCCTTTAGAAACTTAGTGTTTGAAAAAGCAGGTGTGTTCAATGTGACCTTAGGTCGAATTGGCAACAACTTATTTGGTGGAGAGGAAAAAGACCAATTCAATCGTATTTATGAGGCTGAGATCCCCGTACTTTATGAACCCCGAGCCATAGTACATCATTGTGTTCCAAGGGAACGAACCACCTTTACATTCATCAAAAAACAAGCCTTAGGGACTGGGGTAAGCGAACGTTTACGCAGTAAAAACGAAGGATTGATGAGCTACATGAAACGCGTTCTCATAGAAGGTGTAAAATGGTGTGGCAGTATGGTACTTTGGTTTTTATACGCGCTACAATTCAAATTTGCCAAAGGAAACATGATACTTTTCTTTCGCTTTTGGGTAACCCGAGGCCTTCTTTTTAAGTATGACAAGGCATGAGCATTCTATTGTGCATACAATCTTTCATTGTTGGTTTGATTCAAACCAAACTGAGTGCTCTCAGAATTCTCTTACAAAGTAATTTTATCGGAATTGTTCAACAAGAATCACAAACCAAACCTTTGCTGATCTTGGGTAATGGACCATCCCTCAACGATACGTTAAAAAACAATCCAGCAGCTACGCTTCAAGGATTTGATTTAATGGCGGTGAATGCGGCAGCTTGCAGTGAACAATTCAGCGCGCTACAACCCAAATTATACATATTAAATGCCGTCACCTATTTTCAGGACGATTCCGAATTATCTCCATTTTACATTCAAGCGAAGAACGATTTATTTGAAGCCTTGAAAGAAAAAACCAGGTGGAAAATGACCTTATTAGTACCGTTTCGCGCAAAGAAAAGCATTGATTTTCAGATGCTCATTAAATCGAACCCAAACTTAAAAGTCAGCTATTTCAATCAAACACCCGTGGAGGGACTTAACTTTTGGTCGCACCGTTGGTACAATCTAGGATGGGGCATGCCACGGCCGCACAATGTGCTAATTCCTGGAATTATGGTTGGAATTCGGTTGGGATATAAAACCATTGGTATGGTAGGTGCGGATCATTCCTGGCTCGCTGACCTTTCTGTTAATGAAAACAATGAAGCGTTATTGCGTCACGTGCACTATTACGCAACCGACGGCACACAACCTATGAAGGTAGAAGATCGAATAGATCGTCCGCGAAAACTGCATGAAATCATTCACAAGTTTTATTTATCCTTTAAAGGCTATTGGCAGATTAAGGCATATGCTAAGATAAAGCATGTGTCCATAATTAATGCGAGCAGTACAAGCATGATTGATGCCTTTGATCGAAAAACCTTAGTCCAGATACTCAACGTAAGCGATAAAAATTAATGTAACTTTACCTCAATGAAAGACAGATCCATATTAATCACCGGCGGAACCGGTTCTCTTGGTAAGGCCTTAACTAGACATATCCTAACTACCTACCCTGAAGTTAAACGCCTTGTCATCTATTCAAGAGATGAACAAAAGCAGTTTGAAATGGAACAAGAAT
>JBEIDV010000206.1:0-3422 GCA_040383285.1 Crocinitomicaceae bacterium | reverse complement strand
GCTACTTGGTCTACAAAATGGGTAATATTCGCTGCATATAAATTAAAAAAGTTGTTCGATGCTTTTTTTCTAATATTTAATAAATAGGTGTTATTCTTTCGCTTCAAAAAAATGGAGAAATTCTCCATTTGATTATTTGCAACATACTCCAAATTAGATTTTAACTCATCATCATTTAAATTCGCTGCACTAAAATTAAAGTCTTGTAAAAACTCTGTAGCGGATGGGTTTGAGTATAATAGCTCATATTTTTCTCCAATGCGCAGTACAGGGTTAGGATTCTCTTCAGGAAATAAGGAAGTAGCAATAAGTGCCTGTTTACTCTCTTCTAGCGCCTTATTCTTTAACCGGTATTCATGATTCAACTTCTGAAGGTCTTCTAAGGCTTTGGAAGAGGTTTGCAATAAAAACAAATACTCCGCAATGTAATCTTGTTGCGGAAAATCCTTTAGGGTTAGGTGATATTCAGAGATATGGAAATTTGCATTAATCACGGGTGATCCATGCAGAATATAACCCCATTCAAGGGATCTCCCAGAAATTTTGTAGCGTTTTTTTCCATCAAGCGTTTGTATGAAAAATAATTGCGCATTGTTATTTCGTAATTTATCAAACGAACCACCCGCTACCCAGGTAAATGTAGAATCAAATGAATTTATGTTTTCAAACGCTATACTCTTATGAAAAGCTTTCCCAATTCTTAACAACGAAAAGTCATTCCCAACAAACAAGGTGTGAGGGTTCGCGAATTCTAATGCACTGAATAATTCATCAAGCTCCATTTGAGTACTCATTCCCATTCGATCAAAAACACATGGCAATCTGATTCAGGTCCTTTCTCTACAAGTTGTTTAATGCGGCAGTTTAATCCAAATCGTTTGCCCAAACCTTTAATTAATCCAAAGAGCATGGGGGTTAGTCCCGCCCGTTCCGAGCGATATTCTAGTTCTAGCGAATTTGACTTTTCATTTCTTGTCGTGAATTGGGGTGGAGCCAAGTGAGGCATCATATTACTCATTCGTGTATGAAGCATATCAAGATTAGACAAAAAATCAGAGAAATTATTCCCTGACAACTCCATTAATTCACCGTATCCTTCTTCTGCCGTGTAAGTAATCCAATACTCACCAAATGCCTCTAAAATGACATTAGCATCTGCTTTTAACACCTCCGAAGCATGCCGAACCAAGTCATAAGTTAATTTATCCGGATAAGGTTGCAATCCTAAAAATTCACCTTCATCGAACCCTGCTCTCGATGCGATTTCAATCCAAGCCTCTTCGCCATAATTGGTGACCACTAAATCCTTAATTGCTTTGTTTACTAAGCCGTACATATCTTCAAATTATTTAACAAATATAAAGAAACGGATTGAAGAACACCTTGAAAAACAAGGGCATATTTAAGACATATTTGCGTACTTTTGCAAAAAATAACACCATGGAATATAACAGGCTCGGGAAATCCGGGATTCAGATTAGTCGGTTCTCCCTTGGGTCTTGGTTAACCTTTGGAAAGCAGATTGATGAGCAGGTCGTTGAACGTTTAATGGCTATTGCCTACGAGCATGGCATCAACTTCTATGACAACGCTGAAATTTACGCCCGCGGCATGAGCGAAACCGTTATGGGGAAATCTCTTAAAAAACTAGGCTGGAGTCGCGACAGTTATTTAGTTAGTAGTAAAGTGTTTTTTGGAACCGGTGGAACGTGGCCAACCCAGCGTGGCTTAAGCAGAAAACATGTCATTGAAGGCTGCCATCAAGCACTCGAGCGTCTACAAGTAGAGTACATCGATTTGTTTTTTTGTCACCGCCCAGACAAAGCAACGCCCATTGAGGAAACGGTTTGGGCCATGCACAACTTGATTACACAAGGTAAAATTTTATACTGGGGAACTTCGGAATGGAGCGCGCAAGAAATCATGGAAGCGCATGTATTTGCGAAGCAAAACCATTTGATTGGACCCACGATGGAACAACCCGAATACAATTTATTTTGTCGGCATAAGGTTGAAGTAGAATTTGAACAAATCTACCAAACCATGGGCCTAGGAACCACCATTTGGTCTCCACTTGCTTCTGGCGTATTAACTGGAAAATATAACCATGGAAACCCATCCGATACACGTTTAGGCATTGAAGGATTGGAATGGCTTCGCGATAAAAATGTAACACCAGAACGTATTGAAAAAGCGAGAAAACTGGAAGTAATGGCCGCCGACCTTGGAACCACCATGGCTAAACTAAGCCTGGCTTGGTGTCTTAAAAACCCAAATGTTAGTACCGTTATTTTAGGGGCGAGCAATGAAAAACAACTAAAAGAAAACTTAACGGCTATGGAAATCCAATCCATGCTAAGCCCAGAGGTAATGTTACATATTGAAGAAGTGATGCAGAATAAGCCGCTTCGACCTGATTATTAAAACAAAAGCAAAAAAAACTTGTTTCATCCTTTTACCGCATAATTAAAATCCATGATTCAAACAGACATTATCATCATAGGTGCAGGCCCCGTTGGACTATTCACGGTATTCGAGGCCGGGCTCCTCAAATTACGTTGCCATTTAATTGATTCCTTACCTCAACCTGGGGGACAATGTTCTGAAATCTACCCTAAGAAACCGATATACGATATCCCAGGATTTCCAGAAATATTAGCGGGAGACTTAATCGATAATTTAACGAAACAAGCGGCGCCATTTAAACCAGGGTTTACCTTAGGTGAGGCGGCCTTGTCGATTGACAAACAGGAAGACGGAAGCTTTAACGTAACTACGGTAAAAGGCACGATACACAACGCACCTATCGTTATTATTGCTGGCGGACTGGGTGTTTTTGAACCAAGAAAACCACCGATTGAGAACATTACCCAATTTGAAGACAAAGGGGTTGAGTATATCATTCGTGATCCTAAGTTTTATCAGGATAAGGCATGTGTTATAGCTGGTGGAGGAGACTCCGCATTGGATTGGTCAATATATTTAGTAGAAAATAATATAGCCTCCACTATTTCTCTAGTGCATCGCAGTGCATCGTTTCGTGGTCATTTAGATTCCGTTCAAAAAGTGATTGACTTAGCAGATCAAGGAAAAATCGATTTAATTACAGAGGCCGAGGTTACAGGATTAGCAGGGAATGGCACCTTAGAAGAGGTAATCATAACCCACCAACATCAGGGTGAGATCCGAAGAACAGTAGACCATTTCATTCCGCTTTTCGGTTTAAAACCCAGCTTAGGTCCTATCGCTGATTGGGGATTAGAAATAGAAAAAAATGCCATCAAAGTAAATACCTTAGACTATTCTACGAATATCCCAGGAATCTATGCCATTGGGGACGTAAATACCTATGAGAATAAATTGAAGTTGATCCTTTGTGGTTTTCATGAAGGTACGCTAGCAGTGCAATCCGCCTTTGCACG
>JBEIDV010000205.1:0-3469 GCA_040383285.1 Crocinitomicaceae bacterium | reverse complement strand
CATTGCTGGAAACGATGTGTTTAATGGTAGTTGGCCAGGAAATAAATATCTTAATGTTTTTATTTGTGGAGATATAGGCGGTGCCGCTGGGTATACAACAAAACCATCGGGTTGGTCAGCCACGCAAATGACAAATGGTATTTGGGTGCTGCATGATTATGTGGGTTCAATTGGTACAAGTTCGGTCGGTTCAAGCCGCACCATGACGCACGAAGTAGGGCATTGGTTAAATTTGGATCATACGTGGGGACCTAACAATAATCCAGGAACTGCTTCCAGTTGTTCAACCGACGATAACGTACAAGACACCCCGAATTGTATTGGTGTACAGGCTTGTATTATGAGCTCCAATACCTGTAATTCAGATAACGCATATTGGGGATTTGATATCCGTGACAATGTGGAAAATTACATGGATTATTCATATTGCTCCAAAATGTTTACTCAAGGACAAAAAACACGCATGAGAACGGCCTTACAAAGTAACAATACGGGAAGAGCCAATGTGATTTCTGCTGCAAATTTAGTGGCGGTTGGTGCGGGAACTGCACCGTATTTATGTAAAGCTGACTTTTCTTCTACACGAACTACCATTTGTGTTGGCGATACGCTTCAATTTACCGATGAATCATACAACCTGGTTAACGGATGGAATTGGGCGTTTACAGGAGGAACACCAGCTACTTCAACCACACAAAATCCAATCGTTGTTTACAACACACCGGGCGTTTATAACGTTTCGTTAACCGCTTCAGACGGTGGGACTACGGATGCAGAAGTGAAAAATAATTTTATTCGTGTATTGCCTGCTCCGACTACCATTCCATTTTGGGAAGGATTTGAATCGTATGCTTCGTTGAATAATCTTATCAATTGGGAAGTTATTAATCAAGAGAATAACAATGCATTTACTATTGAAAACACCACAGGATATTCAGGAAACCAATGTGCGAAATTGGTGAATTTCGGTCAAGCGCCGTCTAATATAGATGAACTAATTAGCTCGCCCATCGATTTATCTGTTGTTCCAGCGAATGGAACGGTTACCTTAAGTTTCCGTTATTCCTACAGAAAAAAACTTGCTGCGGATTACGAATACCTTAAAGTATTTATCACAGGAGATTGTGGGGAGAGTTGGGTTCAGCGTAAAACCTTGGGCGGTTCGCAACTTAGTTCTATAGCCTTAGCGACTGCATGGAAACCAAGCAGTCAAGCAGATTGGGCTACTGTACATATGACTAATGTGACCAGTAACTATTTCGAGCAAAACTTCCGTGTGAAATTCCGATTCGAAGGAGAAGGTGGAAATAATTTTTATTTAGACGACATTAATTTATATGGTGGTTCGCCTTCAAACACGATTGTATTGGGTATTAATGAAGATCAAACGTTAAGCAACATCACCTTGTATCCAAATCCGGTTCAAGATGAATTGTCTATTGAATATGCTGCCACCTTGGCTTCAGAACTAACCGTAAGTATTGTGGATATGGCAGGAAAACAAATTCAAGCGCACCGCATTCAGTCTAATGTAGGCCAAAATATAATTATGATGGACACGAAAGAATTGGCCGCTGGGAAATATACGTTGTTGTTGCAAGGAAATAGCGGAAAGACGACGCTTCCATTCATTAAGCACTAATCCTTAAGGTAGGACCTTAGTTTATTTGCTAAGGGTTTACCTAGTTTAAGGTCTTGTTCTTCGGTGCTGGCCTTTTTAAATTGTTTCAAGTTGGCGAAATGCGCTTGTATCTTTTGGCGAGATTTATCTCCAATGCCTGGAATTTGATTGAATTCAGACGTCAAAAAAGAGTTGCTTCGTTTATTGCGGTGATGTGTTATTCCGAATCGATGTGCTTCATTCCGGATATGTTGTAGCAATAACAGCCCCGGGTTGTTTCGATCTAAAAGAATTGGGTATGTATCCCCTGGGAAAAACACCTCTTCAAGTTTCTTTGCTAGGCCAATTACGGGAATTTTACCCCGGAGATTTAATGCTTCAAGTGCCTCTAATGCTGCGGAGAGTTGTCCTTTTCCACCGTCAATAACGATAAGATCGGGAAGGCTTCGCTGTTCATCTAACACGCGTTTATATCGCCGATGAACGATTTCTTTCATGGAAGCAAAGTCATCGGGTCCTTCGACTGTTTTAATATTAAAATGCCTGTACTCCGAAGCGGAGGGTAATCCGTTTTTAAACACTACACAAGCAGCCACCGCATTAGTTCCTTGAAAGTTAGAATTATCAAAGCATTCAATATGGTTTGGCGCAACGGGTAAGCGTAAGCCTTTTTGTAAATTCGCAATGCGTTCGCTTACATTAACTACATTTTTGGGAGCTTCTGTTTGATTGGTTCGGTGTTTTATGTTTTTAAGCGAGAACGACACAAGATCTACCTTTTCTCCTCTAAGGGGTTTGCTAAAATGAAATCCAGGAAGGTCATTGGTAATATCTATATTGCTTATAATTTCATGTTCTTGGCTGTTGAACCCCATGTGCAGTTGATGCCAAATGATTTTAGCTAGGTCATCTAATGATTCATTAATAGGTAAATTAACATGGTCAGAAATAGAAAAATCAACACGCCCTTCTCGAACCCACAGGTAATTATAAAAAACCAAGTGATCTTCTTGAGATAGCGTTAATACATCGCAGTTGATTTTGGGATTATTTACCATGACCGATTTAGCGTGATACCCTTCGAGTGCTTCAAGTTTGGATTTCACAAGATGAGCTTGTTCAAACGCCAAGTTGTTTACGTGTTCATTCATTTCCCGTTTAAGCGCTTGAATCAATGTAAAGGTCTTGCCTTTAAGGAGTAAGCGGATTTCTGCGATATACCCCTCGTAACGTTCATTAAGCGACGCATTAATGCACGGACCATCACAGCGTTTCAAATGATATTCTAAACAGACTTTGTATTGCTTCCGTTCAATGGCTTGCTGAGACAAATCCAACGAACAGGTGCGAATCGGGTATAGTTCATGAATAATATCTAACAGGTGCCTATGAATTTTCCCTTTGGGGTAGGGTCCAAAATATTCGTCCTTATTGGCATACCTAGTACGCGTTATGAAGACGCGCGGGAAAGGTTCCTTTTTTAGGCAGATCCATGGATAGGTTTTATCATCCTTTAATAAAATGTTATATCGTGGTTTGTTTTCTTTGATGAGGTTATTTTCTAGCAACAAGGCATCCATTTCCGAGTCAACTAGAATCAGTTCAATCGAATGAATTTGCCTTACAAGAATTCTTGTTTTGGCATCTTCATGTGTTTTATTGAAATAACTAGAAACTCTTTTTTTTAAGTGTTTGGCTTTGCCTACATACAGTAATTTCCCCTTAGCATCATAGTATTTATAGACCCCAGGAGAATCGGGTAGGAGCGTAAGAAATCCTGGATGAGTAACTTCGATCCTCATGCTGCGAATGTACAAAAAAAAAGCCCCGGATTCCGGGGCTTTAACT
>JBEIDV010000204.1:0-3476 GCA_040383285.1 Crocinitomicaceae bacterium | reverse complement strand
TTCCGCACCCACATCCAAGAGCATTACATCACCCGCTTGGCATTGCTGGTTGTTTTCAATGTAATGAAGCACGCACGCATTTTTACCCGAAGCAATAATGGGCGTATAAGCAAACCCTTGTGAACGGTTTCTTAGAAACTCGTGCGCAAATTCCGCTTCGATTTCATATTCCCAAACGCCTGGTTTTACAAAATCTAATACGCGGCGAAATCCGTGCTCTGTAATATCGCATGCCGTTTGCATCAAGGCTAATTCCACGGCTTCCTTGATCGATCTTGTTTTATGCAGGATCGGAGCCGACTTATATACCTGATGCGCGGGGTAATCTATTTTAACCTGTTTAATAAACCGGTCTTCCCGCGTTTCAACTTCCGTGTTGGCTCGAAGGTGTTCATTCGTGTTTAAATAAATGCCTTGTGCTTCGGCCATCAATTGCTTAAAAATGGTCGGGAATTGATTTAACCAATACACGGTTTTTATTCCCGAGGTTTTGTAAGCCGTTGCCTTCGTTAATTTCTCGCCTTCCCAAATCGCAATGGTTTCATTGGTTTCTCTTAAAAACAACACCTCCCGATGGGCCGGATTGCTTGCCGTTGGAAACAACACCAAGATAGATTCTTCTTGATCCACCCCAGAGAGATAAAAAATATCGCGGTGTTGCTGAAAGGGCATGGTAGCATCAGAAGAAATGGGATAAATATCATTCGAATTAAATACCGCTAAGGTATTTGACGTCATGTGTTGTATGAACTTTGCGCGGTTAGCAACGAAAAGCTCCCGATCTATTTGATGGTATTTCATGCCTTATTTAATCTTGCTAAATCGTAATTGGTGTTTTCCACTTCCAGCCTCGAATGAATACCAAAGATCTTTTTTTGTTAAGCGATCTATCGTAAAGTTTTTAGTGATAACGGAAGCGGAAGGGGTGATTTGATAGGTACTGTCAGAAAACACCTTAAGAATCGCCTTCTCTGCTGCCACATCCCAACCACCACCATAGGTGTGGTATATGCCATTATTATCAATATAATTTCGACTAAATCCACCGCCTTCACTGAAGGTTTCTTGAAGATTCTGAACAAAAACCGTATCGCTATAATCGAAGTTGTTCAGGTAATAACTATTCAACTTCCAAGTGCCTATCATGTTTTTCTTCATAAAAGCATGTAGTCCGCCGTCTGGATACTTTGCGCAACCAAAAACCAAGAGGGTGACTAAGGAAAACAAAACCAATTTCTTCATGTGGATATTTTTAACAAATTAACAAAAAAAAGACTTAAGATGCTTCATCGGTGAACCAGCTGGCGTAACGTACGTAATTCTTACTGATTCGTTCCACTTCGCCTGCAAAGAGCTCCGGAGAAAGGGTTTTTACTTTTTTAGCAGGCACCCCGGCATAAATACTCCACGATTCTACCTGGGTGCCCTCGAGTAAGACCGCTCCGGCAGCAATGATGCAATTGGAACCGATGTGGCAATTATCCATTACGATGGCGCCCATTCCCACCAACACGAAATCGTCAATCCGACACCCGTGCACCAAGGCATTGTGTCCAATGGAAACTGAATTTCCAATGGTAAGGGTAGTTTTTTCAAAGGTACAATGCAATACCGCACCGTCTTGAATGTTTACTTGGTTTCCGATGCGTATACTGTTTACATCGCCACGAACCACGGCATTGAACCATACCGAACAGTGATCTCCCATCACCACATCACCAACCACGGTGGCGTTTTCAGCAAGGTAGCAATTCGATCCAAAAACGGGAGTGTTTCCCCTACATGATTTAATTAATGCCATATTACGACCAGGAGGTTCCTTCTTTACTGTCCTTAATTTGAATGCCGGCTTTGGCAAGCCCATCCCGAATCATATCGGAGGTGGTCCAATCTTTTTGTTCACGCGCTTGTTGACGCAAGGTGATCACCATATCCATCACCCCAGAAAGCCGTTGGTTTTCTTCCTTTTTTGATGGCTCTATTCCCAATACCGCCTGTACAAAAGTGGTCATGGCTTGAGTAAACCACAATAAATCTTCCTGAGTTAAGTGTTCCTTTCCTTCGTTGATGGCATGAATATATTTTACCGCATCAAACAAGGAAGCGATTAATATCGGTGCATTAAAATCATCACAAATCGCGGCTTCTGCTGCGCTTAACACCTTTGCTACTTCAAAGGAGGAAGCGCTACTTGGCGAAAGCTTTTCAAGCAAAGAAAGTCCTTCCATCAAGCGTTCAAATCCTTTTTCAGACGCGTTGAGTGCTTCTTCGGTGATATCTAAGGTACTTCGATAGTGGGCTTGCAGCATGAAAAACCGAACAACCGCTGCCGGGTAGGCTTTAGTGAAAAGGGTAGATGTTCCTTCTACAATTTCTTTCGGAAGAAAATAATTACCCAAGGACTTACTCATTTTTTGCCCATTCACATTGAGCATATTGGCATGCATCCAATACCGCGCGGGATTACATCCAAAGGACCCGCAGTTTTGTGCAATTTCATCTTCATGATGCGGAAATTTCAGGTCTAATCCTCCGCCGTGTATATCAAACTGTTTGCCTAAATACTTGGTAGACATGGCCGTACATTCTATGTGCCATCCCGGATTTCCATTACCCCAAGGTGAACGCCACACTTGCATGTCTTCTGGATTCGCTTTTTTCCAAAGGGCAAAATCCGCGAAAAAGCGCTTTTCATCTTGCGCATTTAATGTGCGTGTTTCTTGCTCTAATTCATCCACTTTTCTACCACTCAGCACACCATAATTGTGGTGTTGCATATACGCTTTCACATCGAAATACACCGAACCATTCACTACATAGGCATAGCCGTTTTCAATGATTTGCTCAATCACTTCAATCTGTTCTTGGATATGAGCCGTTGCCGTAGGCTCAATACTTGGCGGTAAGAGGTTATATATCCGTTGAAGTTCCTGAAACTTAACATTGTAGGTATAAACGATTTCTAAGGATTGAACCTGCGCAGTGCGAGCGGCAGAACCAATGCTGTCTACTTCCTGTCCGGCACTGTTGGTGATATGTCCGGCATCTGTAATGTTCCGCACATATTTCACTTGGTACCCTAAATACCGTAGACATCGATAAATAAAATCAAAATTGATAAAGGTCCGCATGTTGCCCATGTGCGGTTCACTGTAGAGGGTTGGGCCACACACATACATACCTACGTGGTCCGAGTGTAACGGAACAAATATTTCCTTTTTTCCAGATAAACTATTGTAAATAACGAGTTGATGGTCTGACTTCACGCGTAATGTTTGATTTACACAAAGGTAGAAAAAGCCCTCAAATAAGCTTAATTCCAACGCGAAATCCATTCGGGATTATTATTAATTTTGACCATGAACAAATGGACACTTATTGTCCCTGCTGGAGGGGTTGGTAGTCGCATGGGGGCAAATCGTCCGAAGCAATACCTTGAAATTGCGGGAAAACCGCTCCTGATTTATACCCTAAAG
>JBEIDV010000203.1:0-3504 GCA_040383285.1 Crocinitomicaceae bacterium | reverse complement strand
CGTATAAGCGACAAGGGATTGATAGGTTATTTTAATGGACCCGAATACAACGAAGAGGGCGACATTGCGCATCAATTCTCGAACAAGGTAGCGGAGTGCGTTGGGGCCTATTTAAAACAACGCTTTTTGAAAAACGTATATTTAAAGGTAGACTTAACAGCGGTAAACATTAAAACCGAAGGCTTAAATCAAGAAGACAGTGTGTATTACGCGATTGAGATGCCATTCAAACGCGTAGCCAAGTGTGATGCGTTTACCGGAATAGAGCATTGTGGGAGCTGGAATTACCAACCTATAATTTTCTTAAACAAACGTTTTAAAGAGCTAAGGGAAGGCTTATCGGAACGATGCAGTGTAGGGAATTCAGCGTATCAATTTTACAAAAACGAGGAAGGCTTTCAAGAATATTGGATTCAATTTAAACATAAAGACTACCAGGCAGACTGCGTCAAACAATAAAAATTGTTAAGGAAGGCAATACAAACTAAAAAGACACTAGCTTTGATTAAAATTAAAACACCATGAAAAAAGGAATTATTGCACTCATAGCCATTGGAGGTATCTTATTGCTCGGATTTTTCGGATTTTTAGCCTATTACAATGCCTATAATAACGCGGTTGGCCTTCAAGAAACCGTGGATGAAAAGTGGGGTAATGTGCAATCGGCCTATCAAAGACGCTTGGATTTAATTCCAAACCTTATGAAAACGGTCAAAGCAGCAGCGAAGAATGAAAAAGAAATCCTAACACAAGTAACTCAAGCGCGCGCTGGAATCGTGGACGCAAAAACTCCAGAGGATATGGAATTGATGGGTAAAAAGATCAATACGGCTATCAACTTAATGTACGAGGCATATCCAAACATACAATCCACACAAAACTTTCGTGACTTCCAAGTGCAATTAGAGGGTACTGAAAATCGAAT
Organism: Crocinitomicaceae bacterium; assembly: GCA_040383285.1. Taxonomy (GTDB): domain Bacteria; phylum Bacteroidota; class Bacteroidia; order Flavobacteriales_D; family Crocinitomicaceae; genus UBA952. The sequence continues at coordinate 2,579 of JBEIDV010000203.1, read as the reverse complement.
CAAACGCGAACGAGATGTATACAATGAATCAGTCAAAAATTATAACACCCACATTCGCGGATTCTTTACAAGCATGTTCTTAAATAAAGAAACCTTCCCACGAAAAGAAATGTTCAAGGCAATGACTGGAGCAGATAAAGCGCCAGGCGTTAACTTTGAATAAGATGCTTAGCGAACTTGACAAAAAATCAATCGTTAACGCGATTCAGTCCGCGGAAGAAATAACCAGTGGTGAAATCCGTGTTCACATCGATAAAAAAGGTGGAAAAGACCCCTATAAAGAGGCGACTCGAGTGTTCGAACGCTTGGGAATGACTAAAACGAAGGAACGCAATGGAACATTAATATACCTTTGTTTCCCAAGAAAACAGCTTGCGATTATAGGAGATCAAGGCATTAACGAAAAAGTCCCTGAAGGATTTTGGGATGAACTCTATCACAGCATGGCAGCAGCATTCCGAAAGGAACAATATGGCCCAGGCATTTGTGAAGCGATTAAACGCATCGGCGAAAAATTAAGCATACATTTTCCGGTGAACGAAGACAATCCAAATGAATTAAGTAACGAAATCACCGAAGCATGAAATTTGCAGTAATCTTCATTTTTACATGCTTTGCTGCATTCGGTCAACTCCCTGATAGGCCAAGCAATCCACCAAGAGCATACAATGAATTTGGCAAGGAACGCCTACTGAGTGAAGCGGATGCAACTACCATAGAAAACGAACTCCGTGCTTTTGAAGAGGCGACATCCAATGCGATTGTCGTCGTTGTAGTGGATGACTTAAAAGGGATGGAAATCGAGCAATTTGCGGATGAGTTAGGGGAAGCATGGGGTGTGGGGACAGCGGAACGCGACAACGGCATCGTGATGTTGATCAAGCCTTTTGGGGAAGGTCGCCGGCAAGTAACCTTAAGAACAGGAAGAGGATTAGAAGGGATTATACCTGATTTAGTGTGCAAGGACATCATTGACCGGGAATTTATCCCAAATATGAAAGATGGAAATCCGCTAAAAGGAATTCAGCAATCGGTAAAAATATTGAAAGATCTTTCAAAGAAGGAATATAACTATACCCATTATCAAAAAGAAAAACCTAAAAATGTGGTTGGAGGTATCTTTGCGCTTCTAATTATCATGCTGATAATATATGTACTTATCAAGAAAGGTGGTGGCGGAACAACCATAGGTGGTCGTGGATTTAGAGGAGGCTATTGGGGCGGATTCGGTGGCGGATTCGGCGGTGGAGCGAGTGGGGGTTCATCTGGTGGATTTGGTGGATTCGGTGGCGGAAGTTTCGGCGGTGGCGGTGCGAGTGGCGATTGGTAGAAACAAAAAAAGGTTAGCCAAGCCAACCTTTTTCTTTTTGTATTATTTCAAGTATTTAGATGTTCTCGATAATCATTGCGGAAGCTCCTCCTCCTCCGTTACAAATGCCTGCGCCTCCAATCTTACCGTTGTTTTGTTTCAATACATGAAGTAAGGTTACAATTACTCGAGAACCAGAATTTCCCAGTGGATGCCCGAGCGCTACCGCTCCTCCGTTTACATCAACTTTTGCAGGATCTAAGCCAAGAATCTTTGTGTTTGCGATACCAACTACTGAAAACGCCTCATTTAATTCCCAAAAATCAACATCTGAAGTTGTTAATCCGGCCTTATCTAGGGCCTTAGGAATGGCGATGGAAGGTGCCGTAGTAAACCATTCTGGCGCCTGCGCTGCATCCGCATAGGAAACAATCTTCGCCAGTGGCTTTAATCCCAGCTTCTGAACCATCTCCTCAGACGCCAAGACCAAGGCAGAAGCGCCATCGTTTATGGTTGATGCATTTGCCGCGGTAATCGTACCTTCTTTATCAAAGGCTGGTCGCAAGGTTGGGATTTTATCTAAAAACACATTGGTGAATTCCTCGTCTTTGGACATCATTATGGGATCTCCTTTTCGTTGAGGAACCGGAACCGCAACGATTTCATCTGCAAATTTCCCAGCATCCCATGCCGCAGCGGCCCGACGATAGGATTCAATCGCAAAAGCATCTTGATCCTCACGTGTTATGTTATATTCCTTTGCGCACAGTTCTGCACAATTCCCCATGGGAACATTTGAATACACATCCAATAATCCATCTTTCGTTATTCCATCTAACATGGTGATGTTTCCGAATTTCGTTCCATTTCTCCCACTTACATAATGTGGTGTTTGCGACATGCTTTCCATTCCGCCAACCACTACGACGTGATTATCACCAGCAAGAATTGATTGAGCACCTAACATGATGGATTTCATTCCTGAAGCGCACACTTTATTTACGGTGGTACACGGTACGTTTTGACCTAAGCCAGCACCTAAGGCTGCTTGACGCGCTGGTGCCTGACCAACACCTGCTTGAAGGACATTCCCCATGAAAACTTCATCAATGTGATCAACACTCACTCCGGATCGCTCTACGGCAGCTTTGATTGCTATGGAACCGAGTTTAGTAGCTGAAATGGAAGATAAGCCTCCAAGAAATGAGCCCATAGGCGTTCGAACAGCAGAAAGAATGTAAACAGTTTTTGACATGGCGTAATATTTTGT
>JBEIDV010000202.1:0-3523 GCA_040383285.1 Crocinitomicaceae bacterium | reverse complement strand
TGGTAGACGAAAAATACACCTGTGAGGTAGGGGGACCCCATAAAAACTTTCAGCAGAGTAAAGGGGTTCCAAGTTCATATCTTGCGATAGATATTGATAATGGCGTTGGCAACAAAGTGCCCCTGTGGTTGTTCGGAATGCTCCAGTGAATAAATTTCAGAACAAGACAAACAATAAACGCGAATCATCAAACATAACCTAACAAACGCTTGTAGATTTTAAACGCATCGTGTTGTTTGAACGCCAGCGATAATAATAACTTCGATTCAAGTTTAGCATTCTCCCATTCTCCGTTATACATAAAGGCCAAGCTTCCATGATATCCATACGTGAGCGCAAGAAAGGTGTAAATTACGGCTTGAAATTCTTTGTTGATTTCTTGAATCTGAAGTAAGGCGATACACTGTTGTTTCCAAGCGATATGGTCTTGAAGAAGTAGGTATTGTTCCGTATAAATTAATCCGCGACACCAACGACCTACAAAGGCAAAAGCCTTTTCAATGTCATTTTCAAACGTTATTTCATGAATGATGTAATCTGTATTGTATTGAATTTCGTCTTTCGAAAAGGATTTTGTGAGCAATTCAAGTTCTAAACTGCGCGACTTTAAATGAAAATGGGATAAATCTTGCGTGCGAAACGTAAGCTGTTTTTTATGACCAAGAAGCAGCGCCTTTCTTTGCCCAAACAATTCGCTGAATTGAAATAACTCCAGGTTGTTGCTTTGACGTGTTGATAACTGCTTTAGCAGCTTAGTATAATGTCCGTAGGGATCATCTTCAAAAACGAAGAGTTGTAATAGATCCAAGGTGTAATGCTCGTATTGGAGGAGTTCTTTAAAAGCCCGAGAATGCTCTTTTTGTGAACCAAACAAATAGTTTCCTGCAAATTGGGAGGTATAACCGAAAACCTTGGGTTGTTCACTTTTTAATTTCATTAATTGTTGGATTGCTCCGCGTTCGTTTCCTGCTAAAAACAAGGATTCGAATGCCAGCAACGCTTCCATTTTTTTGCGGTTGGATTCTTCGCGTTCATTGTTGATTTCCAAAAAGGATCCGTAATCCGTATAACCAAGGTATCGCGCCAACTCATCCAAGGTGGATGGCCTTGCATGGGTATTGATTTTTGCTAAGCCAAAAATTCTACTTAAGGTAGTGTAGGAAACGTAATGGCCCTTATTAATCAGCAATACCTCCAACCTTCGACAGGCAGCAATCGAATTGATCTCAAATCCAATTTTTTGTTCTAGGGCTCCTTTCAGTTGAGGCGTTGACATACCCAAAGATACGCTAGGAAGTATTTACATAGAAAACGAAACAAAAACGAAACAAAAATTCAAGGGTTAAGAGAAATTCAGGGGGTATTTTTGGGGGAAATAAACTGTAACGCTGCGCTGTGAGAAAGCATCTATTATTGTTTTTATGGCTAATCACCATGAGCATTCATGCTCAACAAACTTATTGCCCTAACGCTGATTTATCGCAAGGAAATTTCACCAATTGGTCTGCTTTCTCCGGGGTGAATACGTATGCAGAAATAGGGATTGTAACTCCTAATCAAGGGGTTAATTCACAGCACTCCATTATGAGTGCAGGGAATTATGACCCGAATTTATTGCCCTGCTTGAATTTCCCTGTGGTACCTAACAGCTATACGCATTCGGCAATGGTGGGGGATTATGGAGGAGGAGTTTCCCATGCAGCGAAACTGACGTATGATTTTTTAATTACGCCTCAGTCCAATCTGATTACGGTTTTATTTGCTCTTGTTGGTAGGGATGGTGGTGAAGGCGTAAGCTTAAAGCCTGAATGTCATTTTAGTGTATATGATGCTATAGGTAATCCGCTACCAGGGTCATTTTATCAATCTTATCTATCGGCAGCGTCGCCGGGGTGGCAATCGTGTGGCGTTATGACTGCTAACGGAATAATTGTATACAAGGATTGGGAGCAAATAGGTTTAGATGCTTCTGCTTATATGGGCCAGACGCTAACCTTAGAAATTGCTGTTACAGATTGTCAATTCCATTTAAATAATAATATTCATTTTTTTTATGGTTATGTTGTTGCTTCTTGTGCACCGTTAGATACCTACATACCCTATTGTCCTCACAGTATCAACGACTCGGTAACGCTTGTAGCTCCCTCGGGATATTCAAATTATACATGGCAGGATGAAGAAACAGGTCAATTTCTAGGAACGGGTCAATCCTTTTCGATTAATTCGATTTCTAGTTTTACATCCTTGTACGATTCGATTAATTGCGAAATGCAAAATCAAAATGGGGGAACCGTTGTTGCGACTACTATTTTTGAACCGAACCCGGTCCAAGCGGCAATTATAGACACAAATGTATGTGCCGGAGATATAACCAACATTATGAACAATTCGAATTATCAAAATTTTCAGCCCTCAAGTACATTATGGTCATCATCGGATGGATATACATCCAACTCTTATAATTTCAGTCACATTTTTCCAAGCGATGGAAGTTATAACGTTCAATTGATAACTTCCAATACATTGGGTTGCATTGATACGGTTTCCGCAAATGTATTAGTATACCAGAATCCAACATATTCATTTATAAATCAATCGGCGCTTGATACTTTTAATTTGAACGGTCAGATTTACACTCAAACAGGTAATTACACACAAACGCTGCCTTCAATACATGGATGCGACAGTGTGATAGTATTAAACTTAACCGTAAATCATACAGGGCTCTATGAAGATAAAAGTGAATCTTTCATTTTGTATCCAAACCCTGTGGATCAGCAACTCTTTATTAAGTGTTCTGAAGATAACATTGGTAAGAAATATGTTATTTACAATTGCACGGGAACCACAGTTGTGGAAGGCTTCATCAATGGAGTTGACACTGTCATTCAAGTGGATAAATTTGATCGAGGAATCTATTTCTTCAGGATGAAGGACCTGGATTCAAATCCCAAATTATTTACCAAATTATAACAAAATGTCTAATCCCTTATTTATTACTCAGTTTAAAGGTTCAATTAACGAGGAAGCGATCCGTGAAGTCGCTGAACAACTCAAAAGCGAGCGTATCTTAACCATTAAAGACGTAAGTTTTGGGACCTATTTTAATGGTCTTAGAGCCTACAGTAATTGTGAGAACGGGCTTTACTTTTTTCGTTTCGAGGATGATAGCTACTACATTGGATTAGCGTCAAGTTGTACCTTCATGGAGCGTTTATCGAAGCACGTTGATGGGCGCTATTTTGGGGGCTTCAATTCGGTACTTAGGAAACTTGGCAACGAGCCTAAAGAAACGCCCTATTTTGAGAAGGGACAGGAAGTGTTTTCCAAGGCTGCGGTTTTGTTCATGCCGGTATTTGTAGACGAACTTCCACTTAATGGAGATCAAGAGGTTCAACGTAAAGATTTAGACGACTTTTTAGAAAAAGATGTCATTTATCTTTTTAAGGATCTGGGATATACAATACGCAATGTGCAAATACCTAAAAAACTTTCAAATTACTTTGATTATGGGAAATAGTAT
>JBEIDV010000201.1:0-3531 GCA_040383285.1 Crocinitomicaceae bacterium | reverse complement strand
GCCGATCAAAATGAACATTGAATCGGTTTGAAGCAATAAATCGTGTGCTGTCTGTTTCGCTAAAAAGTTCCGCATCATAGCCCACACGTCGGTATCCCAGCCTATTCGCTTTCTTGATAAAATACTTCACCTGGCTGGAAGGAACTCCGTAAAAAGAACACATGTTGGTGCTCCAGAATTCTATGGGAAATCCGTCCGTTCTGAATCGCTTTATTGTACTTACGTCTGGATTCTCCACAAAGAATGTGAATACATTCTTGCAGATGCTAAGTTGACTAGTTAAGGTATCGTACCCCACAATATTCCGGTAGGAAAGGGTGTAGTACCTTCGGATGTCACCGTGCACTTCAGTGAGTTCTTTGTCTTTATTCGGTTCTTGCTTTTTGAGAGTTACGTGTTGATGCGTGGTCTTATTTTTCTGCTGCTTATATACTGGTTTTTCCTGCGTGGTTTTGGTGTTTTTTGGTGATGGACTACATCCAATTATCAACGCGAATGCAAGGCAATTGGCTACATGATTTACCCATTTCATCGGGCTATTTTATAGAAAACTTCGTGTAAATCGAATAGCTTAATTTTATCTTTTGAAATTCAATTTCAGCTTCTTTATCTACAGACTCAAATAGAACATTACCGCTAATATAGTTAAGGGTTTTATTCGGCATGCGTGCAATGTCTTGTCGTGTTATGGTGCTGTTTTCTGTTTCACTAATGATCAAGGCCTTGCCTGTTTCTTGTCCAATGGCATTCAACAAATAATCTGATTTCTCTTTAGCCGCTTTGATTGCTTCAATTCGCACTTGCTTTCTTAAGCTATCGATGGCAGAATGACTCACATGATCGATGTATCCATCTTGTATTTTCATTTTTTCTAATTCTTGGAATACCTTGCCTACGGTTGTGGCGTTTCCCACCTTGAGTTGATATTCTTTTTTCGTGAGTACATCACGTTTCTGCCAGCTCACTTTTACATAGTCGGCATTGGCATCAGCAACAGAAAGGTTGGAGATCGGAATGCTTAAGGTAGTAAGCGCTTCGCGCAGCAGTTTTTCTTGCGCTTCAATGGTAACCTTTTCTTTATTTTCCATCCGCTCCCGTAAGGTGATTCCGATGTAAATTTCATTTGGAATTACTTCCTTTTCCGCATAGCCATTGACTTCAATGTAGGGGATTTCTTCTGTGGGTTTTGTTTGACCATAATGAATCGAGTAAAAAAAGGAAATACAAAGGATTGCAAGGATGGATTGATGTGTTTTCATATGATGTTGTTTTGAGTTCAACCAAAGATACAGGTTAACTTAAGATCGGTTCAATTTCCCTTCAATTTCATTTCATATTTGTCTAGCTTCGGAGCGAATCCCGATGGAATGATGTCCAATACTTCAAACCCAAGTTGGGCATAAAACGGAACGGTGTATTGACTGGTGGCTAAGGTGATTTCTGCCAACGGATAGTTGCCTTTGATTTCTTCTATACGCTGCAGTGCCAGGTATGTTCCAATGCCGCTTTGATGCAATTCCCTTTGAATCATCCCCCATGCAAATCGGGCTTCCGTTTGATCTAAGTTTAAGTAATAGCCGCCACATCCGATAAGTTCGCCCTCTTCGTTTTCAATCACGCGATACGTTTCCAAGCTTGTGTTCTTGTAGGCGTTTTTCAACATTTTTCCTTGGCAAGCTAACCAATGTTCAAAGGCAGTGCGCTCTTCGGTAGCAAAATAGGGTGGACAGTTGCAATCAAAAATTCTTAGACAGGCTTCTGTGTCTCGTTCCTCAAAGTTTCTAGCTTTCATCGGCCTAATTCAAGCCTTTTTCTGCAAGGGCTATTCCGGTATAGTTGTCCGTTTGGTTCACCAGTTCCTCAGGAGTTCCTGTGAATACAATCTTTCCACCGCCTTCACCACCTTCCGGACCAATATCGATCACATAGTCTGCTGTTTTAATAATGTCTAAATTGTGTTCAATCACAACAATACTATGTCCGTTTGCGATTAAGGCTTGGAACGATTGCAACAGCTTCTCAATGTCGTAATAATGAAGTCCAGTGGAGGGTTCATCAAATAAAAAGAGGGTAGGAGCTTGGTTGTTTCCTTTCGCCAAAAACGATGCGAGTTTGATTCGTTGCGCTTCACCACCGGAAAGGGTGCTCGATGCTTGACCTGCACGTAAATATCCTAAGCCAACATCCAGTAAGGGTTGTATCATTGAAGCGATGTGCTTTTCTTTTTTATCGGAACTTTCATGAAAAAATGAAGAAAGATCGTCTAAGGTCATTTCCAATAAATCGGCAATAGATTTTTGGCGATACACAATTTCCAAGGTTTCCTCTTTGAACCGAGTTCCATGACAGGTATCGCATTTCAGTTGAATATCCGCCATGAATTGCATGCCAATGGTTACCAGTCCTTCGCCATCACAGGCATCACAGCGTCCACCTTCCACGTTAAAGCTAAAGAAACCGGGTTTGTAGTTCCGATTTTTAGCTAAGGGCTGCCGTGCGTAAAGGTCCCGAATTTCATCAAAGATTTTAAGGTAGGTAATCGGATTGCTACGTGAGCTTTTTCCAATCGGATTTTGATCAATGAGTTCAATCTCCTTGATTTTATTAATATCTCCGGATAGCGTGCACCCACGGTACAAGGTGTTTTTAGCATCAAATAAGGCTTGCTTGATTGCCGGGTAGCACAAGGTTTTAAGGAGCGTAGATTTTCCTGACCCAGAAACCCCAGAAATGCATACCAATTGGCGAAGCGGGATTTCGATTTGAACGTCTGTTAGGTTGTGTAGGTTAGCATTGCTCAAGGTAATGGAATAACTCGCTTTTCGGCGAGTACTCGGACCTTGGATACGCGTTGTGCCATTAAAATAGTTCGCTGTTAAGCCCTTATTCTTTTTAAATGCGCTTAAATTACCCTGAAATACAACGGTCCCCCCGTTTTCTCCAGCGTAAGGACCTATATCAATCAGGTGATCTGCGGCTTTAATAACTTCTTCTTCGTGTTCCACGATCACGAGCGTATTTCCAATTTCCTTCAAGGAGTTTAATACGCGAATTAAGTTTTTAGTGTCTCTTGGATGAAGTCCAATCGATGGTTCATCTAACACATAGGTAGAACCCACAAGGCTTGAGCCTAAGGAGGTTGCCAAATGAATGCGTTGAGATTCTCCGCCGGATAAGGTATTCGTTGAGCGATTTAGGGTAAGGTAGCCGAGGCCGACTTCGTTTAAGAATCGAATGCGTTGAATGATTTCCGGGAGTAGACGTTTAAGTACATTGTTTGTTGGTATAGACGCTTGTGCTTCTTCAAAAAATCCCTGTAATTTACTCACGGGCATCAGGACTACCTCTTGGAGTGATTTGCCATAGAATTTAACATAACCAGCATCGCCTCTTAGTCGCGTACCCTGGCATTCTTGACATTGGGTCTTTCATCTATCCAAAAACTAAACACAATAGATCTTACCAACATACACGTATCGTGCTTGGATTATGAGGAGTTTCTAAATAATCACCCTACGACATTTGCGTTTC
>JBEIDV010000200.1:0-3539 GCA_040383285.1 Crocinitomicaceae bacterium | reverse complement strand
GTTGACTTGCTGAGGACAAGTAATCCGCTTTTTCCCTAGCAGAACGTCGTCTATAATTTTCAAACTCCGCATAAAGTCTAAGGAATTTATCTTCTTGCTCCTTTAATTTCGCCTCAACATCAAGGGTAGGATCCGTTGGAGTATTGTCGTCATTGCTCGAATTATTCGCTGATTCGTGGCCTTGTTGTTCTTCGTTTGAATTCATCTGATCCGCTGTATTATCTTCCATCGCATTATTTTTTCGTTTACTCATCTCAGTTTCTTTGGGTTTCGTTAGACAAATTAGATTCCATATCAGACATTGCGCTTAACAAAGGACAAAATGTCAGTTTTAGATGAATCACAAGTACCTACTGTCAGTATTTAACTGAAATTTCGACACATTTCTATCAATCGTTTCGCTTTATTCTCGTCAAAAATAAGTACTTCCTCGGAGAACATAGAATCGGGGTCCAAGGATTGCTTTCCAGTGGCTGAAAAATGAACGGCATCAGGTACAACTTGCTCCATAATCAAAGGTAAATTCGCGAGGTTAATACCACCACCCGGCATAATTTCGATTCGACCTTTAGCCTCTTGTTTCATGGATGCTAATACAGGAACCCCGTTTGAAATCGTAGTTGATAGGCCCGATGACAATACCCGATTATATCCCGCGTCAGCCAACCATTGGAGTTCTTGTTTCCATTCCACCAAATCATCGAAGGCCCTATGAAAGGTTAGGGATTTATTGAATATGTTTCGAATCTGTTCAAGCACCGGGCGATTTAAACGCATGGTATCTGTCAACATTCCCAATACTAAGCCATCAACGTTTAAGCGTTGAAATTCAAGAACATCCGCAAGGATAATTTCAATTTCATGTTCATTGTACACAAATCCGCCACTTCTGGGCCGAATTAGCACGTGCGTCTCGATGCCTAAGTCTTGTGCTTTCTTAACAAAACCTATGGATGGGGTTAATCCTCCCTGCTCTAAGTTTGCGCAAAGTTCAATGCGATCTACACCCAAGGATTTAGCGGCTAACAAGGCTTCAACAGAAGCCACACATAACTCAATTTTCATGTTACAAAAATGCAAAATTCTTAGCCACAACTAGCTAAAAACAGTGGACAAAAACGCTATATTTGCACTCAAATTTGAACTATGTCGTCCATCAACGAAGCAACCCTCGGATTCGATGCCTTTAAAGAAGAAGTGCTTTCGGATTATAAATTAGCTTGTATTTCCAGAGAAGCGTCCCTTCTTGGAAGAAAGGAAGTACTCACCGGTAAGGCGAAATTTGGGATTTTCGGTGACGGTAAAGAATTGGCGCAATTAGCGCTTGCAAAGTACTTCAAAGCTGGGGATTTTAGATCAGGTTACTATCGAGATCAAACATGGATGATGGCCATTGGAGCACTGAGTGTGCAAGCATACTTTTCAGGACTTTACGCCCATACGGATGTGGCTGTTGAGCCTCAATCTGCGGGCCGTCAAATGGGCGGACATTTTGCCACAAGAAATCTTGACGAACAAGGACAATGGAAAAACTTAACCCAACAAAAAAATAGTTCAGCTGATATCTCTCCAACGGCAGGACAAATGCCGAGGTTATTAGGCTTGGCCTTGGCTTCTAAAATCTACAGAAATAATCCGGCTTTACATACTAATGAGTTTCAACAATTTTCTATTGAAGGGAACGAAGTTGCCTTTGGTTCGATTGGTGATGCCTCTACGTCTGAAGGACCTTTTTGGGAGACCTTAAACGCTGCAGGAGTTTTACAAGTTCCCATGGTGATGTCTGTTTGGGACGACGGGTACGGCATTTCTGTTCCAAGAGAACTACAAACGACAAAAAACAGCATCTCTGAAGCCCTAGCAGGATTTCAACGCACGGCCGAAAATCCCGGATTTGAAATACTAACTACCAAAGGATGGGATTACGCACATTTATGTCAAACCTATGAAAAGGCGGTTAATCTAGCACGTACGGAGCATGTACCTGTGTTGGTTCACGTGCAAGAAGTTAATCAACCACAAGGTCACTCCACATCTGGATCACATGAGCGATATAAAAGTCCCGAACGCATGGAATGGGAAAAAACCCATGACTGCATTGCCAAGTTCAAGGAATGGATTCTTTCGTTTAATAGCGGTCCTGAACCGTTGGCAAGTTTAGAACAACTTGATCAACTGGCAGAACAAGCAAAAGAAGAAGTTAAAGCATCGAAAAACAAGGCGTGGGCTTTATTCACGGAAGATATTAAAAAGGACAGCTTGTCTTTGGAAGGCATTCTTAGTGGGCTGATTCAAGAAGGAACCTTAAGCAATGCTTTTCAAGCAGAATTAGATGCCTTAATTAAAAACCGCGAACCCCAACGAAAAGATGTGTATTCATTGGCACGACGGGCGCTCAGAAGCCTACGCGGAACAGAATCCACAAACAAGACAGTGCTAAGCCAATGGTTAAGTAAGAAAAAAGAAGAAAGTCACGACCGCTATTCTTCCTACTTGTACAGTGAATCAAACAAACAAATAGGAAACATCTCGACGATTGAACCTACGTATGATACCGACGCTCCCATGGAGGATGGCCGAATCATTTTGCGGGAAAATTACCGAATGTTATTGGAGAAATATCCGAACCTGCTTGTGTTTGGTGAAGATGCAGGTAAAATTGGCGGAGTGAACCAATCCTTGGAAGGCCTGCAAGAAACGTTTGGTGAGTTGCGGGTCTTCGATACTGGAATTCGTGAATGCACCATCATTGGTCAAGGCATCGGAATGGCCATGCGCGGACTTCGTCCGATTGCAGAGATTCAATACCTAGATTACTTGTTGTATGCCATTCAAATCTTGTCTGACGACCTGGCGACGGTGCAGTATCGTACTAAAGGAGGACAAAAAGCACCGCTAATTATTAGCACGCGCGGACATCGCTTAGAAGGGGTTTGGCACAGCGGTTCACCCATGGGAATGATCATCAATTCATTGCGCGGAATGCATGTGTGCGTGCCCAGAAACATGACCAAAGCGGCAGGATTCTACAACACCTTGATGGAGGCAGATGAACCAGCCTTGGTTATTGAACCACTCAACGGATATCGAACGAAAGAAAAAATGCCTACAAATTTGGGTGAGTTTAAGCTTCCCCTTGGTCAGGTAGAACGCCTAAGCGAAGGATCCGATTTAACCTTGGTTTCTTATGGTTCCACCTTGAATCTTTGCATTCAAGCCTTACCAATTTTGGAAGAATTAGGGATTTCGGTAGAACTTCTTGATGTACAAACCCTACTTCCGTTTGATTTATCGCATGATATTGTGAAGTCGCTTGAAAAAACAAATCGCTTGTTAATCATTGATGAGGATGTTTCTGCCGGTGCAACGGCGTATATTCTTGAAAAAATATTGGTAGAACAAGGGGGGTATTACCACTTGGATGAAGCTCCACAGACCCTAAGTGCTAAAGACCATCGTCCGGCCTATGGTAGCGACGGGGATTATTTCTCGAAACCAAGCATTGATGATATTGTAGAAAAAGTGTACGAATTGATGTC
>JBEIDV010000199.1:0-3542 GCA_040383285.1 Crocinitomicaceae bacterium | reverse complement strand
GTTCGGAATTTCATAGAAACCATTTTAACATCATCAGATCGGGCTACTAATGTAGTGCAAGACCTTCGTTCGTTTATTAAGGATCAACGAAACAGCGATAAAGGTCCTGTGAATTTATTTGATAATATTAATACGGTGCTCAACGTCTTTAACTATGACATTAAACGAAGTGTTGAGTTAATATTTAATGTGGATCGCAACGTATTTATTGATGGCTTTGATATTAAATTGTTTCAGTTGTGGTCAAATATTATAAAGAATGCGATCGAGTCTCTTGACCAGTACAAGGAACGAGGGATTATAAAAATTTACACGGAGACTACTTCAGATGAGGTTACGGTGCATATCGCAAACAATGGTCCTAAAATTCCTGATGATATTAAAGAACATATGTTTGATAAATTTTATACCACAAAAGCACGCCGAAACGGTTCGGGGCTTGGTCTGAGTATTGTCAAAAGTGTCTTGGATGAACATGTCGCACAAATGGTCCTTGAATCTACCGAAGAATGGACTACGTTTTCATTTACGTTCAAACGCTTAAATTACGAGTCAGATCAAAAAAATGAGGTTGAGATTGAATTAATGTAATACCTTTGTTTCATGGATGATATAAAATACGCGGTTGTTTGTGTGGATGATGATCCATATATCCTTCAGATGTTAGGTTTTCAATTGGGTAAAATTCTGGACCAAAAATGTACTCTCCTTGAGTATTTTACGGATCCTTCGGAAGCTTTATTAAATATTGACCATTTAGTTGCTGAAAAGATTGATATTATTTTCATAATTGTTGATTATCACATGCCTCAAATGACAGGGGCTCAATTGATCCGTTCGATTAAAGAGAAATATCCCTCACTTAAATGTGTGATGTTATCAGGACAGGCAAATCCTGTATCCGTAGATAGTTTAGTTAAAGATAAGCTACTAGATTCCTTTATTTCCAAACCATGGGATGAAGAAGTGCTATTTAATGCGGTTCGACCCATCCTCGAAAACATTCACTAACATCGATGAAAACCATATTGGTATTAGGAGCAGGGTTATCGGCTTCGTCCTTACTTCGTTATCTTTCGGAACGCCTAGTATCGGAACATTGGATGCTGAAAATTGGTAATGCTGATATTGAACCCCTAACGGCTAAGTACGGTTCAAACGAACGAATTCAATTATTTAAATTAGATGCAAGTGATGCAGATCAACGTAGATCCGTCATCGCTCATGCGGATTTAGTGATTTCCATGCTGCCCGCAAAATTTCATCCAGAGGTAGCGCGAGATTGCATAGATTTACGCACAGATTTAATCACACCAAGTTATGTCTCCCCAGCCATGAATGCACTTCACGAGGAGGCGGTATTGAAAGGAGTTACTATTTTAAATGAAACCGGTGTTGACCCCGGTATCGATCACATGAGTGCCATGAAGATTATGGATAAAAAACGCGAAGAGGGCGCCACCCTAAGAGTGTTTAAATCCTTTTGTGGAGGACTGATTGCCCCAGAATCTGACGATAATTCGTGGCACTATAAATTCACGTGGAATCCCAGAAATGTCATTGTTGCCGGACAAGGTGGTGTAGCCGCATTCCGACAAAACAAGGAACTTAAGTATATTCCATACTCCCAGCTTTTTAAACGTACAGAACGCTTTGAAATTGATGGATACGGATCATTTGATGGCTATGCAAACAGAGATTCCCTAAAGTATATTGATATTTATAACATCGATGAGGTTGAAACCATTTATCGTGGAACGCTTCGTAAACCCGATTTTTGTCAGGGATGGGATGTGTTAATCGAACTCGGACTTACAGATGATAGCTATATTCTAGAGAACAGTCGCTTGTTAAGTCCACGGCAATTGTTAAATGCGTTTTTACCATATCACCCCATAGACAGCGTTGAAGTTAAATTAAAGAAATTCTTGAGACCGGAACGCGAACACCTGTTTGTTTTGTTTCAAGAAATTGGGTTCTTCAATGGAGATGTGTTATTGTTTGAACAAGATGCGAGCCCTGCAGCCTTATTGCAAATCTTACTTCAAAGTGCTTGGATATTAAAACCAAGCGATAAGGATATGCTCGTAATGCTTCATGAATTTGAATTTGAACACCACGAGGGCCGAACCAAAATCGCGTCGTCAATGGTGGCACTTGGTGAAGATAATGTATTTCCCGCTCTGTCAAATACCGTGGGGTTGCCCATCGGAATAATCGCTAAACTCATGTTAAATGGATATTCCAATCCAGGGGTTCATATTCCTGTCCAAAAAGAAATATATTTACCAGTCTTGAAAGAATTAGAAGAATTTGGGATTAAATTTACAGATACAATAACAGAAATTAATTAAACCATGGATCAACAAGAAAACCAAATGAATATTGAATTGTCAGAAGATATTGCCCTAGGGGTATATTCAAACCTGGCGGTAATCACGCATTCCCCAGCAGAGGTTGTTTGTGATTTCATTCAAATGATGCCCGGTATGCCGAAAGGTAAAGTTAGATCCAGGGTATTAATGACCCCACAGAATGCCAAACGATTTTTACATGCATTAGCAGATAATATAGAAAAATACGAGCAAAATTTTGGTGTAATTGAGGAGCCACAAGCGGGAATGCCACCCATGCATTTTGGCACGCCGAATACGATGGCATAATGCTCAGCATTTGCATTCCAGCCTATCACTGTAATGTAGATGCGTTACTACGTGCCTTGCAAAACCAGTTAGAATCTGCTTCGGGTGAAGTTGAAATTGTTGTTTGCGACGATAGCTCCCCATCCCCGATTGTAACTAACCCATCCGAATTCCCTGAGGTCAGGTTTATTCGTAATTCAACAAATCTTGGCAGAGCAAGTACCAGAAACGTATTGGTTCAGGCGGCTCAAGGTCAAGCTATTTTATTCTTAGACGGAGATTCAGAAATTATTTCTTCAGACTTTATTTCGAATTGGTTAGAAATTGCTCATAATGATGCCATTGGTGTATCGTATGGTGGAAGTATATATCAAATCGAGCAACCACCTGCTTCCCATTTTTTGCGATGGAAAGTCAGTACGGTCCGAGAAAGTAAACCCATAGAAGATCGCAACCGCAATGGGGGAGGATTCAAAACAAACAATGTGCTTATTCGTAAGTCAGTATTTGAAAAGGTCTCGTTTAATGAGCAGTTGTCTGGCTATGGGCATGAAGACACCTTATTTGGGTTTGAGTTGCATATGAATGGCTTTCATACCCATCATCTAGACAATCCTGTAAGAAATGCCATACTGGATTCGAATGAGGCTTTTTTAGCAAAGACCGAGGAAGCGATTCGTAACCTTTGTAAGTGTATTGACTATGCGTCGAACCGAAAGGCATTTATTGCCCACGTTCGCTTACTCAGCGTTCACGCTACATTGAAAAAATATGGTTTATTGGGATTGATGAGGTTGACTGCTTTTATTGGTGTTCCCGTTCTTTTAAATCGCCTTAAAGCGGGACGTTCGTTGGGAATTATTTTTGGATTTGATTTTTATAAGTTATACCTGCTGGATC
>JBEIDV010000198.1:0-3571 GCA_040383285.1 Crocinitomicaceae bacterium | reverse complement strand
CCCATCAAACCTCTTATGCATTTGATGAACACTGGGTTAATATGGAAGGGGCAACCTCGAACATGAAGTTAAGCCTCGTCGTTAATTTAGATCACGAAGGAACGACAACTACAAAAAGTGTGGAGTTTGTGGCGGGCAACTAAAATGGTTTTCTAAGGGGGCTTCATTGCCCCCTTTACAATAGAATCCTTAACTTTGCCCCAAAATAACTCCATGTCAAAACCTGTTCGCGTACGCTTTGCCCCCTCACCTACTGGACCTTTACATATGGGAGGTGTAAGAACTGCACTCTATAATTACCTGTTTGCTAAAAAACACAACGGAACCTTTTTAATTCGTATTGAAGATACGGATCAAACGCGTTTTGTACCAGGTGCACAAGACTACATTATGGATGCGCTTTCTTGGTGTGGTATCATGCCCAGTGAAGGACCTGGATTGGGTGGAGATTTCGGCCCCTACGTGCAATCGGAACGAAAAGCCATGTATCGTCCGTATGCAGAGGAGCTGGTAGCAAAAGAACATGCATATTATGCCTTTGATACCGCAGAAGAATTGGAACAAATGCGGGAACAGGCCAAACAAATGGGGATGCCCAACTGGCAATACAATAGCGTTACCAGAGTATCCATGAAAAACTCCCTGACCTTACCGCATACGGAAGTGGAACAACGTATAGCCAAGGGAGACCCCTATGTGATTCGAATGAAAATGCCGCGCAATGAAGATGTACGGTTTCATGACCTCATTCGTGGATGGGTAGTAGTAAACACCAACAACTTGGACGACAAAGTGTTGTTTAAAAGTGATGGCATGCCTACCTACCATTTAGCGAACATCGTAGATGATTATACGATGAATATTTCGCACGTAATCCGTGGAGAGGAATGGCTTCCGTCTGCGCCTTTGCATGTACTACTTTATCAAGCGTTTGGATGGGATGCCCCTGAATTTGCACACCTTCCGCTTTTGCTTAGACCGGATGGAAACGGCAAATTATCCAAACGAGATGGTGACCGCTTAGGGTTTCCAGTATTTCCGACCAATTGGATCACCGCAGAAGGGGAATTGTATTCGGGATATCGCGAAAAAGGGTACTTACCTGAAGCATTTATTAATATGTTGGCTTTATTGGGTTGGAACCCAGGAACCCCTCAGGAGATTTTCACCCTAGATGAGTTAGTAGATGCCTTTTCGTTGGAAAGAGTATCAAAATCCGGGGCGAAATTCGATCCGGAAAAAACGAAATGGTTTCAACAAAGTTGGTTACGTATGCAGGCTGACGCTGACATCGCCAAGGGATTAAAAGAAACAACGCCTTCCTTAACGCTTTCTGATTCCGCCTTGGAAACATTGGTTGGGTTGATGAAAGAACGAGCCACCTTCGCAGAAGACATCCTAACGGATGGAGCCTATTTCTTGGCCAATCCGAGTGAATTTGATACGGAAACGATACGAAAAAAATGGAAAGCTGAAACAACGGGCTATTTGAATGAATGGATGGTTCGTTTAGAAGGAATTGCTGAATTCACTGCGGTAAACATTGAGTCAGCGTTTAAAGGGTATTTGGAGGAAAAAGGATTGGGTATTGGTGCGGTATTGCTCCCTTATCGCCTATCTGTTACTGGCGTTGGTGCTGGTCCAGGCATGTTTGATGTGAGCGCGTTTCTTGGGAAAGAAGAAGTATTAAGCCGTATGAAAATAAACCTACCTAAAATAGCCGCAATTCTGCATGAAGCATAAAATTCACGTTCGGGGTATTCGCTGTTATGCTTTTCATGGATGCATGGAAGAAGAAGCGCGCATTGGCGGACATTATGTGGTAGATGTGGATATTGACACCGACTTTTCGAAAGCCGCGGCAAGCGATGAATTGATCGATACGGTAGATTATTGTGCAGTCCAACACATTGTAGCCGAAGAAATGGCCATTCGGTCGAAGTTAATTGAGCACGTGGGACAACGAATCGTTACGAGAATTGAAAAAGAACTGCAAGGAATATTGGGCCTTCGCGTTGAAATTCATAAGCTATCTCCTCCAATAGATGGTGACACCCGAGAGGTATCGATTGTCATTGAGGGGTGATTCTGTAAATTTAAAACCAATGGATACTGAAGAGAAAGGTAAATTAATTGATTGTCCAAGATGTCTTGGTAAAGGTGAGGTAGATAAACATGATGTTATTCGTCTTCGAAGAATTTTCTTTTGGATGCCCGGACCACATTGTGCTTTTTGCAACGGACTAAAACGGGTAGAATTTTCTTTTGCTTCAAGATTCAACGCCGATGATTGGTTTATAACTTCAGACCTTTCTTTGGAAATGTACCAAAAATACATTGACAAGGACCCGGAGTTATTAGCACAATTGGAAGCTCATGAGCACTACATCACAAGTATTAGTAACTTAATTATTCAATATCATTATCGACTGAAGTTATCTAAAGAGGATACACGGAAAATCATTCTTGATTCATTTGGTTCGAACAATGCAGAATTAAACAATACCATAACTGGTTTATTTGAACAAGCTGATTTCTTCATCGGAGAATTTTAATGTAAAATCTAAATGTGAACTCACGCGTATAAACGATTACATTATAACGGTTTAGATAAGAATAAAGACGAACAAAGAAGGCTGTTTTGTAATTAACATCGTTTTTATCAAAAGAGGTTTTCATTGTAATTAGTGACTAATTATTAGTTTTATACTTTAATATTTGAGCTATGTACTCATTAGAATTTAGCGCTTGGACAAGCCACAAAGAAAATTTAGATACAGAAGAACCAACAGAATATTTTTCTAAAAAATTCGCAACCGTTGACGAAGCAAAAGATTTATTAATCAATGACTGTTTTGAATGGAAAGAAGGAGAATGGGAAGGATGCTTCATCACCTTATCTTTTCAAAATGAACCAAGTATTTTTGATGAAAATGGAAACTTAGTTAGTCGATGCTACATGATTGACTATGATAATGCTGAATTCGAATGGAAAGATGCTTAAGGTTAATTAATACATAATAAGATATGCAATATAAAAGAATTTGGATGCCCTATAAGACGGCAGCAAAAACGAGCAATGTGGGTGGAATGGTAATTGTAGAACATTCACCTTGTGATGATGAAAATACGGAACAGGCCGACAAAGAAATCGCTGCATTGTTGGCTAATGGATGGCAAATTGTCAGTACCTGTCCGGTAAATGAAAGTTCTAACATTCTCAATCGAGATGGAGACGATGTCTACGCTTCCTATACCCGAGGCATCGAAGTTTTTTTAGTAAAATAAAAGGGTTTTAACATCATTAGAATTATTTCACTGGATTGAAATTGCTGTTTAGCGCACGAGAACATGTTGGTAACCATTGAAAATAATCTTCTAAAAATCGGTATCAACCCACTGGGCGCAGAACTCCAAGAACTTACACATGTTGAGCACGGAAACCTCCTTTGGAAGAAAGACGATGCGCTATGGAATCGCTTTGCTCCGATACTTTTCCCAATTGTTGGCCGCTTAGTGAATGATCAATATACCTTGGAAGGCGAGGTGTATACGATGCGTCAACATGGAT
>JBEIDV010000197.1:0-3595 GCA_040383285.1 Crocinitomicaceae bacterium | reverse complement strand
TAACTAAAGGTGGCCCCCGCTGGTGATGATGTGATGTTTTGAACGAAATTAGCACCGCTGCAAATCGTGTCAACAGGAGCAATAAGTACTTGAACTGGTGGGTTTACCGTTACATTCACATAATCCAAGGATTGACAGCCCGTATTGTCGAGACCATTTAAGATAGCAACATATGTACCTGCATTGGGATAGGTTATGGTGTGTGATCCCACGCCAATGGCTGTGCTTGGCGAAGCATTTGGTGTAAAATTCCAGTTGTAAGTTGCACAATTTTGTGAACTTGTCCCATTAAAACCACAGAATCTCCAGTACAAATAGTTAAGTTGCTTGATGTAATTTGTGGTACAGGTCCGGCAAAGGTTCCGCCATTTGGATTGTTGTTATTGAAGGTAAGCGTAAATCCTGTGTTGGCAGAGAAATTATTTACGAGTAGTGCATAACTTGTTCCTGGTGTCATGGTGATACTCTGGATATATGCGTTATATCCTGCTTGGCACCCTGGGAATTCATTCTGATCTACTTCAGCTAGGCCCATTCCTGTGGATCCTGTGGCATTGAGGCAAGAACTTGAACAACAACGAACGGGGGTTCTCGCGCCGCAGGGATTGCTTGTGTTAAGTTGATAGAAAATAAAGTCAATATCGTCCATTGGATTTACCGGAGTGATATCAAAGGTGAGGGGTCCTCCAGTTCCACATGTCCAATAAAACCAAGAAGAATTTGATTCATCTGGACCGGGCATATCAAGGCAGGTACCGGGCTCTGGTTCATCGTTGTTTAATCCGCCCCCGCCAAGGGTTCCTACACTGACTGGATTTTGGTTGCATAAGAAGGCAGCGCCACCGCAATCCGCACCGGGATTGGTAGTTGGCGTATAACTGTTAATGCAGAGTTCAAAGCTTCCTTCGTTTGCTTGAGGTGTTGAAACGCGAATGTAATAGGTGTTTCCCGGTACTAAGGCTCCTTCATAAATTTGTGTGGTCCCAAATCCAGGAGTTCCATTTGAACAATTGAGTTCATTCATTAAACCTCCGCAAACACCATCGTATAGTGCTATTCTTGGTTGCGACATCGTGCCGCCGCCACCAATTCCACTTGCCGAAATCAATACATCCGTCCCAAGCGCAGTAAATGAAAACCAAACGTCTTCTGTGGCATTCCCGGGCCAACAGGTTGGTAATCCATAGGTTCCAGGGGTTGAACCTGCATTTGTGAAAACCCCGTTACCTGAGCAGTAATTTAATACATTATTAATTTGAGTTGCCGTAGGGCAATCATCTCCTTGACTAAAAAGAACAAGAGGAAATACAATTAAAAAAGTAAGCGGTAGTAGTTTAAGCATCGGTTAGATAGACGAAATTTAATCAATTTCCTTGGCTTACAGTGAATTATGTTTTAATTTTTTATCGCGTCCACACGTTTTTGCCGCTGCATTGGGTTTTCCTTTGGTTGATTTTGCTTAAATAATTGATACCTAGAAGGTTGAATTTCTGTAGGCCACGAATTATTATTCAGATCAACATCGGCTGTTTCAAGGAATGGGTCCAATCGAATCTCTTTCACTTCTTTATCAAAAATAAACACCTTTGATACCTTGTCTTCATATTGACGCCATATTTCTACCGGAATGCGAATTACTTCGGTGCTGTCATCTGTAAAGGTAAACCTAAGTATAAGTGGCATTACTAAGCCGCCTACATTTTCAAAATGTACTTCATAAAAGTGCTTTCCTGAATTGAGTAGTGCTAAATCCTTTTCGCTGGTTTTCTGCTTGAACTCTTCGTATTCCTTTTTATCCAGTGCATCAACTAAATAAATGTTTCGTTTTGCATAGTAATCATCGATTAAGGAATCCCGCTCGTTAATTGTTTCTTTGATGGCGGTCTCATTGCGTGTGGCTCCGATATGAATGTCTTTGTTATTGTTTTGCTCTTGCAAGAAGCCTTTTTCAAGCGATGGATTTTGACTGTTTAATTGAAACCATTTCACTTCGTTAATGGCAATATCTACCGGTTCGGTGCCATAGAACCATCCCCTCCAAAACCAATCTAAGTCAACCGCAGAGGCATCTTCCATGCTTCGGAAAAAATCGGCAGGGCTTGGGTGTTTGAATTTCCATCGCTCACAATAGGTTTTAAAGGCATAATCAAATAATTCTCTCCCCATGATGGTTTCACGAAGAATGTTTAATCCCGTGGCCGGTTTGCCATACGCATTGTTACCGAATTGAAAAATAGATTCTGAATTAGTCATGATGGGAGAAATTAATTTTTGATCTCCTCGCATGTAATCTGCAATGAGATGTGCAGGTCCTCTTCTAGATGGATATCCGCGTTCCCATTCTTGTTCCGTTAAATATTGAACAAAGGTGTTGAGTCCTTCATCCATCCACGTCCATTGTCGCTCATCTGAGTTGATGATCATTGGGAAAAAGTTATGACCCACTTCGTGAATTATAACGCCCCACATTCCGTATTTTTCTCCTTCAGAATAGGTGCCATCCTCTTCGGGTCTTCCACCATTAAAACAAATCATTGGGTATTCCATGCCGATCCATTTGGAGTGCACAGAAATGGCCACTGGATATGGATAATCGACCGTATATTTTGAGTAGGTTTTTATTGTGTGCGCTACGAGTTTGGTGCTGTAACGTTCCCAAAGTGGGTTTCCTTCTTTGGGGTAGAAAGACATGCAAAGGATGTTCTTGCCTCCGACCGTAACATTTTGGGCATCCCAGATAAATTTGCGCGAACTGGCAAAGGCGAAATCGCGAACATTCGTCGCTTTAAATCGCCACGTTTTAGTGTTGGATTTCTTTTCTTTTTCTGCCGCTTCTGCTTCCGCTTGCGTAACAATTAACACCGGAGAATTCGCTTTTTTTGCTTGCTCAAATCGCTTTCTTTGCAGGGCACTTAATACATCGGCTCCGTTCTGAAGTTCTCCCGTTGCTGCAATGATATGGTCTGACGGTACCGTAATGCTCACGTCATAATTACCAAAGGGCAAGGTAAACTCCCCTCGACCGAGAAACTGTTTGTTTTGCCAGCCGGTCACATCGCTGTAAACGCACATTCGCGGAAAGAATTGAGCGAGTGTATACAGGTAGTTTTTGTCTTTTTCGAAATATTCATACCCCGAACGCCCACCAACGGCCATGCGGTCATTGATGTTGTACCACCATTTAACCGTAAAGCTAATGCTGCTTTTAGGGGCAAGTGGAGTGGCTAGATCAATTCGAAGCATTGTTTTGTTAATAAAGTAGGACATTTGTTGTCCAGAAGTAGATGTGATGCTTTCCACTTTAAAGCCACCATCGTAATTAAAAAAGCGCTTTTGAATGTCTCCAATTGATTTAAAATCTTCCATTTTCTCCACCTCAATGAGCTTGGTGTCGGAATGCTCGTCGTAAATGTTTTGGTCTAATTGAAGCCACAAATATGGCAGCGCATCCGGCGAATTGTTGGTGTAGGTAATGGTCTCGGTTCCGCTTAGTTTTTGAGTTGCATCGTCTAGGATTAAATTCATTTTATAGTCTGCTTGCTGTTGGAAATACGCGTGACCTGGAGCGCCTGCAGCATTTCGGTATTCGTTGGGT
>JBEIDV010000196.1:0-3645 GCA_040383285.1 Crocinitomicaceae bacterium | reverse complement strand
TATTCGTGATTTATTCGATTTACCTGAGGAATATTCGTTCACCCTTTCGGATAAAATAACTGATCAGCTCGGTTGGATTCATTATGCCTATTCGCTAAACTACAAAGGCATTCCAATTCGTCACAACGCAATTAAAATTCACATGAATGGGAGTCTTTTGGTTTCAGTAAATGCGTCACTGGATAAGGTTTCGGGTTCGATTACGCCCTCCATTTCAAGCGACCAAGTGATAGAAACAGCGCTGAATCATGTGAATGCAACGCGCTATAAATGGGAGATGCCAGAAGAAGAAGCCTTACTCAAGATGGAACACGGAAGCGAGGCCAGCTACTATCCCACGCCGCAATTGATGTGGTACACGAACCCTTCTACTAACACATCAACCTTAGTTTATGGCTTAGATGTATATGCGGATGAACCCTTGTCTAGACAGTTTATTTACATAGATGCCCATTCAAATCTCGTTGTTGCAACGGAAAACAGGATACATACCGCCGACAGCAATGGCATTGCGGTTACCGCCTATTCCGGTAATCGAGTGATGGTGGCAGATTATTTTGCATCTCAATTTAGGCTGCGTGAAACGGGAAGAGGAAATGGAATTCAAACATTTGACTTAAATAACACGTCAAATTACGGTGCAGCAGTAGATTTTATCGATGCAGATAATTATTGGAATAATACGGTCAACCAAGACCATTTTGCCGGTGATGCGCATTGGGGAGCGGAAATGACCTATGATTATTTTTGGCAAATCCACAACCGAAATAGCATTGATGGGAATGGGTTTTTATTGAAAAGCTATATGCATTACAATACCAACTACAATAATGCTTTTTGGGATGGACAACGCATGACGTATGGAGATGGAAACGGAACGACCTTCACGCCACTTACGGCGATTGACATTACAGCCCATGAAATTGCACACGGTCTGACCTCAAATACCTCCAATTTAGTATACGCGAATGAATCAGGTGCGTTGAATGAATCGTTTTCGGATATTTTTGGTGTTTCTGTGGAGGCTTTTGCTAATAACAATTCCTTAAATTGGATTATGGGGGAAGATGCAACACCCAATGGTAATGGAATCCGAAGCATGAGTAATCCAAGCGCCTTTGCCGATCCGGATACCTATTTAGGTACCAATTATTACACCGGAACCCAAGATAATGGAGGGGTTCATACAAATTCGGGGGTTCAGAATTTTTGGTTTTATTTACTCACAGTTGGCGGTACGGGCACCAACGATATAAACAACGCATACAATGTGAGTGGCTTAGGTATTGTGGATGCAGCGCGCATCGCATTTCGCAACAACACCTTTTATTTAACGCCGAATTCAGATTATCAAGATGCGCGTTTTTATGCAGTTCAGTCGGCCATTGATTTGTTTGGTGCTTGTTCTCCGGAGGTAATGAGTACCACCAACGCGTGGTACGCGGTTGGGGTGGGACCTGCCTTTTCTTATACCGTCAATGCAGATTTCTCTACAGCGTTTCAAGATTATTGTCAGGCACCAGCGCTGGTTAATTTCACGAACGAGAGTTTTAATGCAGGTACCTTTCAATGGAATTTTGGCGACGGTACTACATCGTCTTCCTTAAACCCTTCGCATACCTATCAAAATCCGGGCTTGTATTCGGTTTCCTTAATTGCAAGTGGCGGGGCGTGTGGCACAGATACTTTGACCTTGGTGGACTACATAAATGTGGACCCAAGCTTGCCTTGTGCAATCACCATGAATCCGGCGGGATTGAATCAAACCCAAAACTCGTGCACTGGAACCTTATTCGATCCGGGAGGCGCGGCAGCGAATTATCAAGATCTTGTAACTAGCGAGATAACCATTGCGCCAATTGGGGCAGCGAGCATTACCCTTAATTTCTCAAGCTTCGATTTAGAGGCCAATTACGATTACCTCTACATTTATGACGGTCCGAATAACACGAGTCCCTTAATCGGACAATATACCGGTAACACCTTGCCTAATGGTGGTGTCATTAATTCAACGTATGGCGCTGTTACCTTGAAGTTTTTCTCGGATACCTATGTAACCAATGCCGGATTTGTTATGACTTGGGCGTGTCAAATACCCACCAATCCACCAGTTGCTGATTTTCAAGCCAACGCGGTTACCAGTTGCACGGGAGCTATTGATTTTTATGACCAGTCTACTGGCGGTCCAACGAGTTGGGTTTGGGATTTTGGCGATGGCGCTGCATCTACACTTCAGTTTCCTAGCCATGTGTACACGCAAGACGGTCAATTTACAGTTACTTTAATTGCTGGAAATGCTTTCGGGACCGATACCATCAGTTTTGCTCAATATATTACCATTGATCGTCCAGATGCACCCCTCGCTGCAGGTGTGATTGTTTGTGCCCCTGATTCAGTTACGGTGAATGCCACGGCAAATGGCAGTATGTCCTATTATGATACGGAGTTTGATGGGAACTTATTGACGATCGGGTCGAGTTATTCTACCTTCTTACAGCAAACAGATACCGTTTGGGTAGAGTCTGTTGAGAATAATCCTTCTCAATACCTTGGTCCTTTAAATAATTCCTTTGGTACAGGGGGGCAGCATAATAACGCAACTACGCAATACATGATTTTTTCGGTTAATGAACCCCTAACGATTGTTTCTGCATGGGTTAATGCAGGTGCAACTGGGGATCGAACCATTACGTTGTGGGATGCGAGCGGCAATCAGTTAGATTCTAGGTTTTTGAATATTCCTTCCGGAGGTTCGCGGATTTCACTGAACTTTCATGTGGAACCCGGGGTGAATTATCGCATTGGTGGAGCACAAATGAATTTGTATCGGAATAATTCCGGTGCAGTGTTCCCGTATCAAATTCCGGGTTTGATTTCCATCACAGGTTCAAGCGCCGGCGGTGCTTTTTATTACTATTTCTATGATTGGGAAGTAGTTAAAGATCCATGTGTTAGTCCAAGAACGCCTGTTGCATTAATTATGGATCAAGTGACGGCAGCAGCGAGTATTTCCACGATAGGAATGACGGCAAGTGTGGTTGCGAATGCCTCCAATAACGCCACACAATACAGTTGGGATTTTGGGGATAATACGTCTTCTACACAAACTACGCCTACCCATTTGTATACGCTTCCTGGAACTTATCCGGTGACCTTAATAGCCAACAACGATAATTGTTCTGATACCGTTAGTTTTGAAGTGGTTGTGGATAATGCCTCGTTGTCTGAACTCAGTGGAAGTAATTGGTTGCTTTATCCTAATCCAGCGAGCGAGCGCTTGAATGTTGAATTCACACATGGTAACGCACAATCTGTATGCATCCTAGATGCCGCAGGACGCATGGTGATGGAATGTCCAATACAGAGCGCGCTTTCTTCCGTTAACATAAGTGGATTGGCACGTGGTACGTATCGGGTTATAGCCAGCTTTAGTGATGGAACCCGGTCTGTTAAGCCCTTTGTGAAACAGGATTAATTCCCAAAGATCACCTCGTCCGTTAATTCTCTAACCATTTGAAAAAGCTCTGCTTTGAATTGCTTTGGATCGTAAAGCCCACGTTCCATTTGACGTAATTTATGCTCCCATTGACCGGTAAGTTCAGGGCTTTTGAGTAGGTCGTTTTTAATGGTGTCAATTAAATGCAT
>JBEIDV010000195.1:0-3670 GCA_040383285.1 Crocinitomicaceae bacterium | reverse complement strand
ATTCATCGATTTTTGCAACAGTTGGGGACCCTTAATTCATGGGCATGCCAACAAATACGTTGAAGAAAAAATAATTCAAACCTTGAAAAACGGTGCGAGTTTTGGTGCGCCTACCCGATTAGAAAGTGAACTAGCGAAACTAATAAAAGCCAATATTCCCTTCATTGACAAACTTCGTTTTGTGAGTTCCGGAACCGAGGCCGTTATGTCTGCGTTGCGTTTAGCTCGTGGGTACACCGGCAAAACAAAGATTTTAAAATTCGAAGGCTGTTACCATGGTCACGTAGATTCCATGCTGGTTAAGGCGGGAAGCGGGCTAATCACCCTAGGAAGTTCCTCGAGTGCTGGGGTTCCAGAAACGGTAGCCAATGAAACATTAGTGCTTCCGCTCAACGATGAAAATCTGCTAACTCAAACCTTTGAACAATATGGACAGGACCTCGCCGCGGTGATCATTGAGCCAGTTCCTGCAAATAATGGGCTGCTCTTGCAAGACCTGAGTTTTTTACAAACCCTACGTGGTTTGTGTTGGAAACACGGGGTCCTGTTGATTTTTGACGAAGTAATTTCTGGATTTAGGGTGGCGTTTGGTGGAGCGACGGAGCTTTATGGAATTCAACCAGACATTGTAACGTATGGTAAAATTATTGGAGGGGGCTTGCCTGTTGGGGCCTATGGCGCTTCCAATGAAATTATGGCTTCGGTGTCCCCAGAAGGACCGGTATATCAGGCAGGAACCTTATCCGGAAATCCGGTGGCAATGGCCGCTGGAATTGCCCAATTGGAACTGTGCTTAGCGCCAGATTTTTACCGAAGCATGGAGGCTAAAACACGCGGATTTGTTGAACGAGTAAATGCCTATGCAACCGTTAAAAACTATGATTTCGAGTTGGTATCCCTGTCCTCTATCTTTTGGTTGTCATTTAACGGTAAAAAATCAATTCATCGCGCCGACGAAATAAGCCCAGACATGACATTATTTAATAAATTACATGACTATTTGCTTCATCACGGGGTGTATTTAGGGCCTAGTGGGTATGAAGTGGGCTTTGTGTCTTCAGCCCATACGGAAGAGGAATTAACCTTTGCGGCCGCTCAATTTTGTGCGGGACTAGATGTGGTTTATGCATAATCAATCAGATACGCTTGTTATTGGTGGTACGGGATTAGTAGGAAGTCACTTACTCTGGTTACTCGCACAGCATGGTCCAGTTATAGCCAGTGGAAGAACCGGGAAGAACCGGGAACGCGTTCGACAACTCTTTCTTTTGTATGATCCCAAAACAGGGGATGACGTATTTAAACGCATTGAGTGGATCACGCTGGATATACTCAATATAGATCAATTGGCTCTTTCACTGAACGGTAAGCGTAAGGTATACCATTGTGCGGCCTTAGTTTCGTTTCATAGAATCGATTTTTATCGGTGTATTCAAATCAATAGAGAAGGTACCGCGAACGTAGTAAATGCGTGCCTAGATGTTCCAGACGTAAGACTTTGCTATGTAAGTTCAACGGCTGCTGTTGGACAAAATCCGGGCGGAGAAATTACGGAGGCCTGTTTGTGGAAATCATCCGATATGAATAGTGGATATTCTGTGGCTAAATTTGGAGCGGAAAAAGAGGTGTGGCGTGGAATGGAAGAAGGCCTGAATGCCGTTATCATAAATCCATGTACCGTAATTGGTGCAGGACAATGGGAAGAAGGATCCATGGAGATGTTTAATGTGGCAAAGAAGGGCTTACTCTTTTATCCCTCCGGAGCGAATGCAACGGTAGATGCACGTGACGTAGCTAAATCTATGGTGTTTTTAATGGATTCCGACATCAGGAACGAACGCTTTTTGTGCACGGGAACAAACAAAGACTTTCGGGGGTTGTTTTCTACTATCGCAAAAGCTATGAGGAAAAAAGGACCTTGGATTTATGCGCCGCAATGGCTCGCAATTCCTGTTTCTTACTTCCTAGAAACAACGGCTTTATTGCTTAAAAAACGTAAAGGAATGACCATTGAATCTGCACGAGCGGCATACGCAACAAGAATTTACAATTCTGATAAACTAAAATCGCTCTTGGATGCTCCATTCTACTCGTTAGAAGAATCTATTCAACATGCGATTAAAAATAGACTCAGGTGAAAAAGGAAATAACAGGTATTGCAATCTTGATTATACTCTATGGAGTTGGACTTTCGGGTATCTTACTTCCAGCATTCAGACCCCTTGTTTTACCGCTAAGCGCATACAATCTCCTGATTTCGTTTTTAATTTTATTGAACTCATACCGCTGGAAAAAACAAATACTATTCGCTAGTTTCTTGGTTTTTTTAATCGGTTTTTTTGTGGAATGGGTTGGGGTTCATACCTCCTTGCTCTTTGGCACCTATTGGTATGGCGCCAATTTAGGGCCTAAATTTCTGGAGGCACCATTCATAATTGGAATTAATTGGGCTATGCTCACCCTTGTGAGTAGCGCGGTAGGTAAAACCCTAACTAAATCAATGCTTTTAAACGTTGTATTAGGTGCCTCGCTAATGACCGGGATGGATTGGCTGATGGAACCAGTTGCAATAAAAAGTGATTTTTGGCATTGGAAAAACGAAACGATTCCTGTGTATAATTTTATTTGTTGGTTCGTGGTTTCACTACTAACCAATTGGATTTTCGTTAAAATCGCGAAACCAACATTGAACAAGACAGCAATCACGTTGTTTATTCTGCTAACTTTATTTTTTACAATTCAACAGGTGGTATAATGTATTGGTGGGGTCCTTTGGTAATGTTGGCTGCGTTTTTCGGAATGGAATTCATGGCTTGGTTCACGCACAAATATGTGATGCATGGCCTCATGTGGTATTTTCATCGCGATCATCATCAGGTTGATGCCGGGTTTTTTGAGAAAAACGATGTGTTCTTTTTAATTTATGCCATCCCTTCTTGGTTAGGAATAATGCTCGGAATGATTTATGATTTTTATCCCTCCGTGTGGATTGGCTACGGCATCGCTTTATATGGGGCTGCCTATTTCCTTGTACACGACGTCTACATTCACCGCAGATATAAATTTCTTCGCGACATTGATCACCCCTATTTTTATGCCATTCGTAAGGCTCACAAGGTGCACCACAAAAACCAAGAAAAAGAAGAAGGCGCCTGTTTTGGAATGCTCATTGTGCCTCCAAAGTTTTACAGAGAAGCTAAAAAATCATACCTCGCTCAACGAAACGCATGAGCTATTACGGCTATATTTTATTGTTTTCTTTCTTAGGGCCCCTTGCGCTGAGTTTTGATAAAAAAGTCGCTTATTACAAAAGTGTACGACACCTTATTGTTCCGATTGTTTTGGTTTCTGGATTGTTTTTGATTTGGGATCAATGGTTTACTGAAAAGGGCGTTTGGGGATTCACTATAGCACATACGGCACACATCTTTTTAGGAAAACTGCCGCTCGAGGAAATCCTGTTCTTTGTGGTCGTACCGTACAACTGCATCTTTATTTATGAAGTGATGGGTGCCTACTTTCGACTCGAAAATAAACCTAAACTAAATCGCCTGTTTTTTGGGGGATTCTTTGTCTTGGGAATATTATTAATACTACAACAACCAACGGGGTGGTACACGCTTTCTTCGGTGCTGTTTGCCTTTGCTTTAAGTACGGTCTTGCTTGTATT
>JBEIDV010000194.1:0-3687 GCA_040383285.1 Crocinitomicaceae bacterium | reverse complement strand
TATTCCCATTGTTGTTAATGATTACACTATCATATGGAGTTCCATAGAAATCGAAACTGAATGGAAGTTGAATGTAGTTAGTTGATCCGTCGTCATTAGGGCTCATGGCCAAGGTATAG
The DNA here is from genome assembly GCA_040383285.1 of Crocinitomicaceae bacterium. GTDB lineage: Bacteria > Bacteroidota > Bacteroidia > Flavobacteriales_D > Crocinitomicaceae > UBA952. Next base: position 3,568 of record JBEIDV010000194.1, on the reverse strand, counting down.
CTGTTGTCTAATGTCAACATGCATCCACACATTGCATTTTTGTTGGTTGCAGCATTAGGCTTTATCTTGCTTGGTGCCACTAAATCGGAAAATTGATAGACGGTTCCAGTAGTTAATTGACCGCTTTTTTTCAATTCATCGTATTCAGAAGTTGAAATACTTAATGAGTTTTTTTGAGCGAAAGAGGCTCCTGCCAACATCACGCAGAGGTAGATTAGTTTTTTCATGGCCGTAAAATTTAGGGTTTCTTATTGCCATAACGAGGCAGTGATACGCGCGTTGCCTTAGTTCAAAAAAAAAGCCCCGATTTCGGAGCTTTACTTAAGTTTTTTTTACGCTTAGTGTTTTGATAAGTAATCAGCAACACCGTCAAAACTTGGTTTCATTGCTGCATCTCCTCTATGCCAGTTAGCCGGACACACTTCGCCATGTTCTTCGAAGTATTGTAACGCGTCAACCATTCGAAGTGCTTCATCCACGTTTCTTCCTAATGGGAAAAAGTTAACCAATTGATGCATCACAGTTCCTGATTTGTCAATTAAAAACAATCCACGGTAAGCAATCATTGGTCCACTCGCTGTTAATGAACCTTCCATATCATACTCATATTCTCCGGCTAATACGCCAAATGCTTCTGAGATTGTTTTAGAAGTATCCGCTACAATTGGATAGGTTACACCTTCAATTCCACCTTTGTTTTTTGGTGTTTGTAACCAAGCCCAATGTGATTCCTCTGTATCTGTTGAACACGCAACAACTTTTACACCGCGTGCCTCGAATTCTCCTAATGCACTTTGAAATGCATGTAATTCAGACGGACATACAAACGTAAAATCCTTTGGATAAAAGAAAAACAAGACATGATTTTTACCTACATATTGATCTAAAGAGAAATTATTTACGATTTCACCTCCATTTACCACTGCTCCCGCGCTGAACGACGGAGCCTTTTTTCCTACTAAAACTGACATGTTATTTTAATTTATTAAGTTACTGAATACAAAGGTAAAACAAACCGAATTAGGTTCTGTTCAACCAAATGAAAACTATGTTAATTCTCAACAAAGTTACACATCCTTTGTTATCAATAAAATCAAAATAAATTATATTCACATAAATACTATCTATGATTTCCTTGCAGCAAATGCGGTATTTAGTGATTCTTAGTGAAGAATTGCAATTTTCACGTGCCAGTGAGCGATGTTTTGTAACCCAACCGACCTTATCGATGCAGGTTAAAAAAGCGGAGGAGCAATTGGGGTATGCCGTGTTTGATCGCGGATCAAGTCCGCTGTCGCTTACTCCCTATGGGGTAGAGGTTATTCCGATTCTTCGTGAGATTTTATCTGAGAACGATAACCTTCGGTTGCTCAATGACCGCATGGCGGGAAGAATTAAGGAAGAAATTCGAGTCGGGATTATTCCAACCGTTTCTGTTTACATGTTAACGCGACTGTTTTCCTTGTTTTCAAGTGCCTTACCCAATGTTCGTTTTTTGTATGTAGAACACCCAACAGAAACACTTCTTCAAGAATTAGAAAAAGGTACGATTGATTTTGGAATTTTAGCAGGACCTTACCAACAAGTAAAATATCGGACGGTGCCCTTATTTACCGAGGAAATTGAGGTGTATACGGCTTTAGGACAGGAAGGAGGAGTAGTGGTTGCGGCCTTAGATGGTCAACAACCCTGGTTACTAAGTAAAGGAAATTGCTTGCGAACCCAAGTCATTAATTTTTGTAATATTTCAGAAACAGGGGAAGCTCCTTCGTGGGATTATATCGGTGGAAATATGGATTTATTGGTTGAAATGGTCAATGTGAATGGTGGATATACCTTGCTTCCTGCCGAATTCAAATCAACGAAGGAACTGCCTGGATTCCGTAAAAGATTAGCCTCACCCTATGGATATCCTGCACGAGAAATCATTGGCGTTTTCCCTCAACGGAGTTATAAAGCTCCTCACGTGGAGCGTATGGTTAAAGAAATTCAATTAGCCTACCCTCAAGAACGCAATGCGCCCTTACATATCTTGGATTGGAAATAAGCGCTTAGGGCTTATTTTTTCATTTCCGCTAAAAAGTCATCGTACGATAGGGGCTTCATCTTCAAGCTCGCATTCGTTTTGAAGTATTGCGTTAGTTTCTCTTCAGCTAATTGATCATAAATACTATTCGCTTGGTCCTTTTTTGTTAGTAACTCACGAGCAGATGCTTCCAATTCGGCATCCTCCGGAGCAGGAAGACCATATTGCGCATAATTACTAATAATTAATCCTTTGGTGAACGCTAACACTTCTTCATAAACCAACTTCGTATCGGAATCTTTAAAGATTTTTGTTTGAATTAATTGCCATTTCAAGGAATTTAAATAAGCTTCAAATTCTTTTTCAATGTCTTCATCTGCGATTGGTGCTGTCGCACTTAATTTAATCCATCGCTTCAAGAATGCTTCTGGAAAGGTAATTTGCACATCGGAAATCAAGGAGTCATATACCTTACGTGTCATTAATCGATCCGCATCTCGTTCGAACATGTGTTCTAAATCTTTGGTAACTCTAGCTCTAAGACCCGCTTCATCGCTAATCTCACCGTCTTGGAACAGCTTACCAAACAACTCCGCATTCAATTCTGCCAATTCCATGCGCTTAATATCTGTGATTTTAAACTCAAAAGCTACGTCACTTGATGGAAGAGTTTCGGGCGTTAAACCTAATAGAGATGCTTTATCCGCATCATCTTTAGAGACGATGCTTGGGTCTAATTTAAGCGTATCGTCTTTCTTTTTACCAATTAATAAGTTCTTAGCTTCGCTGTTTTCAATGAACTCGATTGATAAGGTAGTGCTGTGAGAAATCCCTCCTTCTTTAAGGGAACCATCCTCGGCTAATTCAGAAAATGTTCCAACTACTAAATCTTTTGCACCGGATTCGTCAGCGCTCATCATTTTTCCATAGCGACGCTGAATATCCTCAATTTGCTGACTCACTAATTTTTCATCCACGCGAACGGTGTTGTACTCAATCCCTTTTTTTAATACCGATTGGTATTCAAAGGATGGAGACATTCCAATTTCAAACGTAAATTTAAATGAATCAGGTTTTTCGAAAGATCCTTCCATTGCGTGAGACTCAGAAGGGATTGGATTTCCAAGAATATCCAGGTTGTTCTCACGAATAAAATTGTAAACCCCCTCATTGGCAAGTTTATTCAATTCCTCAGCAAGTACAGCTTTCCCGTAACGTTTCTCGATAATTCCTGCAGGGGTGTGTCCCGGACGAAATCCTGGGATATTTGCTGTTTTACGATGTTTTTCTAAGGTGTTTTTAACCTTTTGGCTGTAGTCTGCCGCACTAATTTCTACGGTAAGTAAGCCATTCAACGCATCAAGTTCTTGACGAAGTACGTTCATATTGTGTGTCTTTATAGTTCAAAAAAAAAGGTCCCGAATTCACGAGACCTTAAGGTGCGGATGGAGGGACTCGAACCCGCACACCTCTCGGCACTAGATCCTAAGTCTAGCGTGTCTACCAATTTCACCACATCCGCTAATCCAATTATTTCACTCC
>JBEIDV010000193.1:0-3688 GCA_040383285.1 Crocinitomicaceae bacterium | reverse complement strand
ATCGAGGGATTGAAAACAATGTTGTTGAATTCTCCCCAGCAAACTCAATCCAAAGGTACACTCGGTAGACTCTTCGGTAACTATCATAATTTTCCCATGGCGTTTCGCTAAGGCAAACATCGCTTCCTCATCGATTGGATTGAGGGAACGAAGGTCTAGGATTTCAACATGTTTGGAATATTCTTTACATGCTTCGAGGGTCCAATACACCCCTCTTCCATACGTAATCACCCCGACGGATTCACCGCTATCAATTAAATCTTTACTTGCTTCTTGCACGACACGAGCCTTACCAATTGGAATCACATAGTGCTCATCTGGTTCGATCGACATTGCGCCTTCAGTTCCCGGGATTTTAGACCAATATAATCCTTTATGTTCAAGAATCACGACCGGGTTCGGGTCATAATATGCCGCTTTCAGTAGGCCTTTTAAATCAGCCCCGGTGGATGGGTAAATTACTTTTATTCCACGAATATTCACCAATACAGATTCAACACTGGAAGAATGGTAGGGTCCACCTGAACCATAGGCACCAATAGGCACGCGAATCACCGCGCTTACTGGCCACTTTCCATTGGATAAATAATAGCTTCGAGAAACTTCAGTAAACAACTGATTTAAGCCTGGCCATATATAATCAGCGAACTGAACTTCCACCATTGGCTTCAACCCAACGGCAGACATACCCACCGTAGAGCCAATAATAAAGGCCTCTTGAATCGGAGTATTAAATACGCGGTGATCACCAAACTGCTCTGCCAAAGTGGCTGCTTCGCGAAACACCCCCCCTAACCTACGCCCTACATCCTGTCCGTACAATAAGGCCTCTGGATTTGCTTGCATGATTTCGCGCACCGCAAACAGCGCAGAATCCACCATGACCGTTTTCTTTTTCCCTTGGGGCTCACGAATTCCTTGTTCTTCAGTAATTGGTGTAGGAGCAAAAATAAACTCTTGAATAGAGTTCGGGTCGGGATCTTCTGCAGCTAAGGCCAATGTATATGCCTGCTCAACCTTTTTACGCGAATCAGTTTCTGCTAAAATCAAGTCTGCTAACCCAAGTCCTGCTACTTCGCAGGCCTTTTTAAGCTTGGGGAACGGATCTTGCAAGGCGGCCTCTTCCAAATCGTCGCGATACCATTCTTTTCTTACCCCCGAGGTATGATGACCGAGCAAGGGTACTTTTGCATGAAAAACAAAAGGTCTACGTTCAGTACGTATGGTTTCAATGATACGGTTTAATTCGGTGTAACAGGTTTGAAAATCTGAACCATCTACAGAAACTATTTCTAATCCATTTAATCCTTTACAATATTCTGCAATATTTTGTGCGCGGGTTTCTGCGGCATTAGCAGAAATATCCCAACCATTGTCTTGTACAAAAAAGATAATTGGTAGCTGTTTGAGGGTTGCCATTTGTAAGGCCTCTGACACCTCTCCTTCGGTACATGATGCATCACCAAGCGAACACACAACTACTCCGCCTGCGTCTGATTCATTCAGTAAGTTCATTTTTTCCTTGTACTGCAAGCCTAAGGCTATTCCTGTAGTCGGAATCGCTTGCATGCCGGTAGCAGAGGATTGATGAATAATTTTAGGCTTATCGGTGTCCTTAAGTGATGGGTGGGAATAATAGGTTCTCCCTCCTGAAAACGGATCTGTTTTTTTCGCAAACACTTGTAGAAAAAGTGATTCCGGAGACATCCCAATACTTAAGAGGATACTATCGTCTCTATAATAAGGTGAAACCCAGTCCCTTGGTTCTAATTGCAACCCTAACGCGATTTGAACGGCTTCATGGCCACGCGACGTTGCATGCACATACTTGGCTGTTATTTCCTTATTTGCTTCTAATATTTCTGAAATGTGTTTTGCATCACACATCACAGAATACGCTTTCAAAAGTATGTCTTTATTCATAAATCAAATCTACGCAAATATACAACGGATTAATGAAGTCAGCTAACCGCAGGGTGCATAAGTTGAAGCGAAAGCTCCTGGGCGTTCATGTGCACTTGCGCGCCAATAGGAACGGTCCATTTATCCTTCACATGACCGATTGGAGCCCCCCAAATTACAGGGAAGGAATACCCTTTTAATTGTTGGCGAACTACCTCTTCCAAGGTGAAGGATTCTAGGGGTTTCTCTGCATTGCAATCATTGAATTGACCAAAAATGACTCCCGAAATCTCATCAAATACACCAGCTAATCGCAGTGAATTAAGCATTCGATCGATGCGATAGGGTTCCTCATGCGTTTCTTCCAAGAACAAAATTTTTCCAGCGCATGACGGCCAAAATGGTGTTCCTAACAAGGAACAAAATACCGTAAGATTCCCTCCGATCAGTTCACCCGTGGCCTCACCGCTTTGCCAAGTACTAAATGATTGAAGTTGCGGCAACTCCGGTTTTTGGAAGGAATCTCCACCACGGCAAACCATATCTTGAAAGGAATTTAGGGAAAATTTTTCCCAACTTGAATTCCCAACTGGTCCATGAAAGGTAATTAAGCTGGTCTTGTGATAGATGGCATTTAATATACTGGTCATGTCACTAAAGCCAAGAATGATTTTTGGATTCTTTTTGAGTTGCTCATAATCTATTTTATCGAGCACCCTACCGCATCCCCAGCCTCCTTTCACAAAAAGTATTGCTTTTATCAAGGGGTTAGAAACAAAGTCATTAAACTCATTTACCCGGTCTTCATCTGAACCTGATAGATATCCAAACGTCTTATTAACCGTCTGCCCTACTCGCACAACAAATCCTTGTTTTTCAATAATCTCTTTGAATCCTCCAACGATGTTTGGGTCGCGTAGTGCGCCGGCCATCCCCATAATTGCAATGGTATCACCTTTTACCAATCGCGCGGGACGCAGCGGTGTAACTGGTTCTGCTAGCGATGGCTTAAGTTCCTTGAACGCATCTAGATTACTGGGTAGAAAAGAAAAAGCAGACAGCGCCAAGCTTGATTTAAGAAAAGACCTGCGCTTCATTGAAGTCATCTTCAAAAATAATAAAACCTTGGAATTACAACGACTTATGAATTAACTTTCTAGAGAAGGTAAACATATTGGGACTAAAGATGACCACATACGCGCAACGGATAAATGGCATTACACAACACCCCTATGATTTGCCAAGAAATATATCCGCCGTATTTACACCGACAACTATTGGAAGGAATTTATTTATGAAGCTGACTTGGTGTTGTACTTAGGCAACGACCATAGATTCACCATTAAAAGTTAAAGATTAATCCACCTGAAACGGGACTTAATTCGGGGCCTTTATCTGATCTAAACACATTGGTTAATCCATATTGCACGAAAATCCCTACGTTTCCATATCCGATTTGTGCATACGCATTAGCAGACAGCGAATTGAAATTAAAATCATCCGTTGTTTTTGCTTTAAGCGGTTTGCCGTCAACTTCCCATTTTGTTTTCCAACTGGATGCGATTCGAACGCCACCAACTACCCCAAGGCTTAGGTGCCAATTCTTTGATTCATCTTTATTGGAATTAAACTCAAGCAATAAAGGAATTTGAACGTAGGTAGATCGCAGAACATTCTTGCTGTAATTTACCGTTGTGTTATTCAGCGCATAGATTGAATCTGCATTAGCTAACACGTCAACATTCTTTTCTAAGCCGTACCGATTCCATTGAAAACCTAGTCCCGT
>JBEIDV010000192.1:0-3737 GCA_040383285.1 Crocinitomicaceae bacterium | reverse complement strand
ATCGAAGGCAAATCGTTTGAAAGGGTACAGAATTCCGATGCACATCTTCAATAATCTGTTCACCCATCCATTTGGTAAATCCGTATGGTGATTCTGGTAAGCGTTTTGGCGTTGTTTCGTATACCTGCTTTTGATCGGGTTCTCCGTAGACCGTGCAAGAGGAAGAAAAAACAAATTTCGGAATGGAATACCTACCACACGCCTCTAGTATATTCATTAACCCAATGAGGTTATTCTGATAATATTGAAGCGGCACTTCACACGATTCACCCACTGATTTGTAGGCGGCAAAATGAATGACGGCGTCAAATGCATGGGCATCAAACACCTTAAATAAGGCCTCTTTATCGCAAATATCTAGGGGAATAAATAAAAATCTGTCCGCGGTTAATTCTGTTAATCCATCCAGAATTACCTGGGAACTGTTTCGTAAGTCGTCCACAATAACGGGATAAAAGCCTTGATCCACCAACGAAACGATGGTGTGAGAACCGATGTATCCTGCGCCTCCCGTAACGAGTACCTGCTTCATAGGGTAAAGGTAAACATTTCTTAAGGACCATAAACGTGAACAAATATTCTACACGAACGTTTTCTTTTCATGGTTAAATGGTGTTGTGCGCTCCTCCTGCTTGGTTTGTTTAGCAAAGAAACCGTGAGTTTAGAAGTTAACGTGAGTGGATTCCCTTCAAATAAGGGTCAAGCTTATGTTGCTTTGTTTAATTCCAGTGAAACCTTTCCAAGCTATGGCAAGCAACTTAAAGGTAAAATTGTAGACATCGAGCAGCTTAAGTGCAAGGTGACCTTTTCTAATTTAACCCCCGGTTCCTATGCGATTGCAGTGTATCACGATGTAAACAAAAATGATAAACTGGATAAAAATGTGCTTGGAATGCCTACCGAGTCCTATGGGTTTTCAAACAACGCCCGAGCTACCTTTTCTGCGCCGAGTTATCAGGACGCAAAGGTATCCTGCCTGAAAGACAAATCAATCAATATTGTGGTTAAGTGAACTTAACAAAAATAAAATTCTAGCATAACACCTAACGTTTTGTTAATGAGCACTTTTGATGCGTGAAATATACGCATGAAGTAGTAGTAATTTCTGATGTACACTTAGGCACCTATGGCTCAGCTGCATCGGAACTCGTCTCGTATTTAAAGCGAATAAGACCCAAAACCCTCGTGTTAAATGGCGATATAATCGACATTTGGCAATTCAGTAAGAAGTACTTTCCAGAATCTCACCTGAAGGTAATCAGAGAAATTATTCGCCTAATGAGTAGCGGTACGCAGGTGCATTATATATTAGGCAATCACGACGAGGCACTACGTAGGTTTACGGGCTTTGATTTAGGGAATCTCACCTTAGATAATAAGTTGGTATTGGATTTACCGACAGGAAAAGCGTGGATTTTTCACGGGGATGTTTTTGATTATTCCGTGCGGCAATCAAAGTGGATTGCAAAGTTAGGTGGCAAAGGCTATGATTTGTTAATTCTAATAAACACCGTGATTAATTGGACCTTATTAAAACTTGGCAAGGAACGAATTTCTATTAGCAAGCGGGTTAAAGACAAGGTTAAGGGAGTAATCGCCTATGTAAATAACTTTGAGCAGAATGTTGCAGAAATCGCACGTGAAAACGGATACAAATATGTGGTTTGTGGTCACATCCATCAACCGGCTATTAAAGTATTTTCAGATTCTGAAGGTAAAGGCGAAGTAACCTACTTAAATTCCGGGGATTGGGTAGAAAATCACACGTCCCTAGAATATGTAGACGGAAAATGGTCCATATATCAATATAAAGAATCTGAAGAAATTCATCCGGAAGCAGAATTAAAACCAATTAACATTGATTTATCCATGATCCTCGAGGAACAGGTACTGTCATGAAAATTCTATACGCCATACAAGGAACGGGAAATGGCCATTTAAGTAGAGCCATCGCACTGTTGCCCACCTTAAGCCAACGCGGTGAGGTTGATGTATTAATCAGTGGCAATCAATCACAATTATCATTCCCGTCCCCAATAAGGTATCAATGTTACGGATTAACCTTTGTTTCTTCAGCAAAGGGAGGAATCGATATATTAAAAACTATAAAAAGGCTTAAACCCCTTCGGTTTTTAAAGGAAGTTTGGGCTCTTCAAGTTGAAGATTACGACCTTGTCATTTCGGACTTTGAACCCGTAAGCGCATGGGCATGTAAACTAAAAGGAGTTACCTGCATCGAGCTGAGTCATCAGGCAGCTGTAAGAGCTGTTGGTAGCCCGCAAACGCCCCTATGGTTTCCGGTTGGACGATGGGTCATTAGAAATTATTGTCCCACTAAATTACGGGTAGGATTTCATTTTGAGCAATTTACTGAAAACACCTTTTATCCAATAATTCGTCAGGAAATACTGAATGCAAATCCGGTTAAAGGCTCCCATACCTTGGTTTATTTAACGGCATTCAATCGGGGTTTTTTAAAAACTTTTTTTTCGCAAGTTCCGGGTACCTTTAAGATTTATTCAAAGGATATTAAGCAAATTGAAACAGTTGAAAACCTTGTGTTTTGTCCGCTAGGCACGGATGACTTTTTAACCGATTTAATTACTGCAAATGGCGTGATTTGCGGTGCAGGCTTTGAATTACCTGCAGAGGCCTTGTATTTGAATAAAAAACTCTTAGTTGTTCCTTATGCGAATCATTTTGAACAGCACTGTAATGCGCAAGCCTTAAAACAATTAGGTGTTCGGGTTTTGTTTGAATTAGACAAATCTACTCAAGAGCACCTTATTACCTGGTGTTTGGAAGAAAACCGCGTGGAGTACCGCTGGGCAAATCATTTGGAGCTTGCCATCGATCGGGTGTTTGATGCAGCACAAGATCTTAGAGATGCAATTCCACTAATTGATTAGTTGCTTTCCTCTGGGGTATATTTAGCGTATAAATTACGTTGCGCATGAAACGGAGGTCCTTCCGTGCGTCTGTATTCGTTTTTCATATCGGAAGTAATCCAACGAGATTTAACGGTTCCGCGCCACTGAAAGTCAAAGATTTCCGTCAGTTCAGCCTGAATTGCTGGATCAAAAATGGGGGTAGCCACTTCAATTCGGTAATCCAGATTTCGCTCCATTAAATCAGCGCTACCAATATAAAACAAGGGTTTCCCATCATTACCGAACACCATACATCGCGCATGTTCAAGGTATCGATCCACGATGCTAATCACGGTGAGGTTTGGATTTTTCTTCAAGTCGGTTTTTAAACAACAGATTCCCCGAACAATCATTTCAACACGTACCCCAGCCAGACTTGCTTCAAGCAATTTTTCAATCATTTGTCGGTCGGTGAGGTTGTTCAGTTTAATCCGAATATATGCGGGCTTTTTGGCCTTCGCTAAAACAATCTCTTTATCAATGAGTTGCACGATTTTTCTTCGGTAATTAATGGGAGAGACCATTAAATGACGAAAACTCACGCGTTCCATATTGTTTTCAAGCAGTTTAAAAACCTTTGATACTTCAGACACCACGCGCTTTTCCGCAGTAAGTAAGGCAAAATCTGTGTAGATGCGAGAGGTTCGTTCATTGAAGTTTCCTGTACCTACATACGCCACCGAAAGGTCTTTCCCTTTATCTTGCCGTTTAATATATAAGAGCTTAGAGTGTACTTTTAAATTTGGCGCACCATAGATTACTTTGGCCCCGTGTTCTTTTAATTGATTGGACCATTGCAGGTTGTTT
>JBEIDV010000191.1:0-3745 GCA_040383285.1 Crocinitomicaceae bacterium | reverse complement strand
TTTACGATGGCCAGTTGAGTCAAGTAATGACCACGACCAATGCAGGAAGGGCTTACGTTTATGGCTTCGAGGCGATGTTGTCTGGTAAATTGAACGACCACATTAGCATGATGGCAACTGTCAATTATACGAAGGGTAGAAATGTAACGGATAGCATTCCCTTGGATCACATTCCACCGGTTTTTGGAAAAATAGCGATGGTGTATACCCTTGGAAAGCTCCGCACTGAATTATTTATGAACTATTCGGGTTGGAAGCGCTTAGCGGATTACAACATGGCAGGCGAGGATAACTTTGCCTATGCTACGCCTTTTGGAATGCCTTCCTGGGCCACAGTAAACGCACGCGTCAATTACAATTTCTCCCGTCAGGTATCGCTACAAGTAGCTTGCGAGAATATCCTCGATCAGAATTATCGAAATTACGCTTCGAACATTTCTGCGCCAGGTCGTAACTTCATTGTTACGCTGAGGGGGAATTTTTAGGAGTAGTAACTACTGTGCGCAACTACCGGGTGCAAGGTCCCTGAGTCCGCCGTGGCGGATCGAAGGGAGCACCCGGTAATTTATGCGCTTAATCCTAAATCCTTATAATATTGGACGGAAAATGAGTAAAATCTCCTTTTTTGCTTTTTTAAATAGCAATAAAATATTATTTTTGCTTTTATCAATAGCAAAATGGAAAGGTTAGTAGAAAAATCAGCACGCAAAATAAACCAGGTGTCCATGGCATTTAAGCGCTATTTATACCATGAAATCAATACATCCAACCGATTAACGGCCATAAAAGGAGCACGAGGAACTGGAAAAACAACCTTATTGCTTCAACTTGCCAAAGCGTACCAGGCTGATGAGGTGCTATATGTGGCGTTGGATGATTTATTTTTTTCTGAAAATACCTTATACGGTCTGGCTGAAAAATTCAACCAAATAGGAGGTAAGCTCATGCTAATCGATGAAGTTCATAAATATCCGAATTGGTCGCGTGAACTAAAATTAATCTACGACGATTTCCTTGATTTAAAAGTCATCTTTACCTCTTCATCCATATTGGATATCTATAAAGGAGAGTCGGATTTAAGTAGAAGAGCAGTAACGTATACGTTGGCTGAGCTATCCTTTAGAGAGTATTTGATGTTGTATGAAAAAATCGAATTGCCTGTTTTAAGCCTTCACGAAATTTTAAATAACCATACATCTATTAGCTTAGAATTTTTGAAGCAAATTACCCCGCTTAAACATTTTCCCAAGTATTTGAAAATTGGTAATTACCCGTATTTCGAACACAATGAGGAAGAATATTTTCAAAAACTTAGAAATACGGTCAATCTAATTCTAGAGGTAGATCTCCAGACGACTGAAAATTTGGATTTTCAAACACTCGCCAAATTGAAACGCTTACTGTTTGTTATCGCATCAAATGTTCCGTTTACGCCCAATATCCAAAAGATTAGTGACACGATACAGTTAAATAGAAATGCACTTGTTCGTTCCTTGCAATTACTCGATAGAGCTGCGTTAATTCGTATGATTTACAAGCAAACAAGAAGTATCAGCCAGTTAAATAAACCCGATAAACTTTGGATGCATAATACCAATTTGATGTTTGCAATCAGTGGAGATCATGTTGAAATAGGGACCGTTAGAGAAACGTTTTTTATGCAAAACTTAGCCTATAACCATGTGCTCTCATTGCCTGACAAAGGCGATGTTTTGGTGGATAATACCTTCCTCTTTGAAATTGGTGGAAAAAATAAAACGAAAAAACAAATTGCGCATTTAGAACATGCCTTTGTTGTACATGATGACATTGAAATTGGGTTTCAAAACAGCATTCCTTTATGGCTGTTCGGTTTCCTTTATTGATAACCGAGTGCAATAGCTGTGAGCATTAACAGGGTGCAAGGTCCCTGAGCGAAGTGAGTGAAATGAAACGAAGTCGAAGGGAGCACCCTGTTATTTATTTAATTGCTTAATCCTCCACCGCTTGATTTTTCGCTTGATTTTTTAATAATTTTTTATACATTTAACGCATTAAAGTACAATATATGTATAATAAAATTCACCGGGATATAACCGAAATACTGAGGGTGTATGCCAAGTCATTCCGTTCAGTATTGATTGTTGGGCCGCGGCAATCGGGCAAAACGACGATAGCAAAACAGACCTTTGCTGGCAAAGCCTATGTTTCTCTGGAAAATCCCGATGAGTACGAATTAGCCAACCAAGACCCTCGTGCTTTTTTGAATCGTTTTGTAAAGGGAGCTATTCTAGATGAGGTTCAACGCGCACCAATTTTGTTGAATTATTTACAAGAAATATTGGATGACCATGAGGAAGATGGTTTATTCATTTTAACGGGTAGCAATAACATTCTATTACAAGAACAAATCACTCAATCCTTGGCTGGGCGAATAGGTATTCTTGATTTATTACCTTTAAGTTACCATGAGCTATCTGAAAAGTTTAGGTCGTTCGATTTATTGGACCTGATAGTGCGTGGCTTTTATCCGGAGGTGATCGTCAAATCTCGTAATCCGTCGGTTTGGTATGCTTCTTACATTCGGACTTATGTGGAGCGCGATGTTCGGCAAATAAAGCAAATAGCGGATGTGTTACTTTTCCAGAAATTCTTGCGTTTGTGCGCAGGTAGCGTTGGACAACAGGTTAATCTTGCTGCGATTAGCAATGCTTGCGGTGTCAACGTAAGAACAACTCAATCGTGGCTTTCAATACTTGAGAGCACCTATGTCATACGTTTACTTCAGCCATTTTATAAGAATTACAACAAACGGATCGTAAAATCACCGAAACTTTATTTTTACGATACGGGCTTAGCCTGCGCGCTGTTGAATATTAAAACAAGGGAAGAATTAAGTCTGTCTCATTTTCGTGGAGCGCTCGTTGAGAACTTTATTTTTGCCGAATGTTTGAAACGTAGTTTGAATTTTCAAACGGGGGAACAATTCTTTTATTGGCGAGATAATAACGGGGTGGAGGTTGACCTGATCGTACTGAGAGGCTCGACGCTTCTACCCATTGAAATCAAATCAGCCCAGACCTATCACAAAGAATTTTCGTCGAATTTGAAAAAATTCATGGCTTATTCAGGATGCGATAAAGGCCTTGTTCTGTATGATGGTCCTCAGGAATTTGATGGAACAGACCGTATACGGGTAGCCAATTGGGCCAGTTTTCTTATTCAGGATTCATCGTTCGCTTAAACCTCTTTAATCATCCAACATATGCCAGTGTCCGTTTGTGAAAACATCTTGGATCAGAATTACAGAAATTACGCATCGAACATTTCAGCACCAGGTCGTAACTTTATTGTTACGCTGAGGGGGAATTTTTAGGAGTTAACAACTGTGTGTAATAACTGGGTGTAATAACTGGGTGCAAGGTCCCTGAGCGAAGTGAGTGAAATGAAACGAAGTCGAAGGGCGCACCTGTTATTTGAATGAACTAAAATTCAAAATAAACCTCATGGTTTTTTTTCTTCTATAAAAGAAAATTTTGTAAATTTGATTATATTTTTATTCTGTGAAAGAATTTTATTCAGTTTTTGAGAAATATAATTTTTGGAACGGGAATGTTCCAAGACTTGGTTATTTACGTCATGACTACCTGGATAAAATTTTTCAGTTTTGTAATAATTCGCTGGTAAAAGTTTTGGTGGGTCAAAGGCGTTCAGGCAAAAGCTTTTTACTCCGTCAAATTGCACATCAATTACTGCAAAGTGGCGT
>JBEIDV010000190.1:0-3767 GCA_040383285.1 Crocinitomicaceae bacterium | reverse complement strand
TGGAAAATCGCGTAAAATTTCTAGGGCAAAATCGCCGGGGATGGATTGCCCCAAATTGCGCAATTTAATTTGGATTTCTAGCGAGTCGGTAGTTAAGGAAATATCATCCGGACCAAACGAAACGCGATCTTCAGTTAATTCAAGTTCTGGTTTTGTGTGTGGATTAAGTCGCAACATGGGGTCACCGTGGAGTGTCATTTGTTGGAATACCGATTCTGTACTCAACGGTTGATTTATGTTCATTACAGAATCAATCGTGTTTTTAATATGTTCCCCAATGGTTCCTCCATAATTATGTTTACTAAACTGTCGATAGAATTGGTTGGAGTAGTCATTTAGCGCACCAGAAAAACCATAGTTAAGTGTTCCGAGATATGCAATAACTCCCGCGTTAGGGGTTAAGACAAACTGTTCTGATTTCGTAGGAACACTGTAGAATATGTTGCCGTTGTAGCATGAATTTGCGATTAACAAGGGGTACTTGCCTTGATTATTCCAGTTCTGAGGATCATCAATATTCAAATCAAAACCACTTTGAGAAGAGGAAGCGTGGCCGAAAAAATTCATTACGCTTACGCCTTCGGATAAGCGATCGGAAATGCCTTGAATTTGTGCTGGCGTTAAGGGATTGGCAGACTCTTTAACAATGCGGGTAGTAGTTCCAGCGAAAAAATCATCTTCGGCAATATCCGCCATTCCATTCAAGTAGGTTTGAAAAATAAACTGCTCATTGGCATTGCCCCCGCCAGCAAAGTGAATCAGATGCTTTTGCCAATCTTTACTTGGCGAATCATACATGGAGGTAGAATCTTGTGCAAGCTCAAAGGCCTTAACTTTATCCAAATAAAGCGCTAACTCCAAGAGATTATTTACGGATATCCTCCCTGTTGGAATGAGGGGAGTCCACTTATCGGTACCCGGTAAATTGGAGGTCATGCTTTGGTCACTGGAAGGCTGACCAAACGACGGAACCAAGTTCATGGAATAATTCAACACATTGGCGCGAGCACCCGGACCAGTAGCCAAGGTTGTGGCAACATTTGCCTCACGGATACCTTTTCCGATTAGAAATAAACCCACAGGTTTTTGCTGACTTAAACTATGCATAAACTGGGCATAGCGACGAATTCCGTTAACATGCTTAAAAATGCCTCCCCCAAACTGATCATACAATTCTTCTACTTCTGCAAGAATCACGTTGTAATCGCCTCCAGCAGGTGAACTTCGGTAATTTGCATAATCAAATACTCCGGATGCAAGTTTTTTAGGATAAACAAAGAGCAGAGACGCTTCCAAATTGGGTACAGCAGAGAAATTCGTAAAAGTAGCTGATGGTGTTACTGGGGTTAATCCAGGGATTGAATTAATGGTCGATGTTGCTTGAATGACTACTTTTTGGTTCGTATAAATGGGATCGTTCGGTACGAGCAATTGACAGGTAGTCCCCGTAAAAACTGCATTAATCACCTTTGGATTTGAACCAAACACAAAGGCTATCGGATTCGTCATGCTCACCCCGCTGAGTGCCAATTTAATTTTTGGTTGATTGAGTTCATTTCGTATCAAAAACTCACTTTTGTTACTCCCCGGCAAGGCCATGGTTCTTGGGTAGAGAAAAGACCAATAATTAACGCTTTGATAATCCGTTGCTACCCCAAGATCACCGATAATGTTGATCTTAAAATTTGTTGCACCATTCGCGGCAAGGGTAGAAACTGGAATTTGCTTTGTTACATTGATCGCATTGTACCCAATGGTAAGGGTATCAAGCAATACACTATTGGTTGGGCCAATGGTCAGGCGGGTATGATGGTTATATAAATTCGGTGAATAGGCATTGGAGCCGCCAACAATTACGGATTTTAATTGAATTTGAGGCGCGTCAAGTCCGGTATATAAATTATCTAAGGTGGTGGCTGAATAGTTCCATGAATACCCTGAAGCACCATTTTGCATCGGACTCCCCCACCCTTCTCCAGGTACAAACAAGGAACTTGCGGATTGTGAATTTATTTCACCTTCATTATAAGCTTGTGCATTTACAAGGCTCTTTTCGAACAAGAGATGTGAAGCGGTTTGATAACTGGCGAAATCAATGTCATTTTCAGGCGTAAACCGTAATCCCGCTGCGCCATTCGTCCAACTAAAAAAATAGCGAATGGTATCGTTGTATAAGCTATATTTTGGATTCCCTAACCACGACGGATTATCATAGAGCGTTGAATCGAGCCAACCGTCGTTCTTTTCTGCATAGAAGTAAATAAACTCATAGGGATCAAGGAGATTATTCCCATCATCTATGATATACAAGGGTTGTTCCTTTTGTTTTCCGAACACTTGATAGGTTGAAATCGGAATGGAAGAAACGGGAATCCCTGCGTCAAATAAATTCTGGTAAGAAATCTTATGGATTCCGGATTGAAGTACAGGAAATCCATAATATTTTTGACTGTAATCAATCCATTCGTTCCCGAAGGTTTGGGCATTCACGCTAAGTGGAAGGGTAAAAAAGAGTAATATGACACTTAAATACCGCTTCATCCTTACTTTTTCTTAGGCTGACTGAGTTTAAACTTCAACGAGAATACGTGCGTGTAGTACCCTGCCTCTGTCGCTCCTAAGCGGGTGAAGGCATAATCCAAATTGAATCCTTTAATACCAACACCCAATCCTACATTTGGCTGAACACCCCAACTGCTTGAGCCATCGATTGCTTTAAACTGCTGAATAGAAGAAACCCCACCTCGAACCTTAACTAGTTCTTTAAACGATAATTGTACCCCCATATGCGGATCGAGCGAAAAGGTATTGGATTTAATGAGTGTATTTCTCATTCCGTCTGTCGTGGCGTCGATGTCCAATTCGGCAGCAATATTGAATCCTTTTTCTGGATTACCAATCGAATGATTATAAGCAATTCCTGTAATGAATCTAGGGAGCGATAATTCAAGTCCATTCGTTGGAATTTCATTACCTGTCGACAAAAATACTTGTTGCATGTCTTGCGAAAGATTAAAAATCCAAGCGTTGAACGTTGACGTTGCATCGCGGGCTACCAAGCCAAATTTCCAATGGGAGTTCAGGCGATATTTTACGCCGGCATCCAGACCAAAGCCCCAAGATTTCGCGAAATCTCCCACTCGGCGATGAATGACTTTTACGGTTCCTCCGAGCGATAGCCCTGGTACAGCCAAGGATTTTGCGTAAGACCCCATAAAGGCATAATCACCTGCGGTAAAGGTAGTGACGTTGTCATAATTAATTCTACCGTCATTGTCTATAAGTTGTGTGGTATTGGGTATGTCGTCTACCCCAAAGCGTAGAAAGGTAAAACCGAGAACTCCTTTTTTACCAAGTGAATGTGAAACCCCCACGTAATCATATTTGGCGATGCCCGCGAAATATTCAGAGTGCATAGCAGATACCTGAAGCCATTCTGTGGCACTCGTTAAGCCTGCCGGATTCCAATACCCAGCAGTAACATCTTCCGACGAAGCCACAACAGCATTGCCCATGGCAAATGCTTGAGCTCCAACACCAAGGTGCAGGAATTCATTGGAATACTTTGGTGCTTGGGCCTTAAGGGTGAAAAACTGGATTAAAACAACGGAGAGAATGATGTATTTCATATAAAAATTTGGGCCTCGTAAACTCTGAAACAACAGCATTTATTGTGTAAAGAAAGATTTAACTCGATAAATATAAGCGATTTTTGAATTACCTTCGCTCGAAATGAATGAAATGGGTCAGAAGTTGTTTAATCTTCC
>JBEIDV010000189.1:0-3778 GCA_040383285.1 Crocinitomicaceae bacterium | reverse complement strand
TCTAACCATTTGAAAAAGCTCTGCTTTGAATTGCTTTGGATCGTAAAGCCCACGTTCCATTTGACGTAATTTATGCTCCCATTGACCGGTAAGTTCAGGGCTTTTGAGTAGGTCGTTTTTAATGGTGTCAATTAAATGCATGCCAGTATCCGTAGCGATGAGGTTCTTTTTCTTTTTCTCGATGTACTTTCGTTTGAATAAGGTTTCAATAATAGCGGATCGGGTAGAGGGTCTTCCAATACCGTTCTCCTTCATTAATTCGCGCATTTCTTCATCCTCTACCAATTTTCCAGCGGTTTCCATGGCTCTGAGGAGTGTGGCTTCGGTATAGGGTTTTGGTGCTGAAGTTTTGCCTTGATGCATAAAGGGCTCATGCGGACCTTCTTCGCCTTCGGTAAATAGGGGTAAGATTTTATCTTCAGATTCACCTTTTTTCTGAACTTTTTGATCTAGGTCTTCATATACCACACGCCAACCTTTATCTAATACCTGCTTCCCAGTTGCTTTAAATGCTAATTGATCTACTTGACCCATAACGGTGGTATTCGAAACCTTACATTCCGGATAAAAAGCAGCAAGTAGCCGGCGAGCAATTAAGTCATATATTTTATGTTCATCCGGTGAAATTCCTGATGGGACAATTCCCGTAGGAATAATAGCGTGGTGGTCGGTTACCTTGCTGTTGTCGAAAATAGTTTTCGTTTTTGGAATCGGCTTTTCTAATAAAGATTCAGTAAATCTGCTATAATCTCTGAGCCCCTTTAATACATTGGGTATTTTGGGGTGAAGATCTTCGGAGAGGTAGGTGGTGTCAACACGTGGATAGGTCACCAGTTTTTTCTCGTAAAGGCTTTGGACGTGTTTAAGTGTTTCGTCGGCGCTAAATCCGTAACGCTTGTTTCCATCTACTTGCAATGAAGTTAAATCGTACAATCTGGGATTTCCTTCTTTTCCTTCTTTTTGTTCAAAGGAGGTGATTTTGAAGGGCTTATCTTTGAGGTATTCTACGCCTTTCTTCGCTTTTTCTTCCGATTTTAAGCGGTCAATTTGACAAAGGAACTCTGTTTCTCTATAAATCGTTTTAAGTTCCCAGTAGGTTTCGGATTTAAATGCATTGATTTCCTTTTGCCGTTGAACAATCATGGCGAGGGTAGGGGTTTGCACTCTACCGACGGATAAGGTCATTTTTGCTGGGGCAAATTTCTTGGTATAGAGTCGCGTTCCATTGATACCTAACATCCAATCGCCGATGGCACGTGAATTTCCTGCGGCAAACAAATTATCGAATTCTTCACCATTTTTAAGCTTGGAAAAACCTTCTTTGATGGCTTCATCAGTAAGGGAAGAAATCCATAAGCGCTTAACTGGAACTTTACACCCTGCTTTCAAGAGTACCCAGCGTTGAATCAATTCACCTTCTTGTCCCGCATCCCCGCAATTGATCACTTCTTCACATTGTGCTACGAGGGATTTTAGCACATGGAACTGTCGTTGTACCCCTTCGTCTTTGATTACTTTAATGCCAAATTGTTCAGGGGAAATGGGTAAATCCTCTACCCGCCATTGCTTCCAATTTGGGTTGTAATCTTCAGGCTCTTTTAACGTACATAAATGACCAAAGGTCCAACTCACCCAATATCCATTTCCTTCAAAATACCCCTCTTTCCGAGTGGATGCGCCAAGGATTTGAGCTAAATCACGTGCGACACTCGGTTTTTCCGCAATGCACAGTTTCATTTACTGGTTGAATTTTCGTATTCCTTTCAATAAGAAGTTCTTGTAGCTCTCAATTTCTGGCGTATATCCAATGGTTTCAGTAAGGTCATTTCCTTCATGATCCGTAACTACATAGAGCGGTTGTTGGAAGCTTTTGTAATTAATTACTTCGTACTCGGCCCATTTATTTCCAACGTCTCGAATTTTTCCACCTAACTCCTTGGAATAACGCTGCTCGCTTTCAGGAAGCGGTTGGTGATCATCCACATAGAGCGAGATAATCACAAAACTCTTTTGAAGTAAGGGACGGATTTCGTCGTTGGTCCAAACGGTAGATTCTGTTTTACGACAATTCTGACAGGCATGTCCCGTGAAATCCATGAGGATTGGTAGATTTCGTTCCTTGGCATAGGCTCGTCCTTTGTATAAGTCATGGAATACTAAGATGGAACCATCACCCACAGGATGCATGTCTGCCGCATATTTATCGGTAATGGAATCTTGTTTTACCCCGGTATCAAGTCCGCCGTTATTAAAGCGGAAGTTATCTTCTGAATGGGTTCTAGGAGGAGCGATTCCATCAATTAATTTCAGTGGGTGCCCAAACATTCCAGTAAACAAGTATACTGAAAAAACTAAGGCAACGAATGCGAACATGAACCTTGGAACGCTTAATTTTTCTACAGGTGAATCGTGAGAGAATCGAATCTTTCCGAGTAGGTAAAGCCCCATAATCATGAAAATCACAAACCATGATCCCACAAACCATTCACGGCTAAGGATATCCCAATGGTAGGCCATATCAACAGCAGATAAAAATTTCATTGCCAAAGCGATTTCAAGAAGGCCTAGAACCACTTTTACTGAATTTAACCAGCCGCCGGATTGTGGTAGAGAGTTTAACCAACTTGGGAAAATGGCAAATAAGGTAAAGGGAATTGCAAGTGCAAGTGAAAATCCGCCCATACCCATAGCTGGTGTGAGATAGGACCCGGTGGTTGATGCCGTAACTAAAAGGCTTCCAATGATTGGACCTGTGCACGAAAAAGAAACCAATCCAAGGGTAAAGGCCATAAAGAAGATGCCTATGTACCCACCGCGGTCGGCTTGCTTGTCCATCTTATTCACCCATTTACTTGGTAATTGTATTTCAAAGGCTCCAAGAAACGAGAAGGCGAAAACCATAAAGATTGCAAAGAATACGAGGTTCATCCAAATGTTGGTGGATAGGTCATTTAGTCCCGTGGTTCCTAAAACTGCCGTAAATAGAATGCCCGAAGTAACATAGATCACAACAATTGACACACCATAAACAAGTGCTTTGATGATTCCTTCTGCGCGCGTTTTAGATTGTTTAGTAAAGAACGTTACGGTCATCGGAATCATGGGGAACATACATGGCGTTAACAGGGCAAATAACCCGCCGCCAAATCCCGCCCAAAATGTCCACCACAAGGTATTTGGTTTTTGGGGAGCCGTTGGTTTATTTTCCTTTGGCTCCATGGTTTGGCCTGTGCCATTATCGTTAGGAGCCGCTTGTACTTTACTTGTATCTTGACGCTCTGGTGATTTAGCATTTGCGGCAAGTGCGCTTTTGTAGCCACTGATTTTAATTGTTGCGTCTTGAGCGGGTGGGAAAATACATCCTGCTGCATCACAAATCTGAAAACTATAGGTGAAAGGAATGCTAAAGGTTTCGTTGCTTAATATTTCAATTTGCTGCTTGAAGGTAGCGCTTCCTTCAAAGTACAATTGTTCACCTAATTCATCAACAAACTTTTTTGGGGCACTACCATCTTTAAGTTTTCCAATCAATTTGAAATTCTTGGTTGCTTTGATATCAAAGGTGGTTGGTGTTCCGGTGAAATCCGCCTTTTTTGGGTCGTGATTTACCGAGAAAATATGGAAATGGTTTAGTAGGGTCGCTTTACCAACGATATACGCATGACTGCTGTCAATTTTCTCTAGGCTAAATTTCCATTTAATATGGTCTTGCCATGAGCCTTGGGCAAATGTTGCTAAACTTATAAGAAGCAAGCAGGTAGATAAAAAATACCTCATA
>JBEIDV010000188.1:0-3785 GCA_040383285.1 Crocinitomicaceae bacterium | reverse complement strand
ACCATAAATGAACGGCATACAAAAACAACTATACGCAACTGGACTTTTTTTGTTTCTTACACCAAGTATTGTCTTTGTATTAGCGACTTTACTTTGGTTTATCGGTGTACCTATTGGCGGATGGTTATTTCTTGTTTCTATCGGGTTATCTGCATGGATTTCCTCTCGAGAGATCTCCCCTCTATACATCAAACAATGGGGTTGGGTTTTACTTGGCTGTTCAATCATTGCCGCCTCGCTATTAATTGCTATTCAATTTTATGATTGCTCTTTTGATGGGCAATGGTATCATCAAGATGCCATCATGTTTCTTGCTGATGGTTGGAATCCAATTTGGGATGCCGCTATTTCAAACAACGTCGTTTCGGGGTTAAATGCGAACTATGTCAATCACTACCCCAAGGCGCCCTGGGTAATTCAAGCTGTTCTTTACCTATTCACCGGTAACATAGAAGCAGGGAAAGCGATTCAATTGATTTACTTGATTTCGTTTGTGTTGATACTTCTTACATTCCTAACGAACAGGTTTTCGTTTTCCTGGGGCAAGGCCATACTTATTACGATCTTGCTTGGGGGAAGCACCATTTCTCTTGGTCAACTCTTTAGCTTTTATGTAGATGGACTACTTTTTAGTTTATTAGGGATTTTGTTAATCTTTCTATTGGAGTTGAGTTATTTCAACGCTAAGGTTTTGGGGTTCATGGGCTTATCCTTTATTGTGCTAGCAAATATTAAGTTTACCGGGTTAATCTATGGGCTGGTATTTTTAATGATGGCTGGAATATGGGTGATCATTAGGCAAAAAGCCCTGATTATAAAAAGGGCGCTGCACTTTGGTTCTGTCGTGCTTATTGGCGTAGTGTTAATTGGATACCCAACCTATGTAAGAAATGTGCTTTCTAAAGGCCATCCCTTTTTTCCGATTATGGGTCTAAACAACGAAGGAAAGTCAATCGCCGAAGTACAATATCCCGCAGACTTTTTCCTTATGAATCGATTGGAAAAACTAATTGCTGCGCACGCTTCCATTCCGATTTATACCGATCATAAGCATGCTTCCGTAAGAAAGCCCTTATTCAATAAAAACCTCATCTTGGAGTCTATTCCATATTACAAAAACCATCAACCTGTAACCATGAGTCCGTTCGGGCCTTTTGAAGGGGAATTGCTCGTGCTTTTTATTCCGCTCCTATGTCTTTTTTTCCTTAGAAAAAGGCCCCTGGAATTATACCTGCTATTTGGTGGGATTGTTCTTTCGATGATTATACAGCCGGAAGCTTGGAATTTACGCTATGCCCCACAATTGCTTTTGATTTTTTCACTTGTTTTAGCTACGTTAATGCAAGAAAAAAAGGGTTGGGTTCGGGTGTTCTCCATGGGATTTACGGGATTGTTTATTCTTAATTCAAGCATCGCTGTATTTCAAAATTGGCGTTGGGTTTCAGAAAACAATGCCGCATTAATTCAGGAATTGGAACCAATGCGAAAAACTCACGTAAAGGTTCAAGCGGGGTGGATGAAGTCTTTTGAATTAAAACTGAAGCACTTTGAAATCACCCCGGTGTATGAACTTGATAGCAATGGAGTCTATAATACCATTCCTGGTGATGCCTTTAGTGGATGGAAAGTTAAGAAAGATCTAAAATGAAGATTGGGTGGCATTTACTTCGGGTAAAAAGTTGGGTAAAAAATGGGTTTCTATTTTTGCCTGCAATTTTTTCATTGCGCTTATTGCAATGGAATTTTATGTTTTCGGTATTGATCGGAGCCTTTATTTTTTCTCTCATTAGTTCCTTTGTTTACATTAACAACGACATTAAAGACGCAGAAGAAGACGCGTTGCATCCGCGAAAAAAATTTCGTCCCATCGCAGCAGGTTTAATTTCTAAAAAACGGGCCTTCCTCATTGGGATTGGGCTGCTAATACTTGCTTTTTGTTTACTCGTAATTGCTAAGCTTCCGCTTGCTTTTTTGGGTATTGTTCTCACATATTTAATTCTAAACATTCTCTATTCGTTTTGGTTAAAAACCCTTCCCTTATTAGAACTTTTCATTGTAGCAATCAATTTTGTACTGAGAGTTTTGGCTGGGTGCGCTATAATTGCTGTTAAACCATCTCATTGGATCTTAGTGGTTACCTTCTTCCTTGCCTTTTTGATGGTTGTTGTTAAAAGGAAATCGGAAATCACGCAATTACAAGGCAATGCCGTAAATCACCGCGCCGTATTGAAGGCCTATAGTGTGGGGTTTTTAAATACACTTACATATATTGCCGCAACAATAACGATTACCGCATATCTATTATACTCCATAGACCCTGATGTTGTTAAAGCCTTGGGCACGGATTGGTTAATGTACAGCTCCTTGTTTGTGCTGATGGGGGTTATTCGTTTCATTCAAATAAGCGAACAGGGATTATATGAGGGGGAAGGAGACCCAACCACCCTGTTGTTTAAAGATCGGTTTTTGCAAGGAACGGTCTGTTGCTGGATTTTGTACTTAATCGGGATAATCTATGTCTGACCATTCAGAGAAGCTTGCGCTGTTTGATTTTGACGGAACCCTCTATAAATACGACAGTATTCTTTCTTTTTGTCTCTATTATTATCAGCAGAAACCCCTAAGAATTTGGCGAGTTACTATGCAGGTTTATGCATGGGTCCTTTGGAAATCAAAACGAATAAACACCAGTACATTTAAGTCTAAATTTATTTGTTTTATTGCTCGGGATTCCGCCCAGGAGGTTCAGCGTATGGCCGCCCAATTTTGGGAAAACAAGGAGACATTTAACGAAGAACTTATGTTGGCACTTAAACGTTGTCAAGCAGATTCATTGTGTATTGTGGTGGTTTCTGCCTCACCTGACTTATTTATTCTTCCGGCCTGTGAAAAACTCGGCATTACGCATGTTATCTCAACTACCCTGCGTATCCATGAGGACGGATACACCTTAGGAACAAATTGTAGGGGTTCTGAAAAAATAATCCGTTTGAGGGAGGTGTTTCCAACCCAAGGGATTGCCCAAGCATATTCGGATAATAATGACGACCTTCCATTATTACATGCTGCGGAGAACGGTTTTCTTGTAAAGAACGGCTCTATTCGTTCCGTGCTTAACGCGGGTGATTTTCATTAAAAATATACCGCGCATCTAGCCTAAGCTGTTCCTCAATGTCAATGTGATTACGTGCTGCTTTTAGTGTTAGTTCTTTTATCCATTGTGGATTGGCGCGCATTTCACTAATAATTCGTTGCACCTCTGAATTTTCAATTATTTGTAATAGTTCAGCGCTTGATTTAGTTGATCTTTCTTCGATGTCATTTATATAAATCCAAATCTCTGAACCGCTTCTTACGTTGGGATAACTGCGTAAGGTGTTCATATTATATCCAAAAGTTGATAAGGTGTCTAAGTTTTCAGAGTGAACCGCAAGCTTGACCAGGCGGTTCTTATTACTAAAATACAACACGGGAGAACTGTTTTTAGTAAAATCAAACTCGCGATTAGTTCTGGCGATAAAAATCTGTGGGTCGGGATTATACCATGACGGGTGGTGGTCAAGCGCCCATTTCGCAATGGGCATGTGTTGGAGGTTAGACCAATCAAATTGGTTGTAAGGCAAATGTACACAAAGTAAAAACCCTTGAGAAATTAAGGCCGAAACAACTAGCGGAACCCGAACTCGGATTGAAAAATCACGCATTAAATGAAACACATGAAAAAGTAAGGGTACACCCATCCATACCGCATACCGATTAACGATGGCCATTCCATGATTCCAGTT
>JBEIDV010000187.1:0-3797 GCA_040383285.1 Crocinitomicaceae bacterium | reverse complement strand
TGCGAAAAACCCCGTACTTTCCATCATAAACACTTCCCCGTTGCGCATTCTATATGAAGATGACTTTTTAGTGATTATTGATAAACCGAGCGGCTTATTGTCTGTACCCGGTAGAAGTGACCTCGATTCGGCGGAGGATCGTTTAGCCCTTAGAGAAGGAAAGGGAGCATATATAAAAGCGATTCATCGACTGGACATGGGGACTTCAGGCATATTGATGTTTGCAAAATCCCCTGTAATATTGGCTGCTATGCAAATGCAATTTGCCAAGAACCGGGTAACAAAAACCTATGAAGCCTTATTAGATGGGATTCCTAAAGAACTAGAAGGTGTAATCACACTCCCATTACGCCTGAACTTAGCGCACCGTCCACACCAAATGGTATGCTTTGAGCACGGAAAGAAAACACATACGGAATTCAATGTCTTGGAATTTAAAGACAAGAAAACACGCATAGAATTCTATCCCAAGACAGGTCGTACCCATCAACTTAGAATGCATGCAGCACATCCCTTAGGACTGAATTGCGCAATTCTCGGAGATGAACTTTATGGCACATCCAGCGAGCGATTGTATTTGCATGCAAAATCCTTGTCGTGTTGGCATCCAGTACATGATCAAGTGCTGAAGTTAACATGTCCTGCGCCATTTTAATATGTAAACATGACTGAGATAGAAGCGTATATTGAATCTCTTAAAGAACCCTTAGGTGATAACGTGTGTCAGCAGTTAAATTATTTATACAAGCACTTGAAAAGAATCCTTCCAGAAGCCACAGAATGTATCAGTTATGGAATGCCCTGTTTTAAACAAAACAACAAACCAGTAGTCTATTTTGCAGGCTATAAAAAACACATCGGTTTTTATCCAACATCCAAACCAATTGAACAGTTTAAGGATCAATTAGTGACTTATAAAACCTCTAAGGGGGCTATTCAATTCAACATAAACGAACCACTACCGTTTTCGTTGATTGATGAAATCGTATCGTATAATTTAGCTGAGATAAAACTTAAAATAAAGTAAACCATCTTATGCGCTCACTACACGCTAAAAATTAATTAGTACTTTAGTTTTAAAATGAGCAAATTTCTCAAAAACCTTTTCCAATTAATTATTATTGGGGCCCTACTTGTCATGACTAAGCGCAAGGCGAAATGGTTATTTTGGCCACTATTTGTATTTTTAAATTGGGCTATATCCCCATGGATCATCATCATAATTCTTCTTTTCGTTCAGGTGTTTATTTTTGATTTTATTTTAGGCATTAATATAGAGATTCTAGATTATGATTGGTTTGTTATGCCTATTTGGGGACTAAGCTTCCTTTTCTTAATACCTGCACTTTATAAAACAATCAATGCAATTGAAATGGAGGTGGATGGCCAGGTCACTCATATAAGTACATCATCTCAGCTAATTGGTTACACCTGGGGTCTCGCGTTTAATCTTTTCTTATTATATCGATTAGACTTTTTTTATTGGATATTTTGGAAAGGCTAAAAATTTCTCTTTTTAACTATCTTTGCCTTCATTATTAAGGAGAAACTATGGCAAACACCTCAGACATTCGTAACGGATTGTGTATAAAGCACAACGAAAAACTATTTCAAATCATTGAATTTCAACATGTTAAACCAGGAAAAGGACCTGCGTTCGTGCGTACAAAAATGCGTCAAATCGAATCTGGAAAGGTGTTAGACCATACCTTTTCTGCGGGACATAAAATCGAACCGGTTCGAATTGAAAACCGCGAGCACCAATACCTGTATCAAGAAGGTACTGATTATGTTTTCATGAATAATGAATCCTTCGAACAAGTAAATATTCCTGCTAAAATGATTGAAAAGCCACTTTTCCTTCAAGAAGGAATGGTAGTGAACATTCTTTTTCACGCCGAAGAAGAAGCCCCTCTTGTGGTTGACCTTCCAATGTATATCATTTCAGAAGTTACCTATACAGAACCCGGTGTTAAAGGAGATACGGCAACGAATTCCATGAAACCTGCAACCATAGCAACAGGTGCTGAAGTAAAAGTTCCCTTGTTCATTGACAATGGCGAAACGATAAAAATTGATACACGAACTGGCGTTTATGTAGAACGCGTTAAAGGATAAACATGAAAAACACCGCCCTACTTCAAAAACACCTGGATGCGAATGCAAAAATGGTTCCCTTTGCAGGATATAACATGCCTGTTCAATATGAAGGAGTAAATGCTGAGCATGAAACCGTTCGAACAGGCGTTGGTGTGTTTGACGTGTCGCACATGGGAGAATTTTTCCTTAGAGGACCAAAAGCCTTGGATTTAATTCAACGCGTAACAACGAATGATGCATCCGTACTTTTTGACGGGAAGGCCCAATACAGCTGCATGCCTAACGGTAAAGGTGGAATTGTAGATGATTTAATCATTTATAGAATCAGTCAAGAGGAATACTTACTGGTTGTAAATGCGTCAAACATTGAAAAAGATTGGAACTGGATTTCTTCGCACAACACGGATGGCGTTGAAATGGAGAATGCTTCTGATGCCTATTCGTTATTGGCTATTCAAGGTCCAAAAGCTGCTGAAGCGATGCAATCCCTAACAGAGGTAAACTTATCTGAAATGGGATATTATACTTTTTCCAAAGGAACATTCGCTGGACAACAGAACATCTTTATTTCTGCGACAGGATACACGGGTTCAGGAGGTTTTGAGATCTATGTTCCAAACGAAGTGGCCGTAGCGGTTTGGGATGCCGTATTCGAAGCGGGAAAATCGTATGGCATTAAGCCGATTGGTTTAGCTGCTAGAGATACGCTTCGCTTAGAAATGGGATTTTGCCTATATGGAAATGACATCGATGATACCACTTCACCTATTGAGGCAGGCTTAGGTTGGATTACTAAATTCACCAAAGACTTTGTGGATGCGGAAACACTTAAAGCTCAAAAAGAACACGGAGTTTCCCGTAAATTAGTAGCATTTGAAATGATTGAACGAGGAATCCCTCGACATGACTATCGAATTCTTGATGCACAAAACAACGTGATCGGAAAAGTAACCTCAGGCACCATGTCTCCTTCCATGAAAATCGCTATTGGATTAGGATACGTTGAGCTAGCTCATGCTGGTTTAGATTCGGAAATCTACGTTGAAATTAGAGAAAAAGGCATATTGGCTAAAGTAGTTAAGCTTCCATTTTACAAAAAATAGTTCATTACATACGAAAGTTTAAAGAGCAGCGTTATCCACGCTGCTTTTTTTATGCGCATACAACAACTCCCCTCCTCCGATCAACCAAGAAACAAACTTATTGCTCAAGGTGTTCGAAACTTGACAGACTCAGAACTCATTGCATTACTCCTTGGAAAAGGATCACATCAAAAAAATGCGAAGGAACTCGCACAAGAAATTCTGGTGTATTCCAAGAATGATTTGAGCCGCCTTTTTGGCGCTACTCAAGATAACCTGACTCGCTTTCAAGGCATTGGTCCTGCAAAAGCATCTACCCTGTTGGCTGCCTTTGAATTGGGAAGGCGATTTTCAGCACATTACCCCATGCAAGGAAAAATCATCCGTAATTCTCGAGATGTATATCGATTTGCAAAACGCACCTTTTCTCTGCTTACACATGAAGAGTTTTTGATTCTCTTACTCAACAACAACAATGAAATATTACACGCACATCGGCTTTCGCGCGGAGGAATTACCGGAACGGTTGCCGACGGAAGAATTTTATTCAAATTAGCCTTTGAGTATAAAGCTACCGCAATAATTCTTTGTCACAACCACCCAAGCGGTAATCCC
>JBEIDV010000186.1:0-3809 GCA_040383285.1 Crocinitomicaceae bacterium | reverse complement strand
TTCGCAACATCTTCTGGTTTTCCACCTCTTTTTAAAGGAATCGCATTTCTCCATTGTTCTACCACAGCAGGATCAAGTACTTCCGTCATTTCTGTTTCAATGAAACCCGGTGCGATGGCATTGCAGCGGATATTTCTAGAGCCTAATTCGGCAGCAATCGACTTTGTAAAGCCAATTAATCCAGCTTTAGAAGCGGCGTAATTTGCTTGCCCAGCATTTCCTTTAACGCCAACTACAGAACTCATATTTATGATGGATCCTGATCGCGCCTTAAGCATAGGTTTAATAACCGCCTTGGTTAAGTTGAATGCCGATTTTAAATTGGTATTAATTACTTCATCCCATTGCTCTTCTGTCATACGCATCATAAGGGTATCTCGAGTGATTCCGGCATTATTCACCAGAACATCTACCGTACCAAATTGCTCAACCACTTTATCTACTAATTCATGGGCTTGGTCAAAATTGGATGCGTCAGACTTAAACCCAACGGCAACGCCACCTTGTGCGGTTAACTCTGCTTCAAGTGACCGAGCCTTTTCATCGGAAGAAAGATAGGTGAATGCCACTTTTGCTCCTTGATTAACGCACGTTTGTGCAATTGACTTTCCGATACCTCTTGAGGCGCCGGTGATAATAACAACTTTATCTTTTAATAACATAGTTAAATTTTTTTCAAAGATAATCAAAGTGTTACACATGCGGAGAATTTGCAAAAGTTCCTACCTTTGATACAGATGCACGTGGGACATACTTTTTGGTTTACAGGATTATCCGGAGCGGGAAAAACAACCCTATCCAAGTCCTTGGCTGAAGAATTTCTAAGGGAAGGAAAAAACATAGTTGTTTTAGATGGGGATGAATTGAGAAGTACCATCTCAAAGGACCTAGGTTTCACCGAGGAAGACCGAACAGAACAAAATCGAAGAGCTGCAAATATAGCTAGATTACTAAACGACCAAGGAATCCATGTAATGGCTGCCCTTATTTCACCCACCCATGAAATTCAAACCATGGTGCAGCACGTTATTGGAGTCAATCGATGTTTTTTAATTCATGTGGACTGTTCCATTGAAGGCTGTAAACAACGTGATGTCAAGCAGCTTTATGCCAACAGCATTAAACAGAACGAGGGGAACTTCACAGGAATTCATCAGCCGTATGAAGACCCCGTTAATCCCTGGTTGAAAATAAATACCGAATTCCTATCTTTTGAACAGTGCAAGATTGAATTGCTTGAAGCCATTCGCGCTACATTCAACCAATAATTCTATTTTTGTCGAATGAAATATTGGAATGCTAGTCGATGTAAAGAACTCATTGAACAAGGAGCCGTTCTTGCACTGGATATTCGTGAGCCCTATGAATATCATCATGTGAATTGTGGATTCAACAATGTCCCAATGGCAAGCTTAATCGAATTCCTTGAAGAAAAAGACCGAACCACTCCACTGGTATTATTATGTCAATCCGGAAAAAGGGCTCAAGCTGCAGGGAATTTAATTGAAACCGAACTTGGTTTTTTAGAAGTAATAATTGTTGAACAGGGCATTCAAGGGTGGCAAATGGAAGTTGACCCTTCGCTAAAACTCGATTAACATGCTAGAAATTTTACAGCATCTGTTTGCCTTAGACATTAAGTGGTTTGTTCAAGAATTTGGAACAGCAATTTATATCGTTCTTTTCCTTGTAATATTTATAGAAACGGGGTTGGTTGCATTTCCATTTTTACCCGGAGATTCCTTGTTGTTTACGGCGGGGTTATTCTGCAAAAGCGGTCAACTCGATTTAATGTTATTATTACCGCTGCTATTTATTGCCGCTATTTTAGGTGACAACATAAATTATTGGGTAGGAAGAAAAATCGGATTAAATGTGTTCTCTTTTTCTTTTAGAGGCAAACCCTTAGTAAAGAAAGAATACCTTGATAAAACCACATTGTTTTTTGAAAAACACGGAACAAAAGCGATTATTATGGCTCGTTTCGTTCCTTTTGTTCGAACCTTTGCGCCCTTTGCAGCAGGAGTTGCACGGATGAACTACCGAACCTTCGTCGTTTATGACCTGCTCGGTGGGGCCGTGTGGGTTGGATCAATGCTCTTAGCCGGATATTTATTGGGCGAAGTAACTTGGATTCGCGAGCATGTTGACTTAATGGCTATCGGGATTGTTTTAATCTCTGTCAGCCCTGTAGCCTTTTCTTATGTAAAAGGTAAAATGAGTAAATCATAAAATCGTAGTTTTTTTTTTAAACTGATGCAATTTTAACTTAAATTCGTGCGTCAGTAGACCGCAAACTAAAAAAAAGCACTATGAACTCGTTTAAATTACTTCTAACATCAATTTTAACTTGTATCTCATTCTTGTCATTCGCGCAGCAATCAGCGTGTTTTAATTCCGATTTTGAAGATAACTCGTTTACCAATTGGACTGGCTACTATGGTACTTGTTGTGGTATAAATACACCAAACCAAGGATTCACGAACCAACACCAAATTATGGTTGGTCCAGGAATAGATCCAATGATTGCCGGATGTGGAAATTTATCAATTGTGCCGCCCGGAGAGAATTTTTCAGCGATGGTTGGTGATTTTACTGGAACGAGTGCCCAAGCATCCCGTTTACAATATACGTTTTCGATCACGCCACAATCAAACATGATCATCGTAAAATACGCGGTTGTACTCCAAGATGTAGGTCATGGAGTGTCTCAACAACCTCGATTTGAAGCACAGCTTTATGATGCTGCCGGTAACCCCTTGCCTTGTACCTTCTATCAAGTGGCTGCTGCGAATGGTGTACCCGGATTTCAAAACTGTGGACAATATCGTTGGAAAGATTGGACGACCTTTGGGGTTGATGTAACCCAATACATGGGACAAACTGTTACCCTGGATGTAGCAACAGGGGACTGTTCCCTTGGCGGTCACTGGGGATATGCTTACGTAAGTGCTTCTTGCTCCTCGTTAAACCTTTCTGCATTCTATTGCCAGAACGGTGCCAACAATACGGCTACCCTAACCGCACCGGACGGTTTTGCGAATTATGTGTGGTCTAATGCCGCTCCCCCATTCACGCAATTAGATACAGGACAAGTAGCAACAGTTAATATTCAGGGTATTGATTCAGTAATTTGTACCATCACCTCAGCCAACGGATGTGTTGCTACCTTAACTACTGAGGTACTTCCTGCAGAGGTAATTGGTTCAATCGTCGACAGTAACGTTTGTTCTGGATTCGCTACCGTCCTTTTGAACAACACCTCTTACACAAACGCAGCACCTGACTCAATCTTCTGGAGTGCCTCTGACGGGTATACGTCCAATGACACTACCTTCAATCACGTATTCCCAGGCCCAGGTTCATACACCGTTGAAATGATAGTCACGAATACCGCGAACTGTGTTGATACCGTGAATACGGTAGTAGAAGTGTTTGAAAATCCTGTCGCCGGTTTTGGCTTCGACGATGTTTGTTTAGGGCAAACTGCCGTTTTTGAAGCCTCAAGCTCCTTAGTTGGAGGTGACACCATTACGAATTATTGGTATGTTAATAATGATACCTTAATTGGCGATACGGTTACTGTTTACTTTAACGGACCAAACAATTACTTGGTGGACCTTGTAGCCATGACTGAAAATGGATGTTCAGATACAATCTCCCAAAACTTTACTGTATTTAATAATCCAACAGCCAATTTTGCAGTAACCGAATCATGCATAGATCTTGCTGTTCAATTCGATAATACAACTACCGGACTTTCAAATTCAACAACGTTTGAATGGTTATATAACAACCAGATTTTGGAT
>JBEIDV010000185.1:0-3819 GCA_040383285.1 Crocinitomicaceae bacterium | reverse complement strand
CGATAGTTTGGGGTCTTCGCATAATGACCTTTGGAAATTTGATGAACC
Organism: Crocinitomicaceae bacterium; assembly: GCA_040383285.1. Classification (GTDB taxonomy): domain Bacteria; phylum Bacteroidota; class Bacteroidia; order Flavobacteriales_D; family Crocinitomicaceae; genus UBA952. Next base: position 3,771 of record JBEIDV010000185.1, on the reverse strand, counting down.
TAGCAACGAATGGATTGCACTGCCCGGCATTCCAGGGTTCGGTAGACGTGGTGGGGTTTGTTTAACTACCCAAGAATTAATGTACTATGCAACAGGCATAGATGAAAATAATACCAGGTTGAATGAAGCTTGGGTTTATGCACCAACCCTAGGTATTAACCATCCATCCGTCGAAGATCCTGTATTGCTTGAGGTCTATAACATACTCGGGAATACGGTAGATTTCACGTATAATCAATTGTTGTTTGAGCGATATTCGAATGGCGAAGTGAGAAAGGTATTCGTTTTAAAATAATCCTTAAATCCGAGTTAATCTACCTTCACTACGACGCGTCGATTGGCCGCTTTTCCTTTTTCAGTGGAGTTTGAAGCCATCGGATTCTCTTCTCCATGAATATGTAGTATGATGAGTGCCTCTGGTATTCCTTGACTCATCAGTACCTTTCTCACGGTTTCACAGCGACGTTTCGCTAAGGCCAAGTTGTATGTGTTGCTCCCGTCCGCGTCACAATATCCATGGAGGTGTATTTGCGCCTTAGAATTCGTTATGGAGTTTAATTTATTTAGTTCCAAGGCTTGAAGTTCAGCGACATCGTGTTCGAAATACACGGTAATCGGTTCGATATGCCGCTGAGTAGGAATTGAGTCGACAGTTTTCACCGGGTTATCTATATGCGATATTTCTACTGTTTTACTTGAAGTCATGGGTTTAATGGCTTCTCCTAATTCCGTAATGTCCGCATAATAAATATCCAAATCTCTAATAAAAAAGGCCGATCTTCCATCTGCAGAAGCAACAAAGCCCATGTCATCTGCCGGGGTATTAAAAGGTGCACCTATATTTATTGGCTCTCCTAACGTTCCGTCGTCTGTAATTCTAACCCTGAAGATATCTAATCCGCCAAATCCACCCATTCCATCACTGCTAAAATATATGGTTCGATTATCGGCGGCAATGAACACCGAACGTTCATCTCCTGAGGTTGATACGCCCATGATTTTAGGAAATGTCCATCCTTGATTGCCTTTTATGCTGTAGTATAAATCCATAGGACCCCTATAATCTGGTCCGCAAGCCACGACAAATAACTTTCCATCGGCGGAAACGGCCATGCCATCGGTTCCGTACCCCATATTGGCTTTTGATTGAAGCGCGAAAAAGCGATTGATGTTCATTCCCATGCTTCCTTTCTTCTCCCAGATTCCATTCATCAAGTTCGCTTGGTAGTAGGGGCCTCCCATTGTTGCCCAATCTCCTGCCCAGCTTTGATAATACATGGTCGACCCGTCTGCGCTAAAGGTGGGTTCATCTTCTCCTGAACCGGTATTTATCGATGATAATGGGGTAGGATTCTCCCATTGTCCGTTGATGAAATCACTTTGATAGAGGTCACCGTTTCCTGCTGCACCGCCAAGCCCCGCTCGTGTACTCATGAAGTAAAGGCTTTTTCCATTCGGAAGTATACTCAAATTACATTCGCGATAGGGCGTATTGAGCATCGGGAGGGCCATTATCTTTATGTGTTGATTATGTTCTAAAATGGTATAATCTTGAGCGAGGCTTTTAACACCGATGGCGAGTACAACGAAGGAGAGGTATTTCATAAAAGGAGAACGTTATGATTTTTTTTTGGTTACTTTTAACAGGATAAACTTATGTCATTACAGCTAATTATAGATGCGATTGCTTCGATTCAGAGCCTTACTTTTTGCTTGTATAATTTTTAGCGTCAGCCTGTCTGGTTTTGCTCAGGTTGTGGCGTTGACCGGTGCAACAGTCGTTTCTGACCCTGGCATACCTATTTACCCTGGATTTCCTGACGGGCATATTTCCTACTTCGCTTTAAATGATTCTGTTCAGGTTCAGGTTTGGGCTGGGTATGAAAGTTACATAAGTTCAGGTTCAGATCTTATACATCAGGATTCCCTATGGGGAATGGTATTGGCGAAGGGGGTGCCTGGTAGCTTTGATAATGGCGGTGCTTGGTTGTATTCGGTCTTTAGGATTACAGATTCACATTGGCTAGGTTTTTATCACGCGGAAGACCATGAATTCGCAGGATATGAGAATGTAGAAAAAATCGCATGGAAATCTGCCGCGCAATGTGAGAGCTTTGATGGGGGAAAAACTTGGATTAAAAATGGCCAAATTCTTACTTCATGGTTAGAAAAACCTTTATCTCCAGCATGGGGTGGTACAGGTGATTTTTCTGTCGTAAGAGACAGTATAAACAACCGATGGTTAGCATATTATGTATGTCCTGATGGAATTGGCATGGCTGAATCGAAGGATGCACTTGGTAAACCAGGGACCTGGAAAAAGTATTACAAGGGTTCCTTTAGTACTTCCGGACTCGGTGGAAAAGGGGACGCACTAAAGTTCTCAAAAGGGAAATATACCGGAGGGAATCCATCGCTAATATATTATAAACCCCTAGGAGTTTGGATGTTAGCTTACCATGATTGGGCAGATAAAGGCATTTACTATACCTATTCCTACGATTTAGAGCATTGGGAAGAGGCGCATTTAATTTTATCCAATCCCGGAAGTCCGGAAAGAATTTGGTATCCTACATGGATAGCAGAACGTAGTGATCAATATTCGGAGGGAAAACTATTTCTAGCCTATGCCCATTGGGATAACATTAATTTACCTTACCGTAATTTCGAGTTAGCAGAAGTCCAGGTTTTGGGACTGTCAATGCCTCAAGTGACTGAAGAAGGTTGGTTTACGCAATCGAATTTGGTTTTAACTCAATCCGCGAAAGTTTCATTGGCCTTATTTGATACGTTTGGTAAGTTGGTTTATGAATATTACCATGAGGAAACCTTACCCGCAGGTACCTATTACATTAATTTAGCGCCTTATTTGGCACCGGGGATATCCTTCCTTAAACTGACTTCATCCCTTGGCGAAAGAACCCAAAAAATCATTCGATTTTAATAGAAATATCAGAATTCTGATATACAGTACATTGATGTTGATTAATCGGTTACAAAGTGGGCTGAATTTAAGGCGAGCACCTTATAGTTGGAATCAATTAAACTCCCGCCTTCTGGTATTTCATCTGAAAACGTGAATGCATTGTCCTCAAAGAAATACGCAACAAAGGGTGCAAGTACCAAACACATTTTCAATGCCTTTGCCTCCACTGGATTGATTTGCTGATGGAATTGCCGAACCACATTAAATAAGCTGCTAAAATTTTGTTTCTCGTTGGTGAGCGAATCTACCCGAACGCGTAAGCCGGGTTTCTCCGGATTTTTTCCTTCATAAAAATGAACGGGAAATTGCATGTAGACACCGCCGTGCAGCCGTAAAATCACATAAGGAAAGATTCCATACCCCTGAGCGCGTTTTTCTGCACTCAGGGGAAATACATCATGAGAACTCATGCTTCGATTTCTTTGATCATTACTTCTTCTGTTTCCTCTAACTGAAAGGGGAGCGGAAGCGGCATCACAACAATAAACCGCGCTTGAGATTGAATCATAAAAGCTCCGGTGTTACGGTTTTGACAATAGGTAGCCCCTGTGAAATAACGGTCTTCCCCAAACTGAAGTACCACGCAATCTTTGAATCCGCTAAGGTCGAGTAGGGTGGTTAATCCATGATGACTTACTTCAATGAGTAGCGGTAAATCTACGCTGGTACTCGGAAAGGTAACCTGGTGGGTTGTTGCAGCAATAAGCTGTGCATTCATCTTGGCAATCATGCCATTTTTTAACCAAACAATCACTTGTTTTTTCATACAATTAAATTTAAACGTG
>JBEIDV010000184.1:0-3918 GCA_040383285.1 Crocinitomicaceae bacterium | reverse complement strand
ACGCAAAAATCCAGGTAAAACGGTTTATCTCCTCATGAAAATAGGCTTGTTTTTTGGTTCGTTCAACCCCATTCATACGGGGCATCTCATGTTGGCAGAAGGGATAATGAATGAAACAGATTTAGATCAAATCTGGTTTGTGGTCACTCCACACAATCCCACCAAGAAAAAATCAAATTTATTAGCCGACCACCACCGATTAAACATGGTGAGAGATGCAATTCATGAGAACTTAAAGTTTCGCGCTTCTGACATTGAATTCCATCTCACCCAACCCAACTATACGGCGGTGACACTAACGCATTTAAGAGATAGACATCCCGATCACACCTTTTCTTTGATTGTTGGTGAAGATAATTTAAGGGGAATGAATAGTTGGTATAACTCCGAATTCATTCGCTCCAATTTTAGAATCCTAGTATATCCTCGAAGCATTCAGGCGGATGAATCCGTTCTGGTTGACGAAATTTCAACGGGAAGAAATATTGAGTATTTATCAAATGTGCCTGCCCTAGAATTATCTTCTAGTCAAATTAGAGCCTTGATTAAACATCAAAAAAGCATAAAATACATGGTGCCAGAAGCCGTAGAACGGATGATTAAGGAAATGGGGTTTTATCGCTAATCCGCTTTTAGTGCAGGATTTAATAAGGTTGCACACTCCCATAAAACCACGCCAACGCATACGCTCACATTTAAGCTGTGCTTTGTTCCAAACTGAGGGATTTCAAGTACCCCATCACATTGGTCTATAACGTCTTGATTTACTCCGTTCACTTCATTGCCAAACACGAGGGCAATCCGCGAATCAATGCCGTGTTTTAAGTGCTGAAGCATTATGGTTTTCTCCGCCTGTTCTAGCGCATAAATCGTATACCCCGCTGTTTTTAGTTTCAAAATGGCGTCTAAGGTTTTTTCTGAATAGCTCCAAGAAACGGTTTCCGTTGCCCCCAATGCGGTGCGATGAATTTCTCGGTGAGGGGGAACCGGTGTAATTCCACACAAAATTATCTCTTGTATATTAAACGCATCTGAGGTTCTAAAAACGGATCCAACGTTTTCGAAAGATCTGATATCATCGAGCACCACCACCACGGGCAACTTTTCTTGTTTTGAAAATTCTTCTGGTGAAAGTCTATTTAATTCCCAAAGTTTAAGTTTCTTATTCATGTTGAAAAGTCCTTTGTTGTTAATTTTGATATTCGGTTAACTCAAGCTAATTTAGATGCTAAATTCAGAAATCTAACTCATTTGGCGAAATCTACTTCCAGCGAAGAAACCCCGTTGATGAAACAATATCATCAAATTAAAGCAAAACATCCCGGTGCTTTGTTGCTTTTTCGTGTGGGTGATTTCTATGAAACCTTTGGTGAAGATGCAGTAAAAACTTCACGGATCTTAGGGATTGTACTAACTAAGCGAAAAAACGGGGCCGCGGCAGAAATTGATTTAGCGGGATTTCCACACCATTCCTTAGAAACCTATTTACCTAAATTAGTTCGGGCCGGACAACGTGTAGCGGTTTGTGACCAGCTGGAAGACCCTAAAATGACAAAAACCATTGTTAAACGGGGGGTAACTGAATTAGTCACGCCTGGCGTTGCATTCAATGACCAAGTCTTGACACAAAAAAGCAATAATTTTCTTGCGGCTGTTCATTTTGGGAAGCATACTATTGGTGTTGCATTTTTAGATGTTTCTACCGGTGAATTCCTTCTGGGAGAAGGAAACATTCAGCGGGTTGAGAAGCTCTTATCTGTATTCAATCCAGCAGAAATTGTTTATCAAAAGCAAAAACAAGATGATTTTCGCGCACTACAATTCACCTTGGATTGTTTTTATCGCTTAGACGATTGGGTTTTCACGTCTGACTTTGCGGACGATCATTTGGCAGCGCATTTTGGAACAAAAAATTTAGCAGGCTTTGGTGTTGCAGATTATACTAATGGTATCATTGCGGCATCTGCAGCGCTCCACTACGTAAAAGAGAACCAACTTCAAACGTTACATCACATTCGCGCCATCGCGCGAATCGAAGAAAAAGAACATCTTTGGCTTGACCGATTTACCATTAAAAACCTAGAGTTAGTTTACCCACAACAGGAACGGGCAAAAACCTTACTTGATGTGATTGACTATACCTTAACCGCGATGGGAGGGCGTTTATTGAAGCGCTGGCTGCTCTTACCGCTTACTAATCTCAATCAAATTCATGCAAGAAATGGAGCGGTAGCTTGGTTTAACGCTAACGAAGGAGCCTGCGAATCAATTCGGGAGTACTTAGCATCTTGTGGAGACCTTGAACGACTCATATCAAAAGTGGCCGTGGGTAAAGTTAATCCACGCGAAATCAGACATATACATCGTAGCCTCGAGTTAATTGATCCAATTAAACAACGCTTAAATGAAGGAACAGAAAACACAATGATTTGTGAGCTTTCTAACTCCTTTCAAGCCTGTGGTGAATTGCTGCGTCAAATCGACGAAACGATTGATCCTGCACCGGCTATTGCGGTAGGTAAAGGCGATGTAATTAAAGCCGGCGTTAGTAAAGAACTTGATGATTTGCGCAATATTTCGAACAACGGAAAGCAGTATTTACAAGAACTACAAGATCGCGAGGCAGAAAAAACCGGGATAACCAGTTTAAAAATTGCGTTTAATAATGTGTTTGGGTATTACATTGAAGTAAGAAACACGCACAAAGACAAAGTGCCTACGGAGTGGATAAGACGTCAAACCTTGGTAAATGCCGAGCGATATATTACCGAAGAATTAAAAGAATATGAGGAAAAAATACTCGGTGCAGAGGCTAAAATCATAGCAATTGAACAACGACTTTATCAAGAATTATTGGGGGCTTTGGCAACACATGTAGGTGTAATTCAACAAAATGCAACAACCTTAGCTCGACTGGATGTACTTAGTAGCTTTGCTGTATTAGCCAAAGAACAACAATATTGTTTACCTGAAGTAAACGATTCTTTGGTGATTCACATCGAAGAAGGACGACACCCTGTCATAGAAAAACAACTAAAAAGTGGAGAAATCTACGTTGCTAATGATTTGTATTTATCCAATGATGACCAACAAATCATGATGATAACTGGACCGAACATGAGTGGTAAAAGTGCGGCACTAAGGCAAACCGCCTTAATCGTGATTTTAGCGCAGATTGGGTCATTCGTTCCTGCCAAGAAAGCAACGATTGGCTTGATTGATAAAGTATTTACACGGGTTGGTGCTTCAGATAACTTATCTGCTGGAGAATCCACCTTTATGGTAGAAATGAATGAAACCGCAAGCATTCTAAATAACCTTTCGGAGCGAAGCCTGGTTATTCTAGATGAAATAGGTCGAGGAACTAGTACCTATGATGGTATTTCCATTGCCTGGTCGATAACGGAATACCTGCACGAAAATAAAATACATCGACCAAAAACGCTTTTCGCAACCCACTACCATGAATTGAATGAAATGGCCAGTAGATTCGAACGCATTAAAAATTATTCGATTGCCGTAAAAGAACTTGGGAAAAATATTTTATTTCTTAGGAAGTTAGTCGCTGGTGGAAGCGAACATTCCTTTGGTATTCATGTGGCTAAATTAGCAGGAATGCCAGATTGGGTCGTTAAACGAGCGGAACACGTTCTTAAAGAGTTAGAAAATAGCCACCAACAAGTTGGTCAAGTAAGCCCTAAGCAAAAAGCATCGATGCAGAAAAACACCAATGAGGCACCCATGCAACTGAGTTTTTTTCAGCTAAACGATCCGGTGTTAGAACAAATACACGAAACGCTAATGGCTATAGATATCAATGTATTAACTCCTGTAGAGGCCTTGATGAAACTTCATGAGATAAAAAAACTAACCGGAGGATAAAATCCATTTTGGATAAAAAATTGTTTTTTGTACATT
>JBEIDV010000183.1:0-4050 GCA_040383285.1 Crocinitomicaceae bacterium | reverse complement strand
CATGATACAGGCATGGTAACCTTAGGGAATACACAGAATTTTTCAGAGTTTGAATTGCATGCCCGCGCCGTATTGGGGTGGCCAATTCCTGAAATTGTGCTGCAACGCAACGGAGCCAGTGCCGTGGTTTTGGCTGAACAATCCATTGAACGCATACCAGAATTTAAAGGATTAGAAGTTGCTGCTGCCATGGCAGGAACTGACCTGCGAATTTTCGGAAAACCCACCGCGCGTCCATACCGAAGAATGGGGGTAAGCCTTTCATTTGGACCAGAATCTGTTGAATTTCATGTAGAACGTGCCAAAATGATGGCCTCAAAAATTGCTGTAGTATGATTCGTATCTTTCTCTTTACATGGTTAGTAGTTGCTTTAAACACCGCTACGTTTGGGGCAAAAATCTCCTATACCCTTAAAATGCCTAGACCTCAAAACCACTATTTTCAAGTGGAAATGCAGGTGGAGCAAGTAAAGCAAAAAACAGCGACCGTTAAACTGCCAGTTTGGGCACCAGGGTCCTATTTGGTGCGTGAGTTTTCAAGGCACTTAAACCAAGTTAAAGCATATTCACTTCAGGGGGCGGTCTTGCCAGTAACCAAAAAAACAAAGAATGCTTGGGAAGTTGATTTGAAAGGACAAACATCGTTCGTATTGAAGTATGAAGTCTATGCGTTTGAGCTCAGTGTTCGTACCTCTTTTTTGGATGAAACGCACGGATTTGTGAGCGGTCCAAGTATGTTTATGTATTTAGACGGTCACAAGGAAACCGGTGGTGAATTGGTTGTTCAGCCGCACGCATCCTTTAAGCGAATCTCTACCGGATTAACACAGAAATCTGATGTTAAACAAGGGAATAATCAAACCTTTACGTTTGAAAATTATGATCAATTAGTGGATTGTCCGATTGAAATCGGAAATCAATTTGAATTTGATTTTGAAGCGGCAGGAGTGAAACATACGGTTGCAATGTATGGTGAAGGGAATTTTGATCCGGAACGCTTAAAAGAGGACATGGCTAAGATTGTTGAAGAAGAAACCAAGGTTGTTGGTGTGAATCCAAACACGCGCTATGTATTTATTGTGCATAATGTAGTTGGAGGTGATGGCGGCCTGGAACATTGCAACAGCAGTGTGTTAAGTGTTGATCGCTGGACCTACGACGGAAGTAATTACATCAATTTTTTAAACCTAGTGGCTCACGAGTATTTTCATTTGTGGAATGTAAAGCGCATTCGTCCCATTGAACTTGGACCTTTTAATTATGACCAAGAAGTATATACTAATTACCTCTGGGTAATGGAAGGGTTTACGTCGTATTACGATGAATTAATATTGCGCCGTTGTGGTTATTACACGTCAGAAGAAATGTTGAAGAAAATTCAAAGTGCCATTAATTATGTGGAAGGAAGTGTAGGGTCAAGGGTGCAACCCGTGGCGCACGCCAGCTTTGATGCGTGGATAAAAGCATACCGTCCAAACGAAAACAGCAGCAATACAACCATGACCTATTATTCCCGGGGTATGGTGATTGCAGCGGTACTTGACGCCATGATTATTAAACAATCGAATGGTAAAGAATGCTTAGATCATTTAATGAAAGATTTATATGAAACGTATTATGTGGGTAAAAACCGTGGATTTACGGATGCAGAATTTAAAGCGTGCCTTACGAAACATACAGGTCAAGACATGACTGAATTTTTCCTTAAGTACATCGATGGAACCGAGGTTATACCGTATTCCATGTATTTTTTACCCTTAGGTATAGAAGTGAATGATGTTGGCAGTGTTAAACCTGTCTTTGGAGCTAATGTTACAGAGGAAGGCGGGAAAGTTATCGTCAAAAGTATACGGTCCAATACCGCGGCGGAGGATGCTGGCCTAAGTGTTAATGACGAAATTGTAGCGTGCATGAACTATCGAGTTGACAAACCGATGCTTGATGCCTTGATGAATGGTGCCAGTGTTGGCGATGAGTTTGAACTAACTATTTCGAGGGATCAATTAATGCGGAAAGTACTCGTTAAGATTACTGGTCAAAAGAGATCATCTTATATTTTCACTAATCGACATACCGATGCATCGTTGCCTCTTTATACTTATTGGCTGCGTTAGTTACGCGGCAGCTTTCGGACAATTCACCAATTACCGAATAAGTCCCGCAACGCATAGCCCGGTAGAGCCATCCGTAGCCATAAATCCGTTGAATACCAATGAGGTGGCTGTCGGCGCGGTATTGGATGATTACTATTTTTCTACCGATGGAGGTATGCATTGGAAAAGCGATACGCTGAAAAGTCCGTACGGTGTGTATGGAGATCCAGTTTTGCAATTTGATGCCAACGGAAGGTTGTATTATTTCCATTTATCTAATTATTCAAAAGGTGCTTGGATTGATCGCATTGTTTGTCAGTATACCGATTCATATACAAAAGCGCCTTCTTTTTCAGCAGGAAGTTTTCCTAAGCCAAACGGTAGAAAGGCACAGGATAAACATTGGATTGATATTGATCCAAATTCAGGAGTAATTTATATGACCTGGACACAATTTGATAAATACGATTCCAAAAATTTTATGGACTCTTCTCGGATTATGTTTAGTAAATCGATGGATCGCGGATTAACTTGGGCCAATCCTAAGATTATCTCATTTTACAATGGCGATTGTTTAGACGGCGATAAAACGGTAGAAGGGGCGGTACCTGTGGTAGGCGGACAAGGTCAATTATACGTTACTTGGACCGGACCCAAAGGCCTCATGTTGCAGCAATCTTCGGATGGGGGTGACACGTGGTTGCCCGTTGAGCGCTGTTTATTGCAACAACCCGGTGGATGGGATTTTAAGATACCTGGTATTTTCAGGTGTAATGGCTTGCCCGTGTTGAACGTTGATCGAAGCAAGGGGGAACATCAGGGAACCTTATATCTTAGTTGGAGTGATCAACGCAATGGGGTAAAGGATACTGATATTTGGTTAATCAAATCATCGGATGCTGCGAAGACGTGGTCTGCCCCGATTCGGGTAAATCAAGATAAAACTCAAACGCATCAGTTTATGTCGGCCTTTACCATTGATCAATCCGACGGGTCCCTTCATTTCTTGTTTTACGACCGTTCGTTGGCAAAACAACCCAATGAAACACACGTGGTTTGGGTTAACTCAAGAAATGGCGGATCAAGCTTTGACCAACAGCGTATTTCTGAGAAACCATTTGTGCCAAACCCTAAGGTGTTTTTTGGTGATTATATCTCCATTGCCGCGGTTAGGGGGAAGGTGGTCCCTGTTTGGGTTCGTTCAGATCTCGGTAAAACTTCGCTTTGGACAGCTAACCTTAACCTAAAGTAATTCCAGTGATGAATTAATTTCTAGCTTTGCCAAAATAAGTTACCATGAGTGAAGAAATGAAAGAATGCCCGTCGTGTCAATGTCCATATGGATATGAAAGCGGCGAAAATGAGTATACCTGTCCTGAATGTTCCTATGTATGGACAGTAACTGAAGAGGCTGATTTGGATGAGTTAATGGTAATAGATTCGAACGGTGTGCGCTTGCAACCCGGAGATACGGTAATTGTGGTGAAGGATCTTCCGGTAAAAGGTGCCCCGAAATCCGTAAAGGCCGGAACAAAAGTTAAAAACATTCGCCTAACTGATGGGGATCACAACATAGATTGTAAAATTGAAGGGTTTGGTGCCATGGCACTCAAGTCAGAATTCGTTCGAAAAGCATAACCTTGTCATTAGATTTATCTAAAGGCAATAAAATCGGTCCATTAACGATACCGATTCCATGAAAAACATAAAGGCTTACTTTTTTATTTTATGTTGTTGGTCTTGCTTCAATGCGCAAGATTGGCAAGCGCTTCCTTCATTTCCTGGCGTAGCACGCGATGATGCCGCAGGGTTTGTTATTGGAGACGAGTTATTCATAGGAACTGGATTAAGTCCGTGGTGGTCGGCCTTGGCAGATTTTTATCGCTACCAAAGTGCTACAAATCAATGGGTAAATGCAGCGTCACTTCCTTCGGGGGCTGAACGACAATATGCCTGT
>JBEIDV010000182.1:0-4059 GCA_040383285.1 Crocinitomicaceae bacterium | reverse complement strand
AGCGACTGTATGCCAATACCGACCTCTCCATGGAGCGGATTCATTCACTAAGGTCCAAGTGATCCCATCTGCACTTTTCCAGACCTCATTATACGACCTACGAGTCCCTTCATTTGAACCACCCAACATCCAGATTTCCCCATTGTTATCTACGCAACTGTTTATTTGCATGCCTCTTCCTTCCCAAGGCGCATTGGGCAGTTGAGTCCATTGAATGCCATCCGTACTGGTCCAAACATCCGTTAAGGGATTCCCACTGCATTGCTCCCCGCCAAAAACATACAAGTTTCCATTAGCAAACGAATAATTCGGGTTATTTCTGATGGTAAAACCAGGGATCGCAGCGCTTGTTTGAATCCAGTTAATCCCATCCATACTTTTCCAAACATCGGTTAAACAGCCAGATTGCGGATCTCCCCCAATCACCCACATGGCACTGTCGCTAACAAGCCATGCGGCACAATGCCTTGCTGGCCAAGGGGCAGAAGTTTCAAAGGTCCAATTGGCGCCATCAGTCGAGCTCCAAACTTCGCTGTGCGTATTCATGGGCGGATGATAAGGCGGGTCCCACCCACCCAAGAGCCACATTTTGTTTTGAAAACTCAGTAAGCCCGACCCATCTTTTGAATTAAAGGGTAAGGTGCTGGCAACTTCTTGCCAATCGTATTCACTTACCAGAAAAACACCAGAGGATTGGGTGAGCAATGGATTGCTGTAATCGGTAACGCGGACTTCAACTGTTGTACCCGGCGGATAACTCATATTGATGTAGGTGTAGCATTCATAAGCCATATTTGAATGGACCGCAGGAAGCCACGCCCCATTATTCAGTCGAATTTCTACAACAATGGAATCACTCACTTGCGTGGCATCATATTCCCAAAAAACTAACACGTTTGACCCCTGCACGTAGGCCTCATTTGCCTTGACCGTGGTAAAAGAAAAAGGCTTATTTTCAAACCATAATAAATCAATTTCGCTTTGATTCAGGCTTCGGTTGTATAAACGCATATCATCAATAGAACCCATAAAGCGATACGGTGAGGCGCTAAAAATCAAATCTACAGCATCACCCAATGTACCTGAAAAAAGATGATCGATGCTTAATGTATAAAGCGCATGGTTCCGGTATATTCGAAAGGTATCGGCAACACGAGTAATTGCAAAATGGCACCACTCACCTTTAGAAAAAACTCCAGGCATGCCTTCTGCAACCGCATTTGAGGTAACACCGCTACCGTTCCAATAAACAAAGGTTTGATAGAAGGTTTGTTTATAATACTGAAGGTAATAACTGTTGTGACTACTCAATTGAATCTCAAAATTATTGCTGGTATCGCTGGGTGATTGTTTGGATGAAAAACAATTCATGACCTCCGGATGGTTTGTTTTGTACCAAAAGCTGATTGTAAAATCGCCGCTAATTGGTGAGAATTCTGCAATAGGTAGGTTCAACGAATCGGATATACCATCTAACTGGAGCGCTCCATTAACATTCCCAAAACGGTCGTTTACAAAGGTACCCGAGCCCGCTGTAATATGGTTCCCCTGACCTGAGTAATCAGCCATGGTACCATCAAACGTATAATGTCCTTTTAGACTATCTACTGAAATTTGAGCGTTCGCAGAAAAGAGATAAATAATGGCAAGGAGTAGGATTAAGTGTCTCATGAGGATTGAATTCTTTTCATTTTGTTTCTCGGCTACTGCTTGATTACTGTCTTGTTTCGGTATTTCTAGCTAATTCTATAAAATATCCGATTTGAAAAAAATCACGTCCAATTTCATCATTTATTTTATAGTCGAATTGATGTAAGTAACCGATTTGGATACTGCTTCCTTTCGAAGGCTTGAAGTTAAAAACTACAGACATCCGGTTTCTTTCAAAATAAGGCTCATTCATTGAAAAGAACAATTCATTGTTGGCGCTAAGCTGAAAAGGTTTAACCTCATTTCGTTCCTTTCCGAACGCATAGGAAGCACCAAGTCTATAGCGGAACCGCGTACGATAGCCGTTACTTGTCCAACGTAATTCAGTTCGGTAGCGCTGCTCTATTTTTATCTTGCCGATAGTTTGGGTTAGCACAGCCTGCGGCCACAACCTGAATTCGTTATTATTCTTTGGTAGAACGAAATTACCTCCTTCTTTATAGGTTTGATAGCTACCCGCCCCCAGCGTTAACGTAAGGTGGTCATACGCTCTAAAACTAATGCCCCCTTTATATTCGTAATAATGAAAGTTTGAATAAAACTGTAATGAGCGCAATTGGGCTTCACCAAAAAAACTTAACTTTTCCGAATGCGTATATTTTATATTAAAGATGTTCCAGCTGCCAAGCCCCTGATACTGAGAGAAACCAATTGAGCTATTTAAACCAAGGATCAGAAATAAAAAAACGTTGCTTCTCATCGATCAATTATTCACCGGATTCTTGTTCTCAATAACGGAAATAGATTTTTGCAATACCAGCGAATTAGGCATGGTTGTTATTTCACCCTCTGCTGTTTTAATATGGATAAAAAAGTAGGTTAAATCAACTACCTCCCCATCGAAGGGACAATCCTTGTCTAGGACTTTAATTCGGTCACCAATTTTTATTGGATGATTGAAAAACAACAAAATACTTGAGGTTATATTTGAGAGTAGAGACCACTGAGCAAAAAACGCAATCCCTAAAGCCGTCATTAGGGTACCAACGAATAAGGCTATTTCGTTTTGTTTGAGTCCCCAAACTGCAGCAATTAAAATACTTGCGGTCAGAAACAACAGCAATTGAACCCCTTTTATTATCATTTTTCTTCGGCCGCGCTGAAGATGCGTTTGCTTCAGCGTATTATTCACAAAAATCTTTGTCACATAATGAGCGGTGAAATATCCAATAAGTACTACAAGGGTTTCAATTATTTGAATTTGATAAAGCGCCATAGGGCTAAAATTTTAATGTTCTTTATGGTTATCAAGGTCTCTTTTCTTAGTTGCTGAAGTATCATATGAATCGACGTAAAACAAAGTTAACGTCTACTTAAACAACCTTTCAAACTAATATAATTTCTAGTCCTTCAAATTTAGCGAATAAAGCAAATCAAACCGTTTAATTTCAAATTAAGCGATCGAATCCTTCCCTACTCCTTAATCCATCGGACGATGGATTCATTAACCTTCAACAAGTAAAAACCAGCCGGAATATGCTGCATAGGAATTATCTGATTTTCAATTATCCCCTCGTCCCAAAGTCTACCCTGAACATCTAAGATTTGGTAGGACGTGTTTATAGCTACACCGGTCACATGTAGTACTTCGCGCACTGGATTTGGATAAACCAACACGCCAGGTACTTCTGCTATCCCCGCGTAAAAGTCCTCGCTTCCGCAGGCGCCTGCAAATATTTCATTGCCTTCGTACCGATCTGTTGCCGGAACGTTTGCCGTATTCATTGCACTTGGCAAGCCAATCATCCCCCATTGGTAATCCTGAACAAAGGCAGGTTTCGTCACGTAATGATAACTGATATCCGCTAAGGCCGACGTACCAGCAGGTGCTACCGTCCCTTTGTTGTTGTTGCCATAGGTGAATTGATCATTTCCCTGAATGCTGTAATTAACTGCACTGTATGGGAATCCCGTATTTGGAATCTCATTCCCAATGATGTTCTGTGAGGGGCTCGTATTGTCTGAAAAGAATATTCCATATAACGACGCTCGATTTCTCAAAAAGGTATTATACGGACCATTCGCACCGTGGGAGTTATCAATTACGATGTTCTGCACATCATTTTGCTCAAATAAATTGGCATACACGTAATTTCCATGCAGCACCAATTCTCCCGCTGAATTAGCTCCCAACAAGGGATTTCCATTGGTCCAAAAGGGATCCAAGGAATGATTAAACGCCGTAACGTTTCCGTTAGATCCTGCCTGAAGTAATACACTGTGCCTTAAGTGTTTAAATATATTATTCTCAATCAAACATTCATTGGTTGTGAAGTGCATTACCACCCCATATCCCCTGCCGCCACCGCCGTATTCAAAAGCATCATAGAAATACGATTTCTCCACCTT
>JBEIDV010000181.1:0-4071 GCA_040383285.1 Crocinitomicaceae bacterium | reverse complement strand
TTAATTCAACAGCGAAAAACCGAGAAATCCTTAGAAGCCCTTCGGAAGTTATCATCCCCCATGGCGCTGGTGATCCGCGATGGAGAACCCACACGGATTTTTGGAAGAGAGGTAGTTCCAGGCGACCTAATTATATTGCATGAAGGCGACCGCGTACCAGCTGACGCCCTTTTATTGGAAAGCAATCACTTAGTTATCGATGAATCGCTACTGACGGGGGAATCTATCCCGGTGACTAAAACTGCCGAAGTTGATCAACACGAGTTATTCAGTGGGACCTTAGTGGTTCAAGGCGATGGGATTGCCCAAGTTACGGCAACGGGAATACATACGCAATTCGGGAAAATTGGTAAATCCTTGGAATCTATCGAGAAAAATAAAACCCGACTTCAAGTAGAAGTGAAGCAATTAATTCGCAACCTCTTTATCTTGGGCGGCTTCATTAGTGTCGGAGTAATTGTGGCTTTTTATTTTACCCGAGGAAACTTTTTAGAAGCCTTATTGAATGGTTTAGCTGCGGCAATGGCGCTTTTACCCGAAGAATTTCCCGTAGTATTCACCATATTCATGGCGCTTGGCGCTTGGCGTCTCACAAAAAACAACATCCTTACCCGTACCCCCAGTGCCATTGAAACCTTAGGTTCTGCCACCGTGTTATGCAGCGATAAAACAGGAACCATTACGCAGAACAACATGGAAGTCACGGCTTTATACGTTAAGAATCAAGCGTACACGAAGGAGGAATTCCTTGCCCATTCCGAAACCTTACAGGAACTAATTGAAACCTTAGCCCTCGCATCCGACATTGATCCCATAGACCCCATGGAACGCGCAATACATCGCGTGCATCTTTCAAAAATCACCCCGCCAGAAGCGCATGAAATCGTAGCGAGCTACCCCCTGAGTAAGGCCTGTTTTGCGATGACCCGCTTGATAAAAAACACGCTCACCAATACAACTACCGCTTACTGCAAAGGCGCTCCAGAAACCATTTGTAAGCTGTGTAACCTATCCGAAGCGCAACAAGAAGAAGTGATCGCCCAGGTAAAAGCCTTCGCAGCCCGTGGCTACCGCGTGCTAGGCGCTGCCTCTTGTGTCACAGACAAGCACCCTGAAAGCCAAGAAGATTTTCCCTTTGAATTTAAGGGCTTGGTAGCCTTTGAAGATCCGATACGGCCCGAGGTCCCGCAAGCCATTGCTGAGTGCGTTGCTGCTGGAATTCAAGTAATTATGATCACTGGAGATTATCCTGAAACAGCGAAATCCATTGCCACACAAATTGGTTTACCCCATAATGACAACGTAATCACTGGTGCCGAATTGGCGAAGCTATCCTTAGCGGAATTAAGCGTCAAAATCAAAGAAATTCAAGTCTTTGCCCGCATCATACCCGAACAAAAACTGCAGTTAATTCAGGCGCTTAAAGCTAATGGAGAAATTGTAGCCATGACGGGAGACGGTGTGAATGATGCTCCCGCATTAAAAGCCGCAGACATCGGAATCGCCATGGGAAAAAAGGGTACGGATGTGGCTCGAGAATCTTCTGCCTTGGTTTTGTTAGATGACAACTTTGCTTCCATCGTTTCCGCCATTCGCTCGGGAAGACGCATCCTTGACAACCTACAAAAAGCCATGTTCTACATCATTGCGATACACATCCCAATTATCGGACTGGTACTTCTCCCCTCGTTTCTTGCTGCCCTACCGATTTTGCTCATGCCACTTCATATTGTGTTTATGGAATTAATCATTGACCCGGTATGTTCCATTGCGTTTGAATCGGAACGCGAAGAAAAGGGAATCATGAACCGACCTCCACGCAACGTGAATGCACGCTTCTTTGGAATAAAGAAAATCATACACAGTTTGTTTGTTGGGCTCTTATTACTTGGCGTTGTATTCGTTGTTTATTTCAGTTCCATCGACGAAGGACACACGCCGGGAGAGGTTCGTGCCATTGCTTTTTCAACCCTGATTATCGGCAATGTGTTTTTAATCTTGTCTACCCTATCCAATACGCGAAGTTTTATCGCGGTGATTAAAGAAAAAAACATGGCGATGCTCATTATAATGCCCCTGGCCTTTGTGGTCTTATTATGCACCTTAACCATCCCATTTTTACAGCGAATTTTCAATTTCGAATTCCCCGGATTTCAGCACTTGGTTCCAGCCTTGCTCGGGGCCTTGGGACTCTTGTTATTCCTTGAAGGAATTAAACAACTAACTCAGCGAAAGAAAAGGGTGCGCCAATAGCTACAAAAAATCTTTGTAAAACAGTATGCGGCTGGTGGCATGGGCTTCCATCGCATTACGTACCATGGATTGTGCTAATTTCGATGCACGAATGCTGTGGTATTGACCTCCAAACGTAAACACATCAAAGATTGGAGTTAGAAGTTGCCCCAGTTTCTCCGCAGGTCGCGACTCATTTCGGGCACCAATAAGCATGGACGGACGATAAATGAAACAGCGTTCAACCCCTAATGCCTGGATACCTTCCTCTACTTCCCCTTTAATTTTCAAGTAAAAATTAGAAGCTTTTGAATTAGCGCCAACCGATGAAACCAAGTGAATTTGCTTGCAGCCATGCGCTTTAGCATACGTAGCCACAGCCATGGTAATGCCGTAATCAATGGCTTTATACTGAATCAAATCTGGCGTTTTTTTCCGTGTGGTGCCAATGCAGCAAAAGAGCGCATCTACAGGACCGATGGAATCTAATGCCGATAAATCAGTTAAATCAGTACGTACTTGCGTAAGTTTGGGGTGAGTCAATTGCAGCGGAGTTCGAACCAATACGGTGACCTGTCCCACTTGATCATGAGCGAGTAATTCATTAAGCACATTGGAACCAACCAGGCCTGAAGCGCCGAGCAATACTACATTTTTCATATTCATCTGAATCAAAAGTACGTGAATCTACTTTAACTTGAACGTACCATCGTCGTTGATTTCCCACAATACTTCTGGAAAATCCATAGCACACAAACGCTTGATTTCAGCTAACACCTGTTTATTCGGATCTACGGTTGGTCCTCCCTCTCCGAGTTGTTGAATCGAAACAATTTCTCCCTTGATGAAATCTCCTGTATTCTTATTGATGTACAACTTATAGATCGGTGCAATGCCGCTTACCCCGGACAAACTGAAGCGACCATAGGTAGCAAAATTCCCCATCGAATAGGTGATGAACTTCCCTTTGTAGCAATCAATTGCGCGCGTAACGTGCGGACCATGTCCCAACACAATATCTGCCCCATTATCTACCATCAGGTGGGCAAACTCATAGACGTTCCCTCGGTTTTCACCGACAAACTCTTCTGTTTTTCGAGTAACATTGGTGCGGCTGCGCCCTTCTGCGCCGCCATGGAAAGAAACAATTACTACGTCGCTAATCTTCTTTAATTCAGCCAACACTTCCAGGGCCTTTTTGTAGTCGTTCAACTTTAAACACCCAGAATTAGGTGCAAATGCGGTCATTCCGATCACTTTTCCATTTACGTGAATGGTATCCCATGGACAGGTTTCTAAACCGGCATGCTTAATTCCTTTCTCCTTAAGTATTCGTTTCGTGTTGAGACGTCCTGCATTACCAAAATCTCCCATGTGATTATTCGCCAGCGACAACAAGTCAAACCCTGAATCTTTCAGGTAATCCACGAGATATTCTGGTTGACGAAAGGCATAACATTTTGATGGATCACTGCATTGTTTTACGTCTCCTCCTTCATTCAGGACCGTTCCTTCCAGGTTCCCAAAGGTAAGGTCAGCGTTTCGCAAGATGTCGCGCACGGGCGCTAGGATATTGCCCTTGTTGGCAGGTAAATAGGCAGCGCTTGGGTAATTCGTACCCAGCATGATGTCGCCAACCGCAATTAGGGTAAGGATTGAATCCGACGGATTATCTTTGGCTTTGGTTTCCACGTTTGATGTAGGTTCAACACGATCTTGCGCATTGGAAGAGCAGAACACAAGCGGCATAGTAATCGCCAACACACCAAGGGCTATATAAAAATTCTTCATTGAAAACATTTACACGAAGGTCTTAAATTAAATTTAGTTGGCAAGAAT
>JBEIDV010000180.1:0-4111 GCA_040383285.1 Crocinitomicaceae bacterium | reverse complement strand
TTTCATGGATACTCTGGTAACGCTATTGTATTGCCAGTTGGGCATCCCCATTTGTTTGGCCTGTTCCCGCATTTGTTCCAATTCTTCTGCGGTATCAAAGGCATAATATGCATGTTCTTTTGCTACCAACTCCTCTGCATACGGACGATACATGGCTTTTCGTTCCGATTGCACGTAAGGGCCGAAATCTCCACCCAATCCTGGTCCCTCGCTGGGCATGATACCGCACCAAGAAAGCGCATCCATAATGTAATCTTGTGCACCAGGTACAAAACGCGTTTGATCCGTATCTTCAATGCGAATTAAAAAGGTTCCGTTGTGTTTTTTAGCAAACAGGTAATTATAGAGTGCAGTTCTTACACCTCCCATATGTAAAGGTCCAGTAGGTGAGGGGGCAAAGCGTACGCGAACAGGTTTTGACATGGAGTTATTTTTTTGCAAAGGTAATGAATAGGCCGAATTATTAATATTAAAGAAGGAAGTAGCTTCTCACAGCATAATTAATATTAAAATTCCAAAAATAATTGTTTTTACCAGTTGCAAAAAATGATTAGAAAAAAATTGGGTTACCTATTAATTCTTGATCAGTCAATGTATTGAGAAAGGCTTTTAACCTGCTTTTTTCAAGTGTTGTTAACGAAATACCGTTTGATAAAGTAGGGCTCAAGGTTGGAGAATGTACAATTCCGTGATCATAATGATCAAGTACTTGATCAATACTCCAAAATCTCCCATCATGCATGTAGGGATAAGTAAGCATAATATTTCGAAGAGAAGGCACCTTGAATTTTCCATTGTCTTCGGAATTCTCAGTGATTTTACCGCGTCCAAGATCATTAAATACAAGATCTAAGCCATTGTTTTCATAGGAGTTGTTTGTAAAAAGAGGTTCTGTATGGCATTGATTACATTTTGCAAGGAACAGCGAATATCCTATACCTTCATCAAGTGTAAAGTTTGATTTTTTTTGGAGTACTTTATCATATTTTGAATTTGAACTTACCATCATCGACATGTAGATTGTTAGCGCTTTTAATAAATGAGCATCGGTAATTTCTGAAGTTCCAAATGCTTTTATACAAGCGGTTTTATGTGTGTCTGATTGGTTCAATTTAAATACTATATTTTCCATGGATTCATTCATTTCAACAGGGTTTGTTAATGGAGCAACTGACATAATTTCTAAGTGGTTTATCCCGCCATCCCACATAAAATTTTTAGACCAAATCATATTGAAAATAGGCGGAGTGTTTCGATTTCCAAACGCTCCGTTAACCCCAGCACTTAAAGGTACATTATGGTCTGCGAATGCATGTGTTTGTGCATGACAAGTAGCACATGAGATTGTACCATCAGATGATAGGAAAGGATCATTGAATAATTTTTTTCCCCATTCGAATGTTGCTTTTTTTAGTGGGTTGTTAATGAACTTGTAGGTTGGTTGTGGAAAATAGGAAGGAATCTTTATGGTTAGCCCTTCCTCTTTATTATTTTGTATTTTATTACAAGAAAACAAGCTTAAGCCAACAATAAAAAAAGATATATTCCTCAGCATGAAATTTAATTTAATAGTATTATTAATCATCAACAGTGGCATTCTTAATAAGAATGGGGCTGTAATTACAGCCCCATTCATGCAAGACTTATTCCACTAAATGATCGAAAGCAAAGCTTCCATAGAAATTAGTAGCCATTGATTTTGCCTTAATCCCAGGCATCATAACCATGGTGCCAGCAGAAAGTGGGTCGGCGTGAAACAATTTTGCTGGATTCGCAGTCATGTGAATTTCACTGGTCTTATCATGACTCACAGTTAATGCGTTAGAAGAAAAACTAACCGTTTTTTGAGTAACAATATTATTGGCACCAGAAAACCCGCCCAAATGGAATGCAAAACTACCATTCGCGGACTGTGGAGAAGTTCCTTCAGCTTTGACCATAATATACCCCGAATTCCAACTCCAAAACATATTGTTGGCGGTGGATAATGCCCCTGATTGAGCGCCCGATACGTTTTTAATGCTATCGACACCTAGGGTGTAACTCATTTCCGTGTATTCTCCTGTTGGAATACTTCCAAGGTTAAGATTCATGGTAGAAGCATTGGATTGATCAACTAAAAAATAACTTTCAGGATGTGTCCACCACGTGCCATCACTTTTCTTTAGTTTGAAATTACTGATGTAATATTTAAATGTTGTAAATGTCATGGTGTCTTGATTCATTGGGTGAACCAATGTACTGTTAAGGCTAAATTGAGCATTATTCATTCCCCATACATGTTCCATTTTAACCACTACAGTGCCTGTTTGATTATCATGATCATGGTCATGGTCATGGTCATCCTTTTTACAAGAACTTAAGGCCGTAATTCCTAGGATTATGGCTGCAAATACAAGTTGATTCATTTTTTTCATTGTTTATCGTTTTGATTGTTTTTAAATTTTTCGAAGAATAGTTTCTTCTTTTCTGTATCCTTATTGATTTTATTTAAATAAGTTTTGATATCATAAAAATATTTGATGCAAATCAAACCAAGAATAATATCTAGGTATATAAAGAACTCATTCATATTTTTAAATTATTGAGCAGCCACAAACTCCACACTTTTTGTAGTTGTCGTTCCTTCGTGATCTAAATTAACGACGAGGCTTAACTTCATGTTCGAGGTTGCCCCTTCCATATTAACCCAGTGTTCATCAAATGCATAAGAGGTTTGATGGGTAGCATTGTTCCCGCTAAACACCACTTGGTTGGTGGTTAAATTGGTTAAGGTTAAGGAATAACCGTGTAATTCACCGGATCCAACTACCGTGCCGTGCATATGCAATGCCTCACCTGCCATAACGGTATCACCCGCTTGTGGTTCCAATAAGGTTAAGGTTGCTGTAATGGGTTCACTGTGTTTTTCACAACTGGTACCCACGAAAAGAATTCCCAAGGTAAAAGTTATTATGTAAATGGTTGCTTTCATTTTTTATTATTTTTTGTAATTAAATAGGACAGCGTACATGACACCCGTATGCCTTGTTTCATACTGCCTTTGTTAAAATTTTGCTGGAGTGGTTGTATAACATTTAACCCCCATAACCAGTTGTAGCTTAGGTAGTTTACGCTTACTTGACTCTCAAATACAAATCCTTGATTGTTGTATCCGCTTACCGGTAGTCCATCTTCTGTACTGGCTCCAAATCGTTCTAATTGTAACCCAGGTCCAACAAGCAGTCGACCAATCCCTAGAGATTTATTCCAAACCACGGTAACGGCATACGAATACGTATTGCCATACCGATACCCACTGGCATCGCGCATTTTGTAGGTGTAAATCCCTTCTTGTTGAAGGCTGACATGTTCAGTAAGTCGATTCGTAAAAAGTAATACGGTACTGAAATTCCACGCACCTGTGCTTGGATATAGGTTTCGAATCATACTCGATGCTGGTGCTCGTCGTCCCCATGGAGCTTTTATACCTAGCCCAAGCGAAAGAAAATTTCTCGTAGCCTGGTTGCTATCCTTGTGGTGTACAAGCACATGATTTACTAGGATTCTTGGGTCACCTAAGCCTTGAATAAAATCGCTCCCTAAATCACGCTTTTGCCTCCCCACTTGATAGGGAATATTCGCTGAGATTTGCCACCGGGCATGGGGTTGCCATCTGGCAATTACTTCTCCTTGCGCAATATACTCGCGTGAATGAACAATACCATTCAGATAACTGCGATACGTATTTAGACTACTTTTTATACCGATCGTGTGAAATTGAGTGGATGCCAATAAGCCTATCGAAGCATTACCGGAAACACCACCGCATACATCACACGACCAAGCCGAAAACGTCCACAAGACGATTCCGAACATGTTCATGAATTTCATGGTTTACTTATTTAAGATTAATACAACAATCGTGTTAAATCTTAAATAATTGGCGGGTGAAATATGGCGTGCTTATGTGCCGAAGATTTCGGGTATGAATACGGAGTTTTTTGTATTTCGTAAACTTGATCTATGCTGAAAATGGAAGAAATAGTAAGGTTTGAAGGAAGGTAACACCCCTCGATTTCAAGCTGTTTAATTAAACCCAGTTGGGTTTCTTGTTTTGATTTACGCTCGG
>JBEIDV010000179.1:0-4142 GCA_040383285.1 Crocinitomicaceae bacterium | reverse complement strand
CAGGACTCCTCAAATTACGTTGCCATTTAATTGATTCCTTACCTCAACCTGGGGGACAATGTTCTGAAATCTACCCTAAGAAACCGATATACGATATCCCAGGATTTCCGGAAATATTAGCGGGAGACTTAATCGATAATTTAATGAAACAAGCGGCGCCATTTAAACCAGGGTTTACCTTAGGTGAGGCGGCCTTATCGATTGACAAACTGGAAGATGGAACCTTTAAAGTAACTACTGTAAGAGGAACCGAACATCAAGCTCCCATTGTTATGATTGCTGGTGGACTGGGTGTATTTGAACCCAGAAAACCACCGATTGAAAACATCACCCACTTTGAAGATAACGGGGTTGAATATATCATTCGTGACCCTAAGTTTTATCAGGATAAAGCGTGTGTTATTGCGGGTGGCGGAGACTCCGCATTGGATTGGTCGATATATTTAGTAGAAAACAATATAGCCTCAACTATTTCTTTAGTGCATCGCAGCGCCTCTTTTCGTGGGCATTTGGATTCGGTTCAAAAAGTGATTGACTTAGCGGAGCGAGGAAAAATCGATTTAATTACGGAAGCAGAAGTAACCGGATTATCCGGAAATGGATCCTTAGAAGAAGTGATTATTACCCATCAACATCAGGGCGAACTTCGCCGCAAAGTTGATCATTTCATTCCGCTTTTTGGTTTAAAACCGAGCCTAGGTCCTATCGCTGATTGGGGATTAGAAATAGAAAAAAATGCCATCAAAGTAAATACCTTAGACTATTCTACGAATATTCCAGGAATCTATGCCATTGGGGACGTAAACACCTATGAGAATAAATTGAAGTTGATTCTTTGTGGTTTTCATGAAGGTACGCTTGCTGTTCAATCAGCTTTTGCACGCATACATCCAGAAAAAAAGAACGTCCTTAAGTACACCACAGTAAACGGAGTGCAAGGATTCTAATTCGCATGAAAAACAAATCCATCAGCACGGTTATCATTCTGGGAGCGCTTTCGATGCTTTCAATTCTGATAATTCAGTTGCTATGGGTGGGGCGAACGATAGAAACACAAAACGTTAGTTTAGCGATTCAACAGAAGGAGGACAGCCTCAACCTCAAAGAATTTCAGGATCATGTGCACAGCTCGCTCATGAATGTTCTTTCAACCATTCAAAAAAGGGATGGGGATGAATCTGACATGTATGGTGCGGTTAGGCAGATTTCAAACAATCATTTTACGGTAGATTTCAATGAAGAATTACAGCCTTTTTATTTAGAGACCTTACTAAAGAAAGAATTCTACATTCAAAACATTCACAGGGATTTTTACTATGGGATTTATGATTGCTTCACTGACTCCATTGTTCTAAGTAATCGCGTACGCTACAAAAAAGACTCTATCTATGTTACAGACGTGGTTTCCTCTGATGAAATTACGCCAGAAAAATTAAACCTAACGAAAGACGGTCATTATTTTACCGTGTATTTCCCCAACCTTGAACTTGGAGAAATCGAACCTCAAAATGACTATTCTCCTTGGATTTACCTCACCTTAATGTTGGTAGTCATTGCCATATTTTTCGCGTTTAGTGTAACGGTGATTATGCGGCAATATCGCTTAGCGGAAGTAAAAACCGATTTCATAAATAACATGACGCACGAACTAAAAACGCCTATTTCCACCATCAGTTTATCGGCAGAAATGATGATGAGACTACCAGAAATATCAGCTGAGCAAGTGCATAAATACGCGGGAATCATATACAAGGAAAACAAACGCTTAGAGCACCAAGTGGAACGGGTATTAAACGTTGCCAAACTGGATAAAGACCAGGTGGTATTAAACAAGGATCGATTTGATATAAATGAATTATTGGATGAGGTAAAGGAAAACTTTGAACTTCATCATTTCGAAAAAGGAGGAATCATCAACTTTGAACTTAATGCTACCAATCACATCATACAAGCGGATGCGGTTCATTTAACCAATGTGATCTATAACCTCTTGGAAAATGCTGTAAAATATTGCGAATCTGTTCCAAACATAACCATTCAAACTAGAAATGATAAAAACGGGATTTGGATTGAGATTGAGGATAATGGCATCGGAATAAAAAAAGAAAACCTCTCCTTAATCTTTGACAAATTCTATCGGGTGCCTACAGGTAATTTACACAATGTAAAGGGCTTTGGACTTGGTTTATATTACGTAAAGTTAATCGTAGATGCACACGGCGGAAAAGTCAATGTAAAAAGTACACCAGGAAAAGGCACCACCTTTTCTCTATTTTTTCCTTGATTTAATCAATTTCACTTCGGGTTGCGGATAAACACCTTTTCGAATGACGTGAAGGTTTTTCTTAACTAGCCAAAGTTCTTCTTTCACCATATATCCGGGTATTTCCACCGTTAATAACCATTGTGTATATTTCCCGGAATTCTCTTTTTTCAACGAATAGATTGGCCCTGCTGATACTGGGCAATAATCTACCCCAAGATAACAAATCGTAACGCGTTCCTTTTCGAGCTTAATGCTTACTTGAACAGAATCAAACTGAGCGAAATTGGTTCTAAAATCAACCGAATACGGCGCTTGTGTCCCAAGAAATTCTCCTCGAAACTTACGTGGTATTTTCAGGCTTGACTGACCAACGAGTGTCGATGAAAGGATTAACAGCAAAAAAAATACCCACTTGTTCATGCGGATAAAGGTAAGTAAAATCAATATTGTTTATTATGCAGTTAATAAATTCATCCCCTGTGTGATCGGACACCTTTTTTTAAATGATACTTTCGTATTCATATGGAACAATATCACAACCTCTTAAAACACATCCTTGATACCGGAGTAAAAAAAGAAGACCGAACGGGCACGGGAACATATTCCGTTTTTGGTTATCAAATGCGCTTTAACTTGGCGGATGGCTTTCCATTAGTGACTACCAAGAAATTGCATCTTCGGTCGATTATTCATGAACTGCTTTGGTTTTTACAAGGAGACACAAACATTAAATATTTAAAAGATAACAATGTTTCTATCTGGGATGAATGGGCAGATGAAGACGGGAATCTTGGACCCGTATACGGGTATCAGTGGCGTTCTTGGCCCACGCAAGACGGAGGTCATATCGACCAAATTTCACAAGTGGTTGATCAGATTAAAAAAAATCCAGATTCACGCCGTTTATTGGTTTCTGCATGGAATGTATCTTGTGTCAATGATATGGCCTTACCACCGTGCCATACGATGTTTCAGTTTTATGTAGCCGAAGGTAAACTCAGTTGTCAATTGTACCAACGAAGCGCGGATACTTTTTTGGGAGTACCTTTTAACATCGCCTCATATGCATTACTCACCTTAATGATGGCTCAAGTATGTGGCCTGCAACCGGGTGAGTTTATTCATACCTTTGGTGATGCGCACCTGTACACCAATCACATCGAACAGACCAAGCTTCAACTTTCAAGGGAATGCAGGCCATTACCGACCATGAAAATCAATCCAGATGTGAACGATTTGTTTGCATTCAAATTTGAAGATTTCGAATTGGAGAATTATGACCCACACCCTCACATTAAAGCCGCGGTAGCCGTATGACAAAGCTTGCATTAATAGTAGCCATGGATGAAGAGCGGGGCATTGGAAAGAACAATGACTTGATGTGGAATCTTCCCAATGACATGAGATTTTTCAAAGAAATGACCCATGGTCAAATCGTAGTTATGGGAAGGAAAAATTACGACTCCATCCCCGAACGTTTTCGGCCCTTGCCTAATCGAGAGAATTGCGTCATTACAAGAAATCCAACCTTTGAAGCACCCGGATGCAAGGTGTTTAACACCTTACAGGATTGCATCGATGCATACAAAGAAGACGAGCGGACGATATTTATAATTGGTGGCGGGGAAATTTATCGCTTAGCATTGGAAACACTTTCATTGGATGAGCTCTATATAACTGAAATAGACCATACCTTTAACGCTGATACATTTTTGCACACCTTCGATGAAAAACCTTGGAGAAAAACATGCATACAAACCCAAGAGGTCGATGAGCGTCATGCGTATGCCTTTGCCATTTACAACTATTCCAAATAACGTATTAATTTTATAGAAACGTTCACCATGTTAGCACCTTTCAACCTAAACCAATGGAT
>JBEIDV010000178.1:0-4158 GCA_040383285.1 Crocinitomicaceae bacterium | reverse complement strand
GCTTGACTACTTACGTCATTCGTTACTCCAGGCACCCCAAAATTCCAAGCGTAGGAAGCTCCCCCGTAGGAATTGTTTACAAAGTTCACGGTTAGCCCTTGACAATAAGAAACAAAGGTTGGAAGTTGTTCTTGGGTGGGTAATAACGCTTGTAGGGTAATGTTACAATCAAATACTCTAAATAAGAAGTCTCTTACGGTAGACCCAATAACAATTCCATTTCGTGTTTCAGTTACTTTAACCCCAACTACAAATAAGCCCACATTTTGCGGGGTAACTAACAGCATTCCGGTATTCGCATTAATGGTGATTCCTGAACCCGGGCCGAGTGGTGTAGTAGCATTATAGCCCGGATTCCACATGACTGGCGCATACGGTGGCGCTGGAGTTTGAGGAGGTAAAGGCGTTACAGAGCTTGCACCAGCGTATGGAGTTACCAAGGAATAAGTTAATACATCCCCATCTGGATCTGTAGCACCATGATTAAACGTAATAGACTCTGTATTGCAAAGTAATATCGGAGGATAATTTGTAAATCGCGGCGAGCTGTTTTGATACATAGACCCGTTACCTAAGTTACTTCCTGGTACATGTGCGGTCAAGGTGATCCCCGTATCGTCTGGGTTTATTAGGTTCGTTATATTTGGTCCTCGGCAACAGCGTTGATAAGAAATATCATACCCAAGTGGTGTAGGGGGAAGGGTAACTACTACGATATATGTGGCTTTTTCAACACAGATTCCTCCAGGCGCAGTGGCACATGGATTATTGAAATTTAAGGGCACCGGAGTACTTCCCGGAAAGGGTACATTTACATTTTGAAACAAGGTTCCGTTCCCATTATAAATGGCTAATTGTAAGGGGTCGTCATAAGCCGCACCACTGGAGGCACAATCCCGATACAAGGTCAGATAAAATCGGTATTGATTGTTTCCTAAATAATCGTAGTAAATGTCACCACCTATAATATGTGAGGCATTAACCTCAAAGGTTAAGAGCGTCAAGACTAAGAAAGGAAGAATCCATTTCATTTTTGGTCAATCAAAGGTAGGGAAAACTCTGTGAATTATTCAATAGAAAAGTGATAAGGACGATTCAAAAGGGCGCTAATTTTAGAACCATTAACAATTTTTCCGTTTCCGTCCGAATCGAATTCACAGGGTGCTAAGCCGCGCTGGACACATTGCTTTTCATAATATTCTTTGCGGGTAGGATGGCTTGGATAAACTATGTTAAATATCCCATCAATGTTTTTATCAATAACCTGCGTAATGATTTCTATAATCTCTGCTCGATGTATTAAATTCACGGGTGCACCTCCATTTGGAATGTTATACTTTCCACTAAAGTGCGATGCCGGATTCCTGTCCTCGCCGATTAATCCCCCAAACCGCAGAATACAATATGGAATCCCAGAATTAATAATCAAGGTTTCAGCCTCTTCTAACAACGGATTGCCTCCAAGCGTAGAGTCTTCGGTCACCTCTCCAGATGTTGGTGAATAGACACTTGTCGCGCTAGAAAAAACGATATAAGTTGGGTTCACAGCCTGTATGAGCCCATTAATGATGGAACAATAATTAGGTGCTGGAGGTATACAAATAATCAGTGTTTTGATTGTCTCCGTATTAATGATTGAATGTTCTATTTGTGAATAGTCAAACTTAATCAGCGAAATATGTTGTGACTTAAAATATGCAAATTGTTCATTACTTCGACTGAGTACTGTAACGTGATTATAGCTTTCCTTCAATACCCGTGCGAGTGGACCTCCGAGCCAACCCGCTCCTGCGATCACTATTTCTTTTGACATACAAGGATATAAACAACAAGAATGCAATTCGGTTGCTTAATTCTAGTAGTTTTTTGGAACATTTAGGATTGCTTGTCGTAATTTTGTAATCTAAATTTGACATTATGTATGACGTGGTAATTATTGGTTCAGGGCCAGGAGGATATGTTGCTGCAATCCGTTGCGCGCAATTAGGGTTGAAAACAGCAATCATTGAAAAGTATAATACCCTTGGAGGCACTTGTTTAAATGTAGGTTGTATTCCTTCTAAGGCATTATTAGATTCTTCTGAACATTTTTATAACGCGACACATCATTTTGCGGAACATGGCATTGAGGTTAAGGATGTGAAGGCTAATTTCACTCAAATGATTCAGCGTAAGAACGATGTGGTTTCTCAAACAAGCGCCGGAGTTAAGTACTTAATGGATAAAAATAAAGTTGAAGTTTTTCACGGTATCGGTTCATTTGTGAACGCAACTACCGTTGCAGTTACTTCTTCGGATGGCGTTAAAGAACTTCAAGCAAAACATGTAATTATTGCCACCGGATCGAAACCTAATTTCTTTCCTAGCATGATTCCAGATAAAAAACGCATTATTACCTCAACCGAAGCGTTATCATTATCAGAAATCCCAAAGAAATTAATTGTTATTGGAGGGGGAGTAATTGGCTTGGAATTAGGATCGGTTTATGCGCGACTTGGTTCGGAGGTAGAAGTAATTGAAAACTCATCCACCTTGTTGGGGATGATGGATGGCTCAATCGGAAAGGAACTCGCAAAAATCCTTAAGAAAGAAGGGTTAAAGTTTCATTTTGACCACCAGGTGCAAGGGGTAAAAAACACCGGAGATAAAACCCTAGTTACTGCCTTGGATAAAAAAGGAAATACCGTTACACTTGAATCGGATTATTGCTTAGTTGCTGTAGGTAGAAAAGCGTATACAGACGGCTTAGGTCTTGAAAAACTTGGAATTACGCCGAATAACAGAGGACAAATTGAGGTTAATGAACGTCTTCAAACGAGCGTTCCCAATGTTTATGCCATAGGGGATGTGATAAAAGGCATGATGTTAGCTCACAAAGCGGAAGAGGAGGGTGTTTTTATTGCAGAATGCATTGCGGGTCAAAAACCACACATAAACTATAATTTAATTCCGGGAGTGATTTATACTTGGCCAGAAGTTGCCTCTGTCGGTAAAACAGAAGAAGAACTAAAAGCTGCTGGAATTGAAGTGAATATTGGGAATTTCCCAATCAAGGCGCTTGGACGAGCTCGAGCGTCTATGGATACCAGCGGGTTTATTAAAGTGATTTCTGATAAAACCACCGATGAGGTGTTGGGTGTTCATATGATTTCGGCTAGAGCCGCCGATTTGATCATGGAAGCAGCTATGGCCATGGAGTATCGTGCATCAGCTGAGGATATTGCTAGAATTTGCCACCCGCACCCTACGTATTCTGAAGCATTAAAAGAAGCGGCTTTAGGCGCTACGGGTAATAGAGCCTTACACGTTTAGTTAGGATTACCAATAATTCCTTGAACCTCCTCGCTAGAAACACTTGGGGGCATAATACCGGCGTTAATTTTACGCACCACTAATTGTGCAAGTTGCGTGGCTTGTGTTTCTAATTCAAACCCTTGATTTCCTGGGATTGCTGGGATATTTGGTTGATGAATCAGCACCTTTCCAGCGGATAATATGTCATAACCCCAGGTCCCGTCCGCGTTCTGAAAAGTAGCATAAAGGACTTGTTCTGTGGGTTTTGTTTTCTCAGAATCTTCAGATTTTTGCCCCTTCTTGTCCGAAGAGCTACAATTAAATAAGAGTAGCATTCCAAATAGGATTAACGTTTTATAAACGAGCGACATACGGTTCTGTTTTGTATCGTTAACTTAATGATATATGCTCCAATTGGAAGATTTTCCAAGGAAATGCTTTCATGGTTTGATGTTTTACCCCTTAACAGCTCCATTCCTGTCGCGGAATAGATACTATACGCGGTTGGGTGTTCTATTCCATCAATTTTGACCCATGATTCGCTTGGGTTAGGATATAGTGTTAATAATATATCCTCTTCTTGTAACTCAGCGACCCCATTGTAGGTGAAAAAGTCATCTAAATAGGATCCGTTATAACCCCCTCCAACGTATACTGAGCCATTAATAATCATAGCGATTGCGTTTACCCGGCCTCCTCCGATAAAAATATTTCGTTGTGTCCACGCGTTTTGATAGTAATTATATTGCCAAACATCGTTCAAGTATGCACCGGTTGGATCTTGTCCGGTTGCAATATAGGCGCTTGGCGACGTACTCCATGCTACGGCTCCTAATCGGGGATTACCGGGCAAGTTGCTTTTCT
>JBEIDV010000177.1:0-4184 GCA_040383285.1 Crocinitomicaceae bacterium | reverse complement strand
ATTATTGCCCGAGATATCTTTTCGCCCATCACGCTACCCATCGAACCGCCAATAAATCCAAAATCCATGGCAGCGATTACTAAGTTTTGTCCATCAAGGGTTCCATACGCGGAACGTAATGCATCTTTTAATCCGGTTGCCTTTTGGGTACTTTTTACACGGTCCGTGTATTTCTTGGTATCTTGAAATTCTAGCGGATCCCCTGAAATCATATCCCGATCTAATTCAGTATATTTTCCATCGTCAAATATCAAATGGAAATAAGATTCTGCATCAATACGTTCATGATGAGAACACCGTTCACACACGAAGTTATTCTTTGCTAAATCATCTGTAATGTAAAGCGTTTTACAATTGGAACATTTCGTCCAATAGCCATCGGGAGTTTCCTTTTTCTCCTCTGTTTTGGTGGTGATTCCTTCTTTATTTCTTTTAAACCAACTCATATTAAGGTATTCAAGTTATTTAGATCTGAAAATGATTGCTCTAAGCGTTTTATAAATGTTAATTCACCATCACGCATCCATTTTCTTGGGTCATAGTATTTTTTATTCGGCT
Organism: Crocinitomicaceae bacterium; assembly: GCA_040383285.1. Classification (GTDB taxonomy): domain Bacteria; phylum Bacteroidota; class Bacteroidia; order Flavobacteriales_D; family Crocinitomicaceae; genus UBA952. Next base: position 3,626 of record JBEIDV010000177.1, on the reverse strand, counting down.
TATCGTCACCCTCCGGATTCCCAATTTGGGTTTTCAAGTATTCCACATTGTTCACCACATAATCCCTAACCCCTTCTGTAAAAGCAAATTGCAAATCGGTATCGATATTCATCTTAACAACACCGTAACCAATGGCTTCACGAATTTCTTCTAGTGTAGAACCTGATCCACCATGAAACACAAAATCTACTGGATTTACCCCGGTATGGAATTTAGATTGGATGTAATCTTGTGAATTTTTTAAAATAATGGGTCTCAACACCACATTTCCTGGCTTATATACTCCGTGTACATTTCCAAAGGCAGCAGCAATTGTAAAACGTGGCGAAACTTTCATTAGCTCTTCGTATGCATAGGCAACTTCTTCAGGTTGTGTATACAATTTCGAACTATCCACCCCTGTATTGTCCACTCCGTCTTCTTCCCCTCCGGTTATCCCCAACTCGATTTCCAAGGTCATGCCCATTTTTGACATCCGGGCAAGATATTTTTTACATAACTCGATATTTTCATGAATCGGTTCTTCCGAAAGATCGATCATGTGAGAACTGTATAAAGGTTTACCTGTTTGGGCAAAAAATTCTTCACCCGCATCCAATAAGCCATCAATCCAAGGCAACAGGTTTTTAGCGCAATGGTCCGTATGCAAGATAACGGTTGCTCCATAGGCCTCAGCAACTTCATGAATGTGCTTTGCTCCGGAAATTCCGCCCAAAATAGCGGCTTTCTCATTTGCATTAGATAAGCCTTTTCCGGCAAAATATTGTGCGCCCCCATTAGAAAACTGAAGGATTGCTGGCGCATTCAATTTGGCAGCGGCTTCAATAACGGCATTAACCGTAGAGGTACTGGTTACATTGACTGCAGGAAGAGCAAACCCCTTCTCTTTCGCTAACGCGAAAATGGATTGAACTTGATCGCCGGTTGCTACCCCAGGTTTTATAAGTGCATTCATGGTTGTGTTTGGTTGTTGATGGTGCACAAAGGTAAAAATAATGTGAAAATAATACGCAAGGCAATAATATGAGCGTTGCATCGTTTTGGGTAAAAAAAAGCCTATGACTGAAAAGTACAAAAATGTAAAGCGTGTAATCAATTCCAATCGCTTAGCACAAGCACCAGAAAGCGCAATCACTTTCTTGCTGAACTACAGTAAATCCTTGGAGCAAAACAAAACGAAACTGAAGTTTCCATTGATTCACAAAAACTAAGTTAAGGCCGGGCATCCGGCCTTTTTCTTTTATAATTTACCGTATTTTTACCCCATGCGAATTATAATCTTCCTAGGGGTACTTTTTTCCGCCCTTAACCTTAACGCTCAAGCGCTTTGTCCTATTCTGCCAAGACCGGTAACCTATATTGATGGCGGAACAAATAAGTCATCTCTTTTATGTGATACCTTGCGTTTCAATACCCAAAATCTCCCGAAAACGATTTCTGCAGTACTTCCTGAAATCGCTAAATTATATCTACCTGATTCTTCTTTTGTTGATCTAATGCCTAATAAAGGGTTTATCACGTTTCAACAACTCACTGGCGCTTATCCGGAATCCTATTCCATCAATGCGAATACCGATCAAATTAGAATTACATACACTAGTGAATCCTCTTGTTTCAACGCCCTACAATCCCTCTTTCAATTAATTACCCTGGCTGATGATGGCCAACGTTTTAGTATTCCAGTATGTTTCGTAAAAGACTACCCGTCCTTTAGTTGGAGAGGATTACACTTGGATGTTTCTCGGCATTTTTTTAGTGTAGAAGAAGTTAAACAATACCTCGATCTCATGTCGATGTATAAATTCAATGTGTTTCATTGGCACTTAACCGACGACCAAGGGTGGCGAATTGAAATCAAACGGTATCCGAAATTAACGAGTATTGGGGCATGGCGCGACAGTACCATTGAAAACCACTATTCCACGTTCCCTCGCACATGGAACACCACCCGCTATGGTGGATTCTATACCCAAGATCAAATCAAAGAGGTGATAGCCTACGCAGCAGCACGTCAAATTACCGTGGTGCCTGAAATTGAAATGCCCGGACATGCCAGAGCCGCCCTTGCCGCGTATCCTGAATATTCATGCAATGGAAATATACAATCTGTGCCCGGGGTTTGGGGGGTGTTTGACGATGTATTCTGTACAAAAGATAGCACCATCTTGTTTCTACAAAACATCTTGGATGAAGTAATGGATCTATTTCCGAGTCCATACATTCATGTTGGTGGAGACGAAGTACCGAAGACCCGATGGAAACAATGCCCAAAATGCCAAGCCAACATTAAAACCCTTGCCTTAGCCGACGAACACGAACTTCAAAGTTATTTTATAGGTCAAATGGATCAATACCTTCAAGCCCATAACCGCAAATTAATTGGTTGGGATGAAATCCTTGAAGGTGGACTTACCTCAGGCGCTGCGGTTATGTCTTGGCGTGGAACAGAAGGCGGTATTGCTGCCGCTAAGCAGGGGCATTTTGTTGTTATGAGTCCTGGGTCTCATTGTTATTTCGATCATTATCAAGGAAAATCCGTTTCAGAACCCTTAGCCATTGGCGGGTACACGCCACTTGAAAAAGTGTATGAATTCAATCCAATTCCTGAAGAACTCAAGGACTATGAAGCACGTTTCATCCTGGGTGGGCAGGCAAACCTTTGGACCGAGTATATCCCAACATTCGACCAACTTACATACATGACCTATCCACGAGCCATTGCCTTAAGTCAAGCACTTTGGGGCGGAACTAAAGCGCCATATAAAGCCTTTGAGGGTGCACTTAAAACATATCACATCCCAAGGCTAATGGGTCCAATCTTGAACACGAATGTTTCACTTAGTTTTATGAAACCAAGCTTCAAATTCAACCGAGTACCCAATGGAATATCCCTAGGATTTGAATTTAAGGACACCAGTGAATCTGTGGTAGTTAGTTCATTTAATAGCCATGATGGCGTCTGGTTAGACCACAATAAAACCATTGATTTTAAGCGCACCACAAAAAATACATCGGAGTATAAATTGACCTTTTTCTCTCCATGCTGTGCGGATTCGCTAACGATAATTTCTCACCAAGGGTTGGGCGCGAAGGTTACGTACATTACACCGCCCAACAGTCGCTATGATTCGGGTGATTTAACCCTTGTAGATGGACAATTTGGAGCTCGCCCTTGGCGAGGCTATCAATGGGTTGGTTTTGATACGAATACCATTGAACTTAAGGTGGATTTGGAAGAAAGAAGAAAAATAAAAAGCCTAGAACTTGGGTGTTTATATGAACCATCTTCATGGATTCATCTTCCGAACGAGGTTAAGATAACAACAGATAGCGGTAGAACCAAATCCGTGAATATTGCTTCGGAACGAACAGTCATTCGATTCAAAAATAAAACACAAACCATTCGACTACAAATAACTGGGCCAAAAACGATACCCGTAGGATTCCCGGGCGAAGGAAGTGCTCCATGGATTTTCATGGATGAAATTATTGTTCGATAAATGCTGCGCTTGTAACTATAATTTCGGGAAATCTAAACCCTACCCTACGGAGTTTGTTATTACCTTTGTAAAAAACAATGATATGCGAACTTGGGCTTCAATTAAGACATATAAAGACATAAAATT
>JBEIDV010000176.1:0-4187 GCA_040383285.1 Crocinitomicaceae bacterium | reverse complement strand
TGGGGGTGCTTTCCAAAACCCATTCCTGGAGCTACGATGTCGTCGTTCAGGACACGCAAGGCACCGAAGTGCATGCGGTATCGATTAAACCAAGATGCGAAGCTGAATGAATGCTTGGCTTTTAGCCATCCGTGATCAGCAAAACCTCGTGTAGATGCGGCGTGAAATTCTTGTTGCATAGTGCTATTTTGAACACAAAAGTACCAAGATTGTTCGTTTTCATTCGATTGCTCGCTTTTCAATAACGTATGTTAATATCATTTTTGGTGTCATTACTAGGCAATGGATATTTCTACGAACTTCGTTCTTATGGTATTAAGTAGATTTTGGCTCATTATTTTTATTTCTTCCCTGGTTTTTATCTTGGTAGGAATTTCATTCAATCAACAATATAGCATTGATTCAGTAATCAATGGAAAAAAAGATGATCCCGTTCTCATCGGTGAAAAGTACCTGTTTCAATTGCCTAATTCGCTCAAGGATACACTAAAACGTAGTCCGGAAGGAACGGTCGTTTTTAATGCAAATGACACCGATGCCGACACTACCTATGTGAATTCAGAGGGGCAGGTACGAATTTACAGCGGCCTCCAAAAAACGGATGGATTGCTTCCAACAGCCAAGTCTACTATCCTGGATATTATTCTCCCCTTACTTGCCTATCTTGCATTTTTTGCGGGCTTAATGCAGTTGCTTATCGACTCGGGTGCTGCCGAAGGCTTAGCTAAATGGTTAAGTCCCTTCTTTGTTAAAGTTTTTCCATCGGTACCCAAGAATCATCCGAGTATTTCGTACATGACCTTAAATTTCGCGGCTAATTTTCTTGGACTCGATTCTGCGGCTACGCCCTTTGGGCTAAAAGCGATGGAAAGTTTACAGGAGATTAACCCAGATAAAGACAAGGCGAGTGATGCACAGATTATGTTTCTTTGCTTGCATGCGGCGGGCTTAACCTTGATTCCAACGTCGATTATTGGCTATCGAGCGGCGGAACACGCAACCAATCCTGCGGATGTTATGCTACCCTGCATTATTACCTCGTTTATTGGGACGATAGCGGCCTTAATTATTGTTGGAATACGTCAACGGGTGAATTTGTTAAGCGGCATACTAATCGCCGTAGTGTTTAGCATCATTGCGGCCATGCTTGGCTTGTTGTTCTATATTGGTTCCTTAGACCTTATGGCAAAAAATCATTTTACTTCGAATTTTTCAGGGGTATTGCTCATTGGAATTATCTTACTAACCTTAGGGTTTGCCTTTTGGAAAGAGAAGCGATTCAAGGAAAAGAATACTACCGTTTTTGATTCCTTTGTAGTTGGTGCTAAAAATGGAATGAATACCGCGGTTACCATTTTCCCGTATGTCTTAGGAATGCTCGTGGCGATTTCTGTATTTCGCAACAGTGGAATGTTTGAGTTGCTTAGTCAAGGAATCACGTGGATTTTTTCTCAGGCGGGCTTATCCAAAGAAATAACGGATTCTTTACCGGTAGCCATGTTGCGTCCGTTCAGTAGTGGTGGATCGCGTGGGTTCATGCTGGATGCCATGCGGGTGTACGGACCGGATTCATTTACAGGTCGATTGAGTTGCATTTTTCAATGCAGTGCAGAAACAACCTTTTATGTAGTTGCGGTTTATTTTGGTGCGATTAAGGTGAAGAATACGCGCTATACCCTATCTACCATGTTACTAGTGGATTTAATTTGTGTAATCGCTGCGATCTTAGTAGCAAGTTGGTTCTTTTAAGATGTTTGGTTGGTTTAAAAAAAAGAAAGAAGAATCGCCTAAAGAGCAGAAGCAAGTTCAACTAAAGCCAATTAATTATTCGGCTGAGGTGATTTTGCTATGGGCAAAGGCGGTAGATGGCGATAAGGTAATTCAACTTGGATTGAGAGAAACCGGATTTCCTGAATTATTTCATGCGACCAATGCCATTTATTTGATTCAAGAATCTAGAGATTGGTTGATGGATAATGGATACGCGCACATTATGGCAATGATTAATGCAGCGGAAGGACTTGAAAAGGCTCAGGCATGGTTATATGCCAATAACATGGAATTACTCTACCACATGGGGCGTGCCGTGGATCATGAGATGGACAGTTGGGATTGGTTAGGTAAAAATGCACCACCAGATTTGTTTATTTTAACCAAATCAATTCAGGTTGTTAAAGATCAAATTGAAGAAACCCACCGAGAAATACATTACTTCGGGAAGGATTAAAAAAAAAGCCCGCCGAAGCGAGCTTTAAAAAAAATATCCTAGATCTATTCAATCTTTGTAAGAGATGTGTAAGGTAATTCAACCACCTCTCCTGTTGCTAAAGAGATCATTGCCGAAGCACTTTTAAGTTCAAGTATTTTTCCTTGATATTGGCTATTTAATTCACCTTCGAAAACTTTCCCAATTAACTTCTTATTCTCTTTTGTATATGTGAAAATGATTTGATCTCCTTTTCGAAATCCTTTTATATTATCATCCTCAGACTTGGTTCCCCAAACGTCACCACTAGCCATATAGAAGGTTGTTGCAACTAAAGGTTGCCCTGGAACATTGCTTTTAACATATTGGATAACAGAGTACATTTTGGCATTTTTAAGGAATTCTCCACCAACAACAGATTTAACTACTGCGTCAACGGATTCTTGTAGATTTTTGGCCTTGTAAGTATTGATTTCCTTGTATACAGGACTTTTTATGCTAATTTTTCCGCCTTTGGATGTTGCAATGGCGTTATCAACTTGAGATCTATCAATACCAGCATAGGTTTTTAATTTGGAATATTCGGTTTTGGTTTCTATATTTCTCGTTGCAATCATTGTTAATTCACCAGCTGGTTGAACAACGTAGTATGAGCCACCACAACTTGTTAATATTATCGAAGTCACAATCCCCATTAAATAGTTAGTTTTTTTCATAGTTTTTAATTTTTAAAATGACAAATATGTCACGAAAATACATTAAAAATTTAAAATGACAAATAAGTCATTAAAAAATCACTGATGAATTCGTCATTTTGTGCCGATGGCAAAAGCACAACTTAAGGATCAAGCTTTATTGCGTTCAACCGAAGATGGCTTGAAGGTCTTAAGGAGGCAACGAAATTTAACGCAAGAAGATTTTTACAACGATACAGGGATTCACATTTCAAGGGTTGAAACTGGGCGTGTTAATATTACGTTGAGTACATTAAAAACAATCTTAGATTATTGCCAAGTGCCTTTCAGTGTATTTTTTCAGCAAATCAATTTATAAAAAAAAAGCCCGCCGAAGCGAGCTTTAATCCGTATGTCTGTAAATCCTTAGATTTTAGAAACTTTTCCTTTCAATACTTTTCCAGAAACAGTCATTACACTGTAATGATAGATCCCGTTTGGTAGGTTTGTGATGTCAACGTTTGTTGTTGTTGCACTCAAAGCCAATTTACCATCCATTCCGTAGATTTCAACACCTGAAATTGCTTCAGAAGCATCAAAGGTTAAGGTACCATTCGTTGGATTTGGATAAACATTGACCGTTGCAGCCAATTCAATTACACTTGCTCCACCAGTGATGGAAACGTTGTCTAACCACAAGGTACTGTTAGGAATCCCATTTCCAGTTCCGAATGCCGCACCAATGGAAGAGGCTGCAAGCACGATTACACTGTTCGCTGTTCCCATAGCTCCAGGAATCGGGTCCATCGGAATTGAAGCCGTTTGCCATCCGTTTGAATTTCCTCCAAATGCGCCAAGTGCTTGAAAAAGTAATACGTCATCGTTTGGACCTGCACCCATGGTATCAGCAAACTGACACGCCACTAAGGCAGTATCTCCTGCTGAAACGATGTGGTTATATGCGAAATTCAAGGTTAACGATCCTGCATTCGGCCAAGAACCCGTCACAACTTGCTGCATTACGCCTGCGATTGTATCCGATGGCCACTGTAATAAGGCTGCTGTAGCTGCATCCACAATGGTCATAAGTTTCGCAGATTGCGCTCCTGCATAAGCATTCGCAGTTTCCATGGTGTATAAACCGATTCCCCATCCCGGACAATCTGTAGCAACGCCTGGTAGTAGCGGAGAAGCCGCTTGTTCAAAATCCCCATTCGTAAGGACTTGTGCATTCATTGAAGCGATTGAAGCTCCAAAAACTAAACTAAGTAACAATTTTTTCATGTGATCGATTTTAATGATTTAAC
>JBEIDV010000175.1:0-4303 GCA_040383285.1 Crocinitomicaceae bacterium | reverse complement strand
CAAGCCGTTTTTAACGCTTAATGGTGCTGCGCAAGTTACCATTAACGTTAGCGCATCGTACACAGATGCTGGTGCAACAGCAACTAATAAAGACGGTTCTTCCGTTGCCGTTACTACGGACAACCAAGTAGATTCTTCTACAGTAGGTACATATTACGTAAACTACGCTGCTACCAATGCGAATGGTACATCAACAGCAAAACGTCGCGTAGATGTGGTGATTGGTGCAGAGAATTGGACTGGAGTATCTTGGGCTATGACAACTACATGCAGTGGAACACAATTTCCATTATCGGCTTCACCAAGCATCACGGCTGGTGGAAGTGCTAGTGCAGTAAACATTGAAAACTTCTTCAATTTAGTAGGCGGAACAGCAACAGGAACCATTAATGGCGCGAACATTACGGTACCTAACCAAACCCTAAATATTACCATTGGTGATGTTACTTTTTCTGGAACAGGAGCAATGAATGCAACAGGAACTCAAATACAAATCACGTATACATACGACAACAATGCGCCGTTAATTGGCGGTACAGGAACGTGTATGGCGATTTACGACAAGCAATAAAAGATTCTATTTTATGGAAAAGGCGGCCTCGGTCGCCTTTTTTTGTGCCTTAGGTTACATTCATACCTCAGCAAAGAACCTACCTTTGTACAATGGGTAAATTCAACGACATCATTAAAGGTGAAACGCCAACCTTAGTGGATTTTCATGCTACTTGGTGTGGACCATGTAAAACGTTGGCTCCTATTTTAGATCAATTAAAATCAAAGAAAGGTCAAGCACTGAGAATTCTAAAAATCGACGTTGATAAAAATCCAGCCATCGCAGATCAGTTAGGTATACGTGGTGTTCCTACCCTCATATATTATAAAAATGGAAAACAGATTTGGAGAAAAAGCGGCGTGATTCCATTACCAGAACTAGTAACGCTAACTAGCTAAGCAGAACCCCAAGTTTCCCAAACGAATCCAACATAGTCAATTTATCCGCATGAATGGCATCTGGCAGGAACAAGAATTTTTTATCAAACAACTCCTCGTTAATCCAGAAACTAACCCAATATTCATTGTAAAGTCCAAAAACTTCTGGTACAATCAACTCTATTTTTGCTACTTCATTTGGCAACATTACTTCAAGCGAATGCCTTAAGGTTGCTGTTTTAATTTTCTCACCTGTTGTTGGATTTTCACCGTAGCCAACGCTTGTGATTATTATCCCCTCAATAATATCCTCTTTTGCATTATGTAGGTAAACTGCATACTCCGGCGTATCATTCTCTAACACAACCGCTAATTCAATTCCTTCTACTTTTGGTATAAGTTCACTTAATTTCATATGTTTCTGTAATATCAAAATTGAACAACGACGCCAAATGGTGTACTAGGCGAACCGTTACCTCATCTAAATTCAACTGGTAGCCAAGCTCCTGTTTCATAGAAGTTACTTGCTTATCCGATATGCCACAAGGTATAATTTGATCGAAATAGGATAAATCCGTATTTACATTAAATCCAATGCCATGCATCGTAACCCATCGAGAACTTTTAACACCAAAAGCTGCAATTTTTCTTGGTTTTTCTAAATCAATCCATACTCCGGTAAGTCCTTCAATTCGATGGCCGATGATTCCATATTCCGCCAAGGTTAAAATCACTGATTCCTCCAAGAACCTCATATATTTATGAATATCGGTAAAGAACTGTTCTAAATCCAAAATCGGATAAACCACCAACTGTCCCGGACCATGATAGGTTATATCGCCGCCTCTGTTTATCTGATAGAATTTTGCATCAATTTCACTTAAAGAAACCTCATCTGCTAATAAATGATCCTTTTTACCACTCTTTCCAAGGGTGAATACGTGGGGGTGTTCGCACGTTATTAAGTGACTCAATGCATCCGATGCACCTTGCTGTTTACTCGAAATCAGTGCATTAAATAAAGACTCTTGAAAGTCCCAAGCTTCTTTATAATCAACGCTCCCTAAGGGATGGTATTTAACCTTGGGGCGATTCATTACATCTTACCTAATTCACTTTTGAGATAGTCAATAATCTCGATATCCATGATGTCGGCATGATTAAGCTCACACAAATAGTACGAGGCCCAATCTACCAAATGAATTAAATACAATGAACGTTCAATTAACGAATCACCTTTTGCGTCCAAGTTAAACACTGCGTTCGATTTTTTAGAAACGGCATCCTTCGTTATTTCAAAACGCTTTTTATTTCTTGGATGGATATCGGCTGCATTAAAGAATACTGGGGCAAAACGCTCGTCGCCACCACCCCAACCGACAAGCTCGTTGTGATTCATTTCTGGAATCACTTGATTCCACGCCAAGTATTTTGAATTCTCATTAAACTGTTGGCGCGCTCTTACAATCACTCCCTCGTATTTTGTTTCTCCATAAAGCACCCCAACTTTACCAAACAAATAGGTAGAAAGCGCTTGTGCGATTGAATCAATATCCTGGGTGTTATTACGAATCAAACCAATACTCGCTTGAACTTGATCCAAGGATTTAGCCGAAATGAATCCAAGTTTATTGAAGTAATTAAGCAATTGAACTAAGGAATATGCTAAGGCACTTCGCGGTGGGTTTCCGCCAGGAACAATTACACAATCATAGCCGTTTTCAGTACAAAATTTAGCTAAATGACCGCCACTAGTAACACCAAAAATAAACGCGCCTTTTGCTTTCGCCTCATCCAAGGCCATGGTAGTTTCTTCCGTGTTCCCTGAGTAAGATGAACCTATAACTAAGGTATTAGGACCTACGAACCCTGGAAGGGTATACTCATTAACTAAGGTAATTGGCAACGCGATTTCATCTTGAACCCAATTGCTAACGATTTTAGCACCAATACCGGAGCCGCCTAATCCGCAAATCACTATGTTGTGAATTGGTCGGTCGGGTGTATTAAATGATTGTTTAGAAGCAATTTCAAAAGCTTCTTCAAGTTGATTGGTGAATGTTGCGATTAATTCTTTCATGATTAATTTAATTAAAGTGGAATATTTCCATGTTTTTTTAATGGTAGATTTTCAGCTTTTTTCTCCAGCATTTTAAATCCTAATACTAATTTTTGGCGCGTTTCTTCAGGTAAAATCACATCGTCTACAATCCCTCGTTCTGCTGCCCGATATGGGTTAGCGAAGGTGTCGGCATATTCTGCCTCCTTTTCAATCCATTTTTGAGACGGGTCTGTTGCTGCATTAATTTCTCTTCTAAAAATTATTTCTGCCGCTCCTTTCGCCCCCATTACCGCAATTTCAGCAGATGGCCACGCATAACTCAAGTCTGCACCAAGGGATTTAGAGTTCATAACGCAATAAGCGCCACCATATGCTTTTCTGGTTATTATAGTAATTCGAGGAACCGTAGCTTCAGCAAAAGCATAAATTAATTTAGCTCCGTGTGATATTATTCCATTCCATTCTTGGTCTGTACCCGGCAAGAACCCTGGAACATCTTCTAAAATAAGTAGAGGGATGTTAAATGAATCACAGAATCTCACAAATCGTGCGCCTTTTCTTGATGCGTTTATATCTAAAACACCGGCTAATTCGGCAGGTTGGTTTGATACCACCCCAATCGTGCGGCCTTCTAATCGAGCAAACCCAACAACAATATTCTTTGCATAATCCTCTTGCACTTCCTTGAATGACGCATCGTCAACCAAACAATCGATTACTCTTCGGCAATCATAAGGTAAACCACTATTGGTTGGAAGTATGGTTTTTATTGTTTCAGTTTTAGTTTTTGAAAACTCAAAAACAGCCGTTTTAGGTGCCTCCTCGTAAGCATTCTGAGGTAAATATGTCAATAATGCACGTGCATTCTTCAGACATTCCACGTCATTACCAGCTACAAAATGGTTAACACCACTGCGCTCTGCATGGGTTTTTGCGCCGCCAAGGTCTTCGGAAGTAACTTCTTCATGTGTTACCGTTTTAACCACATTAGGTCCAGTTACAAACATATAAGAGGTGTCCTCAACCATGAAAACAAAATCAGTAAGTGCGGGTGAATAAACGGCACCCCCAGCGCAAGGCCCCATAATTAAAGAAATCTGAGGCACCACCCCGCTTGCGCGTGTATTTCTAAAAAATATCTCAGAATACCCTGAAAGAGATACCACCCCCTCTTGAATTCGTGCACCACCCGAATCATTTAACCCAATTATTGGAGCGCCATTCTTTAGCGCTAAATCCATTATTCTACAAATTTTAGCTGCGTGAGTTTCAGAAAGCGAACCACCCAAAACGGTAAAATCTTGAGAATAT
>JBEIDV010000174.1:0-4318 GCA_040383285.1 Crocinitomicaceae bacterium | reverse complement strand
TTTTAATCGTGGGTACGCCAATACAATCTCCGCCATTGGACGAAGGGTTATCAACAGGAGGCGGATTCTTAGTATCTGAAATGTCTGTAGGAGGAGAACAACGAACAACGAGTGCCATCAGTGCAAGAATGCACCAAGTTTTATCCAAGGATGGCGATTGTTTCTTTCTCAATGCGTTTTCTTAATTCATCCGATACGGGAAAAAGTGGCAATCGCATGTATTCATCCATTAACTGCATGTGCGCCAAAGCGGACTTTACCCCACCTGGATTGCCTTGTTCAAAGAACATTTTTGTTACATCAAACAGCTTGTAATGCGCCTCGCGGGCTGCATCGAGCTCCCCACGCATAGCGGAATGAACCATGCTGGAAAACAAGGCAGGAAATGCATTGGCCACAACCGAAATAACGCCATCTGCGCCTGCAGCGATTAAGGGCATGGTCAGGTTATCATCGCCAGATAGCACACCAAAACCGGAAGGACGATATTTAATGATTTGCATAATCTGTTCCATGTTACCGGATGCTTCTTTAACCGCGACGATGTTTTTAACTTCTGCTAATTCCAAGGTGGTTTCTGGGGCAACATTCGACCCTGTTCGGCCGGGAACATTATACAGAATAATCGGTAAATCTGTTGAATCGGCCACAATTTTATAATGAGCTACGATTCCTTTTTGAATGGGCTTGTTATAATAGGGAGAAACCGACAAAATGCCGTCTACCCCATTTGGAATATCAGCTAAAGATTCTGCCACTGCGGCGGTATTATTCCCCCCAATGCCATATACAATGCCGCAACGTCCTTGATTAATCTCAATGACTTCGTTTAAGACCTCTAGTTTTTCGGCTTTGGACAGGGTCGGAGACTCACCCGTTGTTCCTTGTACTACTAAAAAATCCGTTCCGTTTTCAATTTGATATTCAACCAAACTCTCCAAGGCATCGAAATCAATTTGCATGTCTTGGTTAAATGGAGTTACTAGAGCAACTCCCGATCCTTTGAACATATTAGTCATATAATTCGATTTTATCGAGTGTATTCGTTACAAAATTCAATAATTCAACAGGGCTTTCTTCTTTTGTTTGCAATTGTAAGTCAAAATACGAATCATCCGAATCATTCACCACCACCTTACGTTTGAATTGGGTGTTTTTTAATTCTGGATATACCTTTTGTTGTAGCGTACCCATCCACAGCAACAAATCGAAGGACTTTTCCAATTCACGCATCAGTAGAACATCCTTCAACTTTCCCATAAAAGAATAATCTAATGGACTATTATAATAAATCAGAAAATGAGGAGGCAAAGAAGCTTTATCTACTTCCTTCGGCACATTTACAATAATCGTAAGTTTTTTGACATGACTTTTATCTAAAATTGCATCCAACGCACGTCGATAATCGCGCAGCTGAATTTCATTTACATAGTTGATTACAACCATCAATGATTTTGTGGATGCCCACATGCTATTATTTGCCATACCCGATCAGGTTTTTAAATTCTTCTTCAGACAAAATGGTTACACCCAAATCTGTCGCTTTTTTCAATTTACTTGGTCCCATGCCCTCACCAGCTACTAAAAAATCAGTTTTAGCTGATACAGAACCTGTATTTTTACCTCCATTCACATCGATTAGGTGCTTTAACTCATCTCTTGAGAACGAATCAAACACACCGCTCACCACCAATGTTTTACCTTCCAGTACTGTTGAGTCAAGGGCACGTTTCTCCACCTCCATATTCAGACCATGAAGCTTCAATCGAGCAATCAATTGCAAGCTTTCTTGGTTTTTAAAGAATGAGATTAACGAATTCGCAATGCGTTCTCCGATTTCATCAACCGCTAAAAGTTCTTCAAATGTAGCAATTTGAAGCGTATCCATGGTGCCAAAGGCATATGCTAATTTTTTTGCGACGGTTTCGCCAACAAAACGTATCCCCAACCCGAACAATACCCGTTCAAAGGTCACTTCCTTGCTTGCCTCTATCCCAGCTAGCAAATTATCCACTGATTTATCGGCCATTCGATCTAAGGCGAGCAAGGGCTCGCGGGTTAAATCATACAAATCAGCCAAGGTTGAAATCACCCCTTCATTGACTAACTGCGCGACTGTTTCTTCACCGATCCCATCGATATTCATTGCTTTACGGGAAACGAAGTGCTGAATTCTGCCAATCACTTGAGGGGGACAAGACGCTTGATTTGGACAAAAATGATGTGCTTCCCCTTCCTCACGCACAAGGGGGGAATGGCATTCCGGACAATGAGTAATGAACCCAACCGGAACTGCATTCGGCAAGCGCTTAGCCAGGTCTAGTCCTACAATTTTAGGAATAATCTCACCACCTTTTTCTACAAATACCAGGTCATCAAGGTGTAAATCAAACTTTTCGATTTGGTCTGCATTATGAAGCGAGGCGCGTTTTACGGTTGTTCCACCGAGGGTGATTGGCGTTAAATTAGCCACTGGCGTTATTGCACCGGTTCTTCCCACTTGATAATCTACCGATAGTAAGTTTGTTTGGACTTGTTTTGCCTTGAATTTAAAGGCTGTGGCCCAACGGGGTGATTTAGCGGTAAATCCTAACCTCCGCTGATGCTCATAAGAGTTTACTTTAATAACGATGCCATCAATTTCAAACGGTAATTCACTGCGGTGCTCATCCCAATAGTGAATAAAATCCATGACTCCGGCTATGGTGTTGGTGCTTGAAATATACCCGTGCGCCTCCGAAGGAATTTTAAACCCCCATGAACCAGCCGCTTTAACAGCATCCATATGCGATTGAAAGGGCAAATCGTTTCCATAAACACCATACAAAAAAGTATCTAAGCCCCTGGTTGCTACCATAGCGGAGTCCTGAAGCTTCAAGGTACCTGCGGTAGTATTTCTTGGATTAGCAAAGCGCTCCTCACCTGCTTCATCGCGGGATGCATTTAGCTTTTCGAAGGCATCTAAGGGCATAAACACTTCACCTCGAATCTCGAATTTTTCAGGAAAATCACCTTTTAAACTCAACGGAATGGTGCGAATAGTTCGTACATTGGCTGTAATATCTTCCCCCTGCTCTCCGTCCCCACGTGTTACCGCACGGACCAACTCCCCTTGCTCATAACGCAATCCAATCGCTACCCCATCGTATTTCAATTCACAAACAAATTCTAACTCCGCTAAGCCTGCTTTTGAAATTCGTCCTGCCCATTCTTGAATCTCTTCTTCGGAGTATGTATTTGCCAAAGAAAGCATTGGGAATTCATGTCGAACAGACTCAAACTTTTTCGTGATATCCCCTCCTACCCGTTTGGACGGACTGTTTGGAAGTGCAAACTGAGGAAACAAGTCCTCCAGAGATTCTAATTCTTTTAAAAGAAAATCAAAGGCTTGATCGGAAATTTCTGGTTTTGCCTGAATGTAGTACAAGTCATTATGCCGATTAAGTTCAGCAGACAGGTGTATAATTCTCGCTTTTGCTTCTTCAGGATTCACCCGATAAAGATACACGTTGCGCCTTAATCATGCGCGATTTTCCTTGCAAATCTTTCCTCAATTCAATGTTAGCAAACCCCGCTTTATGAAATAATTGCATGGTCTCTTCAGATAATTCTTCATGGATTTCAACGAATACATAGCCATCACTATTTAAATACTGCTCACAAAACGCTATGATACGGCGATAAAAAAGCAAGGGATCTGAATCGGGAACAAACAACGCAAGGGATGGCTCATGATTCAATACGTTTGGCAACATCAATGAAGCATCCGCATTGGGTATATACGGTGGATTTGAGACCACTACATCAAACGTCTCTTTAACCCCAAAATCCGACAAGTCATGCAATAAATCTAACCCTTCAAAGTGAACATCCAGCATTAAACTTAAGGCATTGGAACGCGCCAACGCTAAAGCCTCTTGACTTACATCTATCGCAGAAACGTGCCATAACGGACGCTGCGCCTTGATCGCCAGGGGAATACAAGCGGTTCCTGTCCCTAAATCAATCACGCTACAGGAAGTTAATTGAACTTCGCTTAATACCCAGTCCACCAACTCTTCAGTCTCAGGACGCGGAATTAGTGCAGCGGGACTGCATTGAATTTCAAGGCCATAAAATGATGTGCTGCCCAGCACATACTGCAAGGGTTCATGCATAGAAAGGCGATGTACATCAGATTTCAACTGAACCAGCACCTCATCGGACAAGGTAGATTCCGAAGCTAAAAGATATCCCGTAGAATCCAGCTGCAAGCGACTCATTAACAGGCTTTTTGCAAGCTGATCTAATTCATTTCTTGAATAAAAATCTTGTAACG
>JBEIDV010000173.1:0-4327 GCA_040383285.1 Crocinitomicaceae bacterium | reverse complement strand
ATACCCCTTCTCGGGTTCATGCGTCTTGACGCATAATCCAAATCCACAGATTAGTTGATGACACAGCAAAAAAGAAAGGTTGCGACTTTGGAGCACCCTTGCTTTTCAATGTTTTACAGCATCACCCTTAATAAGTACACTAATCATTGACAGGAAGACAAGACCTCAGATAGCATATCCAAGTTAAATGGATGGTTTACATTAGAATCAAAATGATTCACTCAGCAAATCTCCATCTTCCTTTAGGATAACCATACCCTCTTTTTCAACTGAAAGCGTTACAGCTTTCTCATATCCCTCGCCCATTACATTTCGAAATACTCGATAGATATATTTACCACTTCGAAAGATATACACACAATTTCCTCCAGAGCCAGAATATTCAACGCTTCCTTTATTTAAAACAAGCTCAGGTTTCTCGGATTGTTTTTGTCCTGCCTTCCAAGATACATAGCGAAAAACACCTTCTGTTGTTTCATCTATTCGTATCATATAGCTTGCCGTAATTGAGGAAAAGATCGGACGTTTAAATTCAGCAATTGACGTGTGAACTGCGGCTTTTTGAGCCTCAATTAATTTACTATATCGCTCATCCGCTTTCTTAGATCGATAATTTATCCCCGTAATGGTTGTTGCATCGTCGCTAAGCCAAACAACCCCTTGATTCAACATAATACCTCGCCATCCCACTTGAGACCAATCGCTTGGTGTTGATTTAGCAATTTCAGTTTTGAGTGACTCATCAAAGACTTCATCAAAATAAGTGTTCATCTCCACCTCATTCTGAATTGCAGGAATCGGAAAATCACGAACCAATGGATATGAAATCCGTTTAACGATTTCTTCTGTCTCATTCTTTTTGAAAAGGAGTATAAACTTTTTTATTTCTTTTTCTTGTTTCGGAGACAGCGTTCGAAAATCATCGGCATCATATTCTCCGGTTGAAACGGACGTTTGTTGTTCTTTTTTATTAGCCTTTTTATTAGAAAAAGTACATGCCCCTATGAGCAGTAAACAAAGAATAAGGGTTGATTGAATGTTCATATTTTAAATTCTACAACAAAGATAACAATGCCCAGACAATTGTTGGTCTCTATGTGATTTCGTACCTTTAACCCATGAATACGCCCTTGGCAGAACGGATGCGCCCCTTAGTGCTCGACGATTACATCGGACAGCATCATTTACTTGGGCATGATGCGCCGTTGCGCAAGTCCATTGAAGCCGGCGTGCTTCCATCCATGATTTTTTGGGGTCCTCCGGGTGTGGGTAAAACTACCCTTGCGAATTTAATTGCAACCCACCTCAAGCGACCTTTTTACAAATTATCGGCCATTTCATCTGGAGTTAAGGAGGTGCGTGAAGTAATTCAGCAAGCTGAAAAAGGAGGAATGTTTCAACAAGGCGGTGCCGTGTTATTTATTGATGAAATTCATCGATTTTCAAAAGCGCAACAAGATTCCTTGCTTGGAGCCGTAGAAAAAGGAACCGTTACCCTCATGGGTGCAACCACCGAAAACCCATCCTTTGAAGTGATTGCCGCCCTGCTTTCCCGCTGTCAGGTATATACCTTACAAAGCCATAATAAAGAGGATTTGGAATTGCTCTTAACCCGAGCCTTAACCAAAGATTCTTGGTTAAAATCTAGGGATATAACCCTGCAAGAAACAGAAGCCTTATTGGCTATTTCTGGGGGAGACGCACGAAAATTACTCAATGTTTTTGAATTATTAGTCGGAAGCACCCCTTCCAATCAACCCTTAGTCATTACGAATGAGTATGTGTTTGCCAATGCGCAGCAGAGCCTTTCAAGGTATGACAAAGACGGGGAACAACATTACGATATTATTTCTGCCTTTATCAAATCGGTTCGCGGAAGTGACCCCAACGCCGCAGTATATTGGCTTGCGCGAATGATTGCCGGTGGAGAGGATCCAAAATTCATCGCCCGTCGCCTCTTAATTATCGCCTCTGAAGACATTGGGTTGGCTAATCCAAATGCGCTGTTAATCGCAAATACAACCTTTGATAGCGTATCAAAATTAGGCTGGCCAGAATCTCGAATTGTGCTCTCACAATGCACGATTTATTTGGCGTCCTCACCCAAAGGAAATGCAGCCTATAAAGCCATTAATCGAGCTCAAGAACTGGTATCTAAAACCGGAGATTTACCAGTACCCCTTCCCCTGCGCAATTCCCCAACCGCCTTGATGGAGGAGTTAGGTTACGGCGAGGGTTATTTATATGCCCATGATTTCCCAGGGAACTTTGTAGTCCAAGAATTTCTCCCGGATTCAATTGCTGGAAGTAATTTCTTTAAAGCCGGAAGCAGTGCTAAAGAGCAAGAAATTGCGAAGCAACTCTACCAACTATGGAACGATAAATACGGTACGAATGAATAGGCTCCTATACTCCCTCATCGTATTTCCATTTTCCTTATTACCCCTTTCGTTTTTAACGCTTCTACGCCCCCTGTTATATGTAGCATTAAATGATGTAGTTGGCTATCGAAAAAAGGTAGTACTCATGAATCTTACCCGTAGTTTCCCGCACGACACCCCAGCACAAATCAAAGAAAAATCTAAAGCCTTTTATTGGCACTTAAGCACTGTATTTATTGAGGCAGTTAAAAACCTGAGTTTTTCAGCTGATGCCTTAAGGTCAAGAATTACCTACACGAATCCAGAATTAATTAATGAATTGCGCGCAAAGGGAAGGAATATTCTCTTGGTTGGCGGGCATTATGGAAATTGGGAATGGCTCATCACGTCGTTAGGTATTCATTTTCCATCGAACGTATTTGGTCTTGGCATGCCCCTTTCTGCTTCATTCTGGCAACAAAAGTTAACCGAACGCCGCGAGCGTTTTGGTCTGAAGGTCATCCACAGTAAAAACTACAGGGAGCATATTCTGAAGGAAACGAATCAGCCGTTCATTTTATTAATGTTGGCCGATCAGAGTCCAGGAGATTCTTCAAAAAGCTATTGGATGCAATTCCTTAATCAACCAACTGCCATCCCTTTTGGCACGGAAGCTTTGGCGAATGAAACCGATGCCGCAGTGGTCTTTCTAAATCTTTCAATAACAAGTCCAGGATTTTATTCGTTGACGTTTGAACTCCTAAGCGAAACCCCAAAAAGGCTTACCTTTGGGGAGCTTACGGAAGCTTATACCAACCGTTTGGAAACTGCGATTAATGCCCATCCATCCTTATGGATGTGGTCGCACAAGCGATGGAAACGAGAAATTCCTGAAGATTTAAACGCATTAAGAACCTTACAAGAAAACCGATTTAATCAAAAATACCGATGAAACACCTCGTATTCACAGCCCTACTGATAGGCAGCTTCACCTTGAGCAGAGCACAAATCATGAAGAAACCATCCGCCGTAGAAATTTCAACCTTGCCCCAATGGGCTCAACTCATGTATGGCGATAATCCCAATATGTTAGAAGTTTCAACTGCGTATAACACGTATTACCGAACACATCCGTTTGAGAAAACCTACCATACCCAATACTATAAACGATGGGTGCGCACCTACTCCACCCAACTGAATGATGCAGGGTATATTGTTGCTCAAGCAGTTAATTCCAATCCAAAACCCAGCATTATTAAATCTTCGTCTTGGTCTGTGGTTGGACCAATCACCACTTATTCTCAAGGCGGAGGACAAGGGGGTGACCAAGCGAATATTTACAGTTTAGATCAATGCGCAGGTTCACCAAACACTGTCATATGCGGCACCGAACCTGGAGAGGTATACAAAAGTATAGATGGTGGACAAAACTGGACCTGCATCTCTATGGGTTTAGATTTTTCAAGTGGGGTAAGTGCTGTAGAAGTAAGCCCAAGCAATCCCCTACTCTTTTTTGCTGGCGGAAATAATGGGGTGTATCGAAGTTTGGATGGTGGATCCACATGGACCAATGTGTTGCCTAACTCGGGTTTTGGTGTGAATGAAATTCTAATCGTTCCGGGAAGTGAAAACATCGTATTGGTTGCCTCAGATAAAGGCTTACACCGTTCAACGAATGGCGGAACAACATGGACACAATTGTGGGGAGACGCATGCTACGACATCAAAGCGAACGTCGCAAACGCCCAAGAACAATACCTCGTAAAGCACGATCCGAACCTGAATATTTGCGGATTTCTAAAATCTACCGATTTTGGCGCGACATGGACCACGCAAAGCAATGGATGGTATAGTTCAGTGGATCCTGCGCGAAACGATGGCGGCGCCCGAATTGCCCTTACTCCTGCTAACCCAAATCGAATTTATGTGTATTTAATTGGAGAAGCAAAAGCCAATGACTACGGATT
>JBEIDV010000172.1:0-4366 GCA_040383285.1 Crocinitomicaceae bacterium | reverse complement strand
GCGTTAAAGTCGGTAAAGATGCCGACCTGGTGTTATGGACCACGAATCCACTTTCGATAGAGGCCAAAGTGCAATCTACGATGATTGAAGGGGTGTTCTATTTTGATCAGGCGCAAGACCTCATGCTTCAGGCTCAAAATCAAGCGGAGAAAATGCGCATCATTGGAAAGATGCTAGCAAAGGATGTGCAGGCTGAGCCTAAAGCTCCATTTATTAAGCGTAAGAAAAAACATTTCCATTGTGATACAGTGGGAGAGGAAGGGTCTGAAACAGAAAATTTACATTAATATGAAAACGATTCTATTTTTAACAGGTTTATTACTCAGCATAGGGTTCTCGGCACAACGTATTCTTATTGTGAATGGTCATTTGCATCCGGTAGTTGGACAAGAAATTACGGCGTCATTACTGGAAATCGTGGATGGAAAAATTACCGGAATTAAAAACGCACTTTCCTCTACCTACAATCCCAAAGATTGGGACACCATCATTGACGCAACAGGTCAGCATATATATCCCGGGTTTGTAGCCCCGAACAGTACGCTGGGCTTAACTGAAATAGAAGCAATACGCGCCTCGAATGACTACAATGAAGTGGGAGAATTCAATCCGCATATTAGGGCTCAAATAGCCTTTAATGCCGAATCAAAAGTGGTTGAAACCGTTAAAACAAATGGGGTACTCTTGGTTCAAAGCACACCAAGGGGTGGTGCTGTTTCGGGCACGTCCGCTGTGATGTTTATGGGGGGATGGAATTGGGAAGATGCGACCGCAAAAGGCGACGACGGCATACATGTGAATTGGCCAAACACTACCTACGGTGGCGGATGGTGGGCTGAACCGGAACCTAAATCAAAGAATGAGCAATACACGAAAGAACTCAAGGAACTTACTAATTTTTTCCAGTTAGCGAGCACCTATGCGAATGCCAAAGTTATCCCCTTCGATCAGCGACTTGAAGCAATGAAGGATTGTTTTTTGGGCACTAAACGCGTATATATTCATGCCAATGATGCACAACAACTTATTGATGTAATGGCTTTTGTTCAAGCCTTTAAACTGCCTTATCCGGTACTTGTGGGGGGAGACGATGCCTTCCTGCTCGGACAGCGGTTCATTGATGCTGATATCCCTGTGATGATTCAACGGCTACATCGCTTACCTGAACATGATGAAGACCCGGTTGACTTACCGTATCGCTTACCTGCGTTGCTTGCTAAAATGGGCGTCTTGTTTTGCTTGCAGAACGAAGGTGGAATGGAGGCTATGAACACCAGGAACCTGCCGTTTTTGGCAGGAACTGCTATGGCCTATGGATTAACGGAAGAACAAGCATTGGAGGCGATTACCATAAATTCTTGTAAAATAATGGGCATCGAACAAAGATTCGGAAGCATTGAACTGGGTAAATCTGCTACTATATTCGTTTCAAAAGGCCCTGCACTGGATATGAAAACCAATCAAGTGACCACTGTACTTTTAAACGGGAAAATCCAAACCTCGGTGAATTTTCAAGAAGCCCTATACCTGAAGTATAAGGCTAAATATAAATCCAATACTACCGATTAAAACGGCAAGTCGTCTGATTCCTCAGCAGATGACTCTAATGGGCTTTGCGTTGAACTTGGGCTAGAAATCCCAAAATCACTCATCCCGCTCGGTGCGGCAGAAGGAGCTTGTCCTGCAGAGGGCTCAATTCTCCATGCTTCAATGGAATTAAAATACTTGATCTCTCCTTGTGGACTTGTCCATTCCCGTCCGCGAATGTTAATGGCTACATCTACCATATCATTTACATTAAATTGATCCAATAAACTGCACTTGTCACGTGTAGCTTGGAGTAGAATATGTTGCGGATAATCACTGTCTAGGCCATCAGTAACTACGAATTCTCTTTTAGAAAATTTTTCAGTTACTTGCTGTGTTGGATGAATTAATTTGATTCGGACGTTAGTTAATTTAAGCTGATTCATATCGATTTGTTAATGATTAAAACTTAGAAGCGTTAACCACGCTTCGGTTAATTTATTTGCTGTTAATAATTCTTTTGCTCGTTCATGTAAAGCACGCTCTAAGTGTGCCGCATCATCTACATGCGTCATAAAAAGGTCACTTAATTCCGTGAGCTTGTATTCGTTCACCTCTGTTTCGTCGGGCAGATTCTCTATGCCCGCCAAACGCGCTAGGTCACTTACCGATAAAACCTTGCTATTTAGTAAGTCAGCTGGAAGTGCATCATATCCAATGCTGCATGTAGTAATCGGCTTTTTAATTTCAAACATACTGTTCGCATCGGCACGACAATACCAATCACCTCCCATGCGAGAAACTAGGTCAATTTTGTGCGCATCAATTTGATTGTTCTCATCTAAAATTGACTCATCAATGTGCATTCGTACAACTTCACAAATAATCAAATTACCGGCACCTCCTTCCGTACCTAATTCAATAACCTGATTAACCTTGCACTCAAATTGCACCGGAGATTCTTTAACTCGAAAGGGTTTAACCAGTTCGGAGGCAATCGGAGTGAGACCGGCCTTTTCAAACTCGCTGATTCCCGGGGCATACGGAGAACTTGCCAAACTAACTTGCTCAACAATGCTGTAGGTAACTACATTAATAACTACCTCAGGATGAGCTTTTACATTGTTATATGTATCTTTTACTGTATTGGTTCGTCCTGAACGAGCGGGTGAGAAAATTAAAATCGGTGGATTAGCACTAAATACATTGAAAAAACTAAAAGGCGCTAAATTTTTTTCCCCGTTTAAGTCAATTGTAGAAGCTAAAGCAATAGGCCTCGGGCCAACTGCACCAAGTAAATAATGATGCAATTTTTGCACCGTGATATCTGCGGGAGAAATACTTAACATGAACAACAAAATTAATAACAAATTTGGGTCATTATCTATTGATTCAGGTTTGTTATTCACAATTTAATTTAATTTTACATCACGTATGAATGCTAGAGTTTTATTCTTTTTTACAGCGCTTTATTGCATGTGTTCTCATGTTTTGTTGGCTCAAAATTTAAAGGATGAGGATGGTAAAAAACACGGAAAATGGGTTGTTAAGGGAAAAGATAGACCTAAATCTGGATACCCAAGCAATGCGATTATTGAGGAGGGCTCCTATGCCCATGGGCGAAAAACAGGGGTGTGGATTAAGTATAATAAAGATGGAAAAACGGTAAAGCTCAAAGGGAATTATGTGAATAATAGACCCAATGGAAACTACACACGCTATTTTTCAAACGGTAAAGTAAAAGAAAAGGGAACCTTTGGTGATAATTTATACTCCGGTGAGTTGATTCGCTACCATGAAAATGGAGCAATCGCTTACCAAGCTACCTTTGATGACGAGGGGAAAGAATCGGGAACGGTAAAGCACTATTACGAGAATGGTCAATTAGAGGCTTCTTATGGACTGAAAAATGGGAAGGTTGAAGGACTTTACACACAATATAATGAAGATGGGTCGGTTCGCTTGTCTTGCAAGTTTAGCGGGGGTAAGGTTACCGAAACGGTTAAGAAACAACCGGTTAAAGTTAAGGATACCCATACAGAACCAGAATCAAATGAACCGCCACCGGTAGTAACCAATCCCATCACAAAAGGGGTTACTTTCTTTTCAGAGGGATATAATAAAGTCTACAATGAAAATGATGAAATTTGGTTAGATGGAAACTTTAAGGCCGGGCAATTGTATGACGGTAAAGTTTATATATACAGCGACGACGGAATTCTAAAGAAAATTAAAATTTATAAAGAGGGGAAATTTCACTCCTTAGGACAACTTTAAATTAGATTAATATGAAAGCTTATGTTTTTCCTGGGCAAGGCGCCCAATTTAGCGGAATGGGAAAAGAGTTATATGATGCACGTGCTGATGCACGTAACTTATTTGATCGTGCCAATGAAGTGCTCGGTTTTGATATCGCAAGCATCATGTTTGAAGGGTCAGATGAAGCCTTAAAACAAACAAATGTTACGCAGCCCGCAATCTTTATTCATTCAACTATTTTAGCGGCATGCTTAGGGGATTCGTTTAAACCAGATGTGGTAGCGGGTCATTCCCTTGGTGAATTTTCTGCCCTGGTAGCCAATAAAACCTTAAGTTTTGAAGATGGCTTGCGTTTGGTTAGCGCCCGCGCAACAGCCATGCAAAAAGCCTGTGAGCTAACCCCATCCACCATGGCAGCTATCCTTGGATTGGAAGATCATGTGGTTGAAGAGATTTGCAGCAGCATTGATGGGGTAGTAGTACCCGCAAATTATAATTGCCCCGGACAATTGGTCATTTCAGGTGAGTTAAAAGCCGTTGAAGAAGCGTGTGCAAAACTCACCGAAGCAGGAGCTAAACG
>JBEIDV010000171.1:0-4402 GCA_040383285.1 Crocinitomicaceae bacterium | reverse complement strand
TGGAAACTACTATAGCGGAATTAATTCTAATGCAGCAACCTTTGTAACAGATCTTTCCGCCTTAATCAATCCGCATACCTTCATTTCTTACTTCAATTACAAACAAACGGTAATGAATCAATTTGAGGTGTCAGATACTACCAATGGACAATCCTTTGTTACCTGTGTTTATTCAGGGGAAAACAAGGTGTTTAACGATCCATTTGATTGGACAGCTACCGGTTATTCTCGCGAACACACATATTGTCATTCATGGATGCCAACCTTTCCATGTGATAATCCGGAACAACCAGAATACACAGACCAACATAACCTCTACCCTACCAATTTAGCCAATGCTAATTCCTACCGTAGTAACCTTCCCTTGATGGATATCACAGGTAATGTTTTGTATACCTACCTTGAAGGTAGTGTTGGATATAATGGAAATCAAATGTGTTACGAACCAAGAGCTGCACAAAAAGGAAATGCGGCGCGGTCTATTTTCTACCATGCGACCTGTTACAATGGTCAAAACAATTTAAACTGGGGCATTGCGGCCAACCAAGACCAAGCTACCTTAAAAACATGGCATTTTGCTGACCTTCCTGATTCGTATGAAATTGCTCGTCAAGAGTATATTTACAGTGTTCAAGGAAACAGAAATCCATACATTGACTCGGTAAACTTTGCTTGCCACGTTAACTTTGACAACATGTCTTACCTAGAAACATCATGTAACGTAGGGATTGAAGAGCAATTAGCCGCTAATTTATCGGTGTTCCCTGTTCCATCTAACGGCAATGTGTATGCCCAAGTTAATGGTCTTGCTATTACTGGATTTAGTATTACGGATTTAAGTGGTCGTATCGTTAAGGCTTCTCAAGGAATCAATGAGGATGTACTTATTTTGAATGGAACCGACTTAAAACCGGGAAAGTACCTAATTGAAGTGCATACCAACCTTGGCGCAGCGCGCGGAAGTTTTATCAAAGAGTAATGCGTAAGCTGGTTCTCTGTACACTTGTTGTTGCAGGAACCCTTGGATGTTCCTTCAAGGTACACCTTGCATCGACTTCAAAGAATATTGGCGTTGAATCAAGTGTAAAATCAAGCGAACACATCGAGCAATTCATTGTACCGTACCGCGATTCATTAGCCCTTCAAATGGGAGAAATCATAGGTATGGCTGACACTAGTTTTGACGTTGTATTTCCAAGCTCAAACCTCATGAATTGGGCTACGGATGCTTTATTCCTTCAAGAAACGCAAACCGTTCGCTTGCCGGAACCTGTGATTTGTATATTAAATGCTGGTGGGTTGCGTGCGAGCCTAAACAGGGGTCCAATTACGGTTGGCGATCTATTCAAGCTTATGCCCTTCGATAATGCGGTAGCTTGGGTGCGTTTACCGGTATCCCGGATTGAGGCTATGGAAACGTTCATGAAAAATCAACCCAAAGGAGTTCCACTTGCAAATGCTCGTTTTGAAAAAGGAAAGTTAACCATTCAAGGCTTAAATGAAACGCACACGCATTTTTGGGTAATTACCTCAGATTATTTGGCGCAAGGTGGTGATAAAATGACCTTTTTCTTAACACCGGAATCATACCAACTTAAGCCGAAGAATCTTCGCGATGTATTTATCGAAGAAGTTAAACGGCAGGGAACGCTAGTAAGTAATTCAGAAAAACGCTTTATCCCATGAATCGAAGAGCATTTGTAGGATTAGCCGGATTAACGAGTTTAGGTGCACTTACAAGTTCCTTTGAACTTCGATCTTCTGCGCAGCGCAGGGGAAAAAAACTTACCATTCTACATACGAACGATACCCATTCAAACATTGATCCCTTCCCACTTAATCATGCAAAATACCCAGGAATGGGTGGCGTAGCGAAACGCGCGGCCTTAATTGAGCAAATACGAAGGGAAGAAGAACATGTAATCTTAGTGGATTCGGGAGATATATTTCAAGGCACGCCTTATTTTAATCGATATCATGGGGTCTTAGAAATGAAGTTGATGTCTGCCATGCAATACGACGTAGCGACCATGGGGAATCATGATTTCGACATCGGATTGGAGGGATTCAAGCATGCGCAACGCGTTGCAAACTTTCCCTTTGTATGCAGTAATTATGATTTCAGAAATACAACCTTAGCGAACCAAACACTCCCTTACCACATCCTGAAACGCGGAGGAGTAAAAATTGGATTTTTCGGTATTGGAGTGAATTTAGACGGCCTCTCTCCTACTTCGTGTTATGCCGGAATGAATTACATAGACCCCATAGAGCGCGCCAATTCCATGGCGCAATTGCTGAGTGATTTAGGCTGTGATTTGGTGGTTTGTCTATCGCATTTGGGATTTGACTATTCGAGTACGCAAGTTTCAGACAAGGTTTTGGCTGCGCAAACCGCAAATATTCATTTAATTCTTGGAGGGCACACCCATACCTTTATGGAAAAACCTTTAATCATGGAAAATGCCAATAAAAAACCCGTCTTGATTAATCAGACGGGCTGGGCAGGACTGTTTCTCGGACGCATTGACATTGATTTCCAACGTGGGATATTCAAACATCAAGCACTCCTAGTGCAATAGCATTACATCCATTTTGATGAAAAGGTCTTGAAATCGGTTCTCAAGCCTTTAAAGTTATTTTCAAAATATTCAATAAAATCTTTCTCTGCTTGATGGTATTCCATTCTTCTATGATCAACAGCCACTGGATTATCGTTTACTTCTTGCTGAAACTTTTGCTCATTCAAACGAATGTTATGCGCTAGTTGATCCAAATTATCCCGTTGTACAATGAACTGGTTTTGGTAATGCTCCACCTCTTTTAAGGCTTCATCACCGGTGTTTTTACTAGCAATCTCTGATAAAACTCCTTGTAAAATGGTGATTTCATCTTTGTAGAATCCTACTCGACTCATCCAGTCTGTATTTTCATCGTGTTGTTTGTATATGTTCTCTTCCATGGCTACTTCGTTTAATAATTTAAACAAACGTAGGCTTTTAAAACTAGGCAACCTATGATTTACGTCATATATTAACAGAATAAGCATCACGATCATCATTTCATGTAATAATTCTCGCCTTCACTTAGGTTGTAAGAATACAATATGTTATATCTTCGACATGTTATGAAAAAGTCTATCCCATTTATTCTAGCACTATCACTGCTCAATATACAACTAACAAGTGCACAAACTGGAAAACCCAAAAAAATCACTTATGATTTTTCATGCCTCGACAGTGAAACAACTAATTGGTTGGGAGATATGGAAAAAGAACTGATTGCCACGGTTGGAGTACCTGCTAAATTTTCTGATGAAGTGGATGCAGGTGTTCAGGTACTTGACGAATGTAAAAAAGAATATACGTTCATTAACTCAGGTGTGGCATATGACCAACTTCAAGCCATTCTAAGTAAATTGAAGAAACAGATTCAAGCTGGTAGGGGATTTAATTATAAACTCTATTATATCGACGATCCAATGATAAATGCATTTACCGCGGGTGGAAAAATATTCTTCACAAAAGGAATGTTTGACTTTTGTAAGGATGAGCATGAAATCGCCTGTATTTTGGCACATGAAATTGCGCACAATGAATTAGGCCATATCAAGGAAGGTATATCTAAGAGCAAAACCTACGATGAATATATAGGAAAACATTTCGGGAGCTTTTCTGTCTTTGTTGCCAACTTAATAACGCTTTCATTTAACCAGAAAAATGAAGCCCATTGTGACATGTGGGGAATAGACTTAGCTTATCGGTGCAATTATTTGCCCTGCCATACGGTATCGCTTTGGAAACGAATGAAAACAATTGAAGGGGATACACCAGATGAATTAAGCGCTATACTTAGCACACACCCATATTCAGGACGAAGAGCTGATTGCGTAAAAAATCACTTAAAAACAAACTACAAAATCAATTGCACTGAATAACTAATACGAGTTGAATGTAAGTGATTTCTTTCCGCGCTTATTCTCGTGATATTCCACTTCGTTCCCTTTCTCCGTGCCCATTGCCCAAATCACATCCAACATTCCCCCCGTTGTAGCGAGTTGCGTAAAATCAAAATCCTCAGCATCTCCTGTGGAAAGTGCCCTAGCCATTAAAAATACACGCCTTCCATTCTTCATCTCTTCAGATTTGATTACCCAATGTTCAAGTTTGTCTTTTTTTGGCGGCGCATATCCGGTTAACACGGCATCGTACGGTTTGATACTCATAAAAGCCTCTTTCCACGCTGGAACCATAATTACATCCACTCCTTGTTGCATACGTTTAGTATTTAAACCCAAGGCAAACCAACTTTTTGATGGGCCGTCAATTTCGACAAATACGCTGTCAGTTAAGGTGATTTTTAATCCAATCCAATGCGTGGTTAAGGTATCTCCAAATTTGGC
>JBEIDV010000170.1:0-4405 GCA_040383285.1 Crocinitomicaceae bacterium | reverse complement strand
CTTTTTTGTTTTAACATTCAGACATACTCCTTTCCTCCATCAAAACCCAATCACCGTCCGACCCTGGTCTCCCCCATTATTTTCGTGTTCAAAATTGAAAATATCGCTTAAGGTCATGGGGGCTTCGGCAACATGCGCATGCCCTAATTGAGATAATAATCGGTTTGTTTTTTCTATGGCTAAAGGCTCAAAGGAATACCTGAAGGCTAACCTCCCTTTACGAAGCATGGCTTCATCTATTTTTCCTAATTCGCAATTAAAGGTGCAAATGATTTTAAGCTTCAAAGCATCCCCCAACAAGCCATCTCCTAAATTCAACAAGTTAGAAAGCCCTGTATCGTTCGTTTGTTGAATGCGGGATCGAAGCAATTCTTCACAATCCTCTAGAATAACTATACTCTCTGGATGCGAACTAATGAAGGATATGAACTCAGGGTCCATTAAATGAGAAAATAAATTGTTCGGAATATAGATAAATCTTCGATTCACATGTGAAATTAAATGGCGAATGTAGGAGGTTTTTCCCGTGCCCGGATTGCCATGAAATAACACCACCCCATTCGAATTTTTTTCTTCCAGAAATGACGATAAGGGGGCGTGAATAGTTCCAAGGTCATCGTTATAATGGTCCTCCAAGCTAACCCCTCTTTTCTTGATTTTAAACTCCACCAACTCAAAATCATGGTATGTATTTCGCTTAATCATAAAGAACTCCAGGCGTTCGTTCTCCTTATCGGTAGCGGCAACAACGGCCTGCCAGAATGCTTCGATTTCTGAATCGCTTACCTTGTCGTTGTGATACATGATAATCATCCGAGACGATACCTCCATAACCCACCCTTCTTTCAGAACAGCCAACAGTTGAATGTGCACAAAATGCGTTACAAAATCGGCATCTGAATCTAATCTCGAATGCTCAATGTATTCAATCGGATGTTCAGGGAAATGTGCGTCAAGCACTGCTTTCAAGGCCTCCGTCCCAATGGCGGACTTAAACGCTTTGATGCTAGGTAATTGTCCGTTTAAAAAGGTAAAGTATTTTAATCCAATAGGCGCATGGGGTTCAATGATTCGGTATAGCTGGTCATGTTTCATGAAATAAAAGTAGCAAGATTAACCCTAAATCATCCTATAAATTTATGAACATTAATACATTTACCCAACGTATGTTTACGGCTATACGTCCTATAAAACTATTGTTTTTCACTGCCATGAACGCACTTTTTTGCAAGGTAATAATCTGCAAATTAAAGCGAAGTTATACGTTCGCACATCAGTATTTATCATTAGCTTTGTCTAAATTTAAAATATATAATTATGAAAAAAGGTTTGTTAATTCTATTAGTGGCAGTTCTTGCTGTTGTTTCTTCTTGTTCTAAAGATGCCAAAATCAATCGCAGATTAGATGGCGAATGGAAAGTTGTTTCTATCGGTGGCGTAGTTCCAGAGGCTACTGAAAGCTATGTTATGAAATTTATTAAAGAAGATAAGTTAACTGGGAATGGTACATTTACTTACACGTACTTGTCTCAGTCATTTACAGATGCTTTTACGTATTCTGTTCTAGATCAAAAAATTACCCTAGTTATTGATGGTACCGCAGACATTTTATCAGTTACTAAATATGAGAAAGATAGACTGGAAATGATTGATACAGACGGAGACCTTTGGATTCTTGATCCAAAATAATCTAACCCGTTAATACATTAAAAAAGAACCGTGAGAAGTTTCTCACGGTTTTTTTTGTTTCCAATATCTGTAAAGTTCGTAGGTCACGTAAATGATCCTACAATTCGATGTACTTCAAAAACTCCGTTTTACGTGCTTCTTCGTTGAATTGACCTGAAAAATGAGAAGTAACAGTACTGCTGTTTACATCCTTAACCCCTCGTGAAGAAACACACAAATGCGTTGCATCAATTACTACCGCTACATCATCCGTTTCAAGGGCCTTTTTCAAGGCTTCCGTAATTTGCATCGTAAGGCGTTCTTGTACCTGAGGTCTTTTGGCAAAATGTTGAACGATACGGTTAATCTTTGACAGACCAATCACTTTTCCCGAAGAAATATAAGCCACATGTGCTTTTCCAATAATTGGGACAAAATGATGCTCACAATTAGAGTAAAACAGGATGTTTTTCTCTACCAACATCTGCTGGTATTTGTATTTATTCTCAAACAACTTAATGTCTGGGAAATTCGCTGGATTCAAGCCGCTAAAAATTTCTTTCACATACATTTTTGCCACGCGTCGTGGTGTTCCTTGCAAACTGTCATCGGTACGATCCAATCCCAAAATATCCATTATTTGTCCAAAATGCAGTGCAATCTGCTCGATTTTATCCTCATCACTCAATTCAAACGCATCCGCTCTTAACGGCGTATCTATTGAAGTGCTCACGTGCTCATCCCCCATTTCATCAATTGTAATATCGATTGTTGGTGAGGCCTCATGAAATCTATTTTGTTTCATCTTTTGTTTTATTTGTTAAACATTTTTCAAGCACAAAAGTTTAGAATGACTAAAAAAAAGTACGCTCATCATCAATTCACGTCATTCATGCGTACCTTTGCAAAAAAATTATGCGCATGAAAAACTCTTTATTTCTACTTGGTATTTTTATTTCCGGATTAAGCCTTGCTCAATCAGTAAAAGGCGAAGAAATCACCTTTACCTATGTTAAGCTACCAACCAATCCAGTTACACCAAAGCCCACGAATTACTTGTCGTATGTTACGGCATCCTATGAGGCAGAGAATCAAAAATTGCTCGCTCAATATGAAGCCGATAAAGCACTAGCTGAAGCGGATTATCAACGTGAAATGGCTGAATTACCAAACAAACAAAAGGCCGCAGATGAAAAATACGAGCGAGAAATGAAAGCGTGGAATGAAAAGTCTACTGCCTCTAAAATCATTGAAAGCAAAGTATTGAACGAAAATAATCGTCCAGTGAAGGATTATGTTCCTCAACCATACCGAAGAACAGTTTCCGCCCCTGCTATTAAAACAGCGTATGACTATAATTCATTAGCTTCTACCTATTTGCATATTGATGGCTTTGAAAAAGGAAGCAACAATGCCATGATATATACGGTAACCTTACAAGGGTTTGAATCTACCGCACCACGGGTGGTTTCAGAAGTTAAAAAGGAAGTTTCTCGTGTAAACAATGTAAGCACCACAACGGATGTTACCTATTACCATTTAGAGTTCACGTACCGTCATCCCATGAGTTTCCGCGTTACGAATGCATCTAATGTAGAAATTTATGCTGCATCACCGGCTGAGTTCACTGAGTTCAAAACCTATAAAGGTCCTGCAACGAAAACCAGTCCATCAACGGATATTACGGCCATGTTAAAGACCATGGAAGACAAAATTCTTCAAGACAACCTTACAGCAATAAATCATTTGGTAAACGACCGCATTGGGTTTGAGAAAACGGATCGTAAAACAGAGATTTACTGGGTGAAATCAAAAAATGAATCCCACGATGACATCAAGACCGCGTACAACAATGCGCTTCTTGGATTCAAGTTATTTGGAACAAGCGAAGAGCAAGGATTGGTAAAGCTTAATGAAGCTATTAATAGTTGGAAAAATGCATTGCTTGAATCTGACATTGAAGACAAAAAGGCTCGAATCGATAAAGACGTTACGATTGCTCTATACTACAATTTATTGGAAGCCTATTTCATTACCCGTAACACCACAGAGGCCGATACGATACTTCAAACGATGACCTTGATGGATTTATCCAATCGCGACAAGAAAGATCTTGAAAAGTATAACGAACTTTACCTTAACCTGAAGTTAAGAAAAGCGGCTAACGGCTTATAATTACTGCGTTATAAACGCCAACATTCGATTAATATAATTGGTATATCCCATGGCTGTGGGCGTGGTCTCATGCTCACCGCCGGGAACCAATTCTTTCTCTTTATCCCCTGGTTTATTGTCATAAACCAATTGTCCATGATGCGCTACTGTTAAAAAGGAATCATCCAATCCATGTATCCACAATAAGGGCACATTTACTTTTTTAATTTCGGTGGCATTATCAATCTTTAAGTCCACTAAAAAACTGCCCGGCATACTCAATAATCCGCCATCTTGAATTAAAATTTCTGCCGAAGCAAAAGGAGCTTCTAAAATAATTTTATTTGGATTCATTGAAAAACGGCTTGGATTTCCAGCGACCTCACAGACGGCAGCACTCCCTAGCGAAAACCCCATCATCACCAAGCGATCGTTCGTTAATCCCTGACTTTTCAGCCAAGTTAATGCCAATTCCGTGGAGGCATACATGTTAACTTCGGAAGGCTTTCCCTCACTCATTCCAAAACCGGGATAATCAAACATCAAGACACCAAATCTTCCGAGTTGTCCCATGTGCGCATAG
>JBEIDV010000169.1:0-4428 GCA_040383285.1 Crocinitomicaceae bacterium | reverse complement strand
TTGTGCAATCATGGTGTCAAACAAGGGGCCCTTGAATTCTACGCCATATCGATGCAACATTTGGATGTCATATTTTACATTGTGCCCAATTTTTTCAATCCCTGTGTGTTCGAAGATGGGTTTGAACTCAGCAACAATCGCTTTGGCTTCTTCATATGTTAGTGGCGTAGGAACATAAAAAGCTTCTTTTGCTTTGTATGAAAAGGAAAAGCCGACAAGGTCCGCACGCAAGGAATCGATGCCCGTTGTTTCGGTATCAAAACAAATACTGGCTTGCTCTAATAATAATTCAAGTAATTCTGCGCGTTCTTGAGCTGTCTGAATTAAGTGGTACGAAGGTTTTTCACTTTCCAAGGTTTTGTATTCTGTAGCATCTTCGTTTCCAATCGGTTGGGTTAATTCTGCTGCATCAAAGAGCCCCAATTGTTCGCTGTTAACTGCACGGTTTGGTGTTAACGGAGTGGATGTAATTACTAATTCTTCGCCAAGGATTTTTTTAAGCAAGTTTCTAAATTCCAATGCCGTAAATAACGTGCGAATAGCATCCGCATTCGGCTCACAAATTTCTAAATGTTCCTCATCAAATGGAACGGTCAAATCGATTAGAATCGTCGCTAACATTTTTGAAACGCGACCTTGGTCCGCGTATTGAATCACATTTTCTTGTTGTTTCCCTTTTAATTCATGGGCGTGATCAATAAGGTTTTCAACGCTTCCATATTTTGCAATGAGTAGCTTCGCTGTTTTTTCTCCAATACCAGGAATGCCTGGTATATTGTCTGAAGCATCTCCCCAAAGCCCAAGGATATCAATGACTTGCAAGGGATGCTCAACTTCGAATTTTTCGCACACTTCTTTTACCCCAAGAATTTCGGGCGGATTTCCTCCACGACCGGGTTTGTATATGAACGATGTTTCACTTACTAATTGTCCATAATCCTTGTCTGGGGTCATCATATACGTAGTATATCCGCGTTGTTCAGCAAGTTTAGCCATGGAACCGATCACATCATCTGCCTCATGCCCAGCAATTTCAATCATCGGTACATTAAAAGCACGAACGATATCTTTTATGGGTTCGATCATGGATCGGATATCTTCCGGCATTTCTTCCCGATGTGCCTTGTAGGCTTCGAATTCTGTTTGTCGGTGTTCACTTCCTCCCGGAGGGTCAAAAACTACTGCAAGATGTGACGGTTTTTCTGTTTTAATTACATCGATTAATACGTTTGTAAATCCAAACGCGGCACTCGTGTTTTGGCCTTTTGAGTTAACCCTCGGGTTTTTAGCAAATGCAAAATAGGCCCGATAGATTAACGCATAAGCATCAAGTAGGAATAACTTCTTTGGGGTGTCTTTAGATAGCAAAATTTATAAGTTACTGAGTTCAACAAAATGCTTGTAGAAATATGGAATGGTTTTAATCCCCATTCGATAATTGAATAATCCAAAGTGTTCATTGGGTGAATGAATCGCATCGCTATCTAGCCCAAAACCCATTAAGATCGTTTTTAATCCCAATTCTTGCTCAAACATGGCCACAATAGGGATGCTTCCTCCACTGCGAACAGGAATCGCTTCCTTACCAAACGTTTCTTTGTATGCCAGTGCTGCCGCCCGATATCCAATGGAATCTAAGGGAGTGACTGCAGCCTGACCGCCGTGATGTGGTGTTACTTTTACAACGACACCTGGAGGTGCAATTCGTTCAAAATGGGTTTTAAATAAGTTCGTTATTTCTTCCGGATCTTGATTTGGCACCAAGCGCATAGAAATCTTTGCAAAGGCCTGTGAGGCAATCACCGTTTTTGCACCTTCTCCAATATAACCTCCCCAAATACCGTTTACATCTAAGGTTGGACGTATCGATCCCCTTTCTGGGGTTGTATATCCCTTTTCACCATAGGTGTCTGGGATGTTTAGTGCTTTTTTGTAGGCTTCTTCAGAAAACGGTGCTTGTGCCATCGCGTCTCGATCGGCTCTTGAAATCTCGACTACGCTGTCGTAAAATCCGTCAACGGTGATTTTACCGTTTTCATCATGTAGGGAAGCAATCATTTCACACAAGGCATTGAGGGGGTTTTTTACACATCCACCATATAATCCTGAGTGTAAATCTCTATTTGGTCCGGTAACTTCCACCTCCACATAACTTAATCCACGAAGTCCCGTGGTAACTGAGGGCACATCGTTCGCAATCATCCCTGTATCAGAAACTAAGATAACGTCTGCAGCAAGTTTGTCTTTATGTTCTTTAACGAAGTATCCTAAATGCTCGCTTCCAATTTCCTCTTCCCCTTCGATCATGAATTTCACGTTACAAGGAAGTTCACCGCTTGAAAGCATTGCCTCCACAGCCTTTACGTGCATATAAAATTGTCCTTTATCGTCGCATGCACCACGAGCAAAAATAGCCCCCTCAGGGTGAATTTCTGTGGTTTTAATTACGGGTTCAAACGCGGGACTGTGCCATAAATCAATGGGATCTGCCGGTTGGACATCGTAATGACCATAAACCAAAATGGTCGGCAATGAGGGGTTAATAATTTTTTCTCCAAACACAATCGGATGTCCTTTTGTGGGGATTACCTCTACAGCGTCCATGCCAATGGATGTTAATTGTGATGCAACTGCATGTGCACAACTCAGTACATCCGCTTTATAATTTGGGTCAGCGGAAACAGATGGGATTCGTAATAGGTTAAATAATTCTTCCGTGAAACGATTGAAATTTTCGTTAATAAAGTGTTCTGTTTGCTTCATATCGGTGATGGATTGTTGTGTGATTTCGAAATTACTATATTTTTGTGGAACCCTCAAATAACTGTAAAAGCAACTTTTTCAGTTAAATGGCGGTCATAACTCGCAAACAAATAGAACATGCGCACATATTTTCTTTATATTTTCTGCTTTTTATTTTCATTTTTCAATTTTGCACAGCCAATAAATGTGTCACCAACACAAACTCCACAACAGTTGGTAAACAATGTCTTGTTGGGAGCAGGGGTTGTTGCATCAAATATTACGATCAATGGCGTGCCTGGATTAGCTACAACTCCGTTTGGCAATATTGGGTATTTTACAAATGCTAATGCAACCTTTCCGATGGCAAGTGGTATTGTATTAACAACCGGAGATGCCATAGGCGCGGTAGGTCCAAACATAGGAGGAAGCACTACGAATCCTGGTACTTCTCAATCTGTAGCTGGTGACCCTGAGTTAAATGCCATTGCCAATGGAAATGTGACGAATGGGGTAGTACTTGAATTCGATTTTATACCCGCAGGAGATACCTTGATTTTTAATTACATGTTTGGTTCCGATGAATACACGGAATTTTCTCCTTCAAGTTTTAACGATGCCTTTGGTATCTTTTTGTGGGGCCCTGGTATTTCTGGACCCTATCCACTTGCAGGTTATCCAAACGGTGGAGACAACATTGCTGTTATCCCTGGAGGAACTCCCGTAACCATTAACAATGTAAATTGGGTTACGAATACACCATACTATGTGTATAATGAATTCCCTCAAGATACGTACGGGGATGCCATAGAATATGATGGTACGACCGTCAAATTAACCGCGAGTGCAAGTGTGCAATGCAACGAAACCTATCACATCAAGTTTGCCATTGCCAATGTACTAGATCAGGCATATGATTCTGGGGTGTTCTTGGAGGCTGGGTCATTTTCTTCTGCAGCAGTGAGTGTTGCCGTTGCTACCGTGTCTGGAGACACAACAATTGTTGAAGGATGTACCTATGCAGACTTTATTTTTACTAGACCTGTAGGACAAACCAATGATACGTTAATCATTAATTATACGGTAACAGGATCCGCTATTGAAGGCGTTGACTATAATAACATGGTGAATCCCATCGTGTTTTTACCGGGACAAGACACCGTTATTTTGAATTTAACGCCCACTCAAGATGGCTTAAATGAAGGGTTTGAGTCTGTAACGATCACCGTTTCGATTATTAATCCATGTGGTGATACCATTACCTCGCAAGGGACAATTTATATTGGTGATGGACCAATTATTAATATTACAGAAACAGACCCACTGGTTCAATGTTATCCAGACAGTGTCTTATTAACCGCCTCTGCGTTTGGAGGTTATGCACCGTATGACTTTACTTGGACCACCTTGGGAGGTATTGTACTTTCGACGAATGACTCCATAACTATAAATGTTACTCAAAACGGGGTTGTTCAATACTTGATTACGGCGGTAGATCAGTGTAACTTTTCTCAAACTGATACGGCAACGCTTACCGTGAATCAAACCATTGCAATTGATGCGATAAATATGACCGAAGCAACATGCATACCAACAGGGACTTTATCTGCCGTAGTTTCTGGAACTACAGGCAACGTGAATTATTCGTGGTCTAACGGTCAACAAGGACAAACCATTCAAAACCTA
>JBEIDV010000168.1:0-4454 GCA_040383285.1 Crocinitomicaceae bacterium | reverse complement strand
AATATAATTCACTAACATAAAAATTGAAAAGGCGAGAAACGGTAGCAATATCGAAAGTCGTTGTTTTATATCCGCCCCAACGTTAAAAGCGCCTGCCGCAGAGGCCCAGCGTCCGATCATCAAACTCGCCCAAAACAAGGACACAAATGGCGTAATCTCTTGCTCTGTTTTGCCTAATTTCAACTTAATGAATTCAGGAATATTACTTGACGTAGAGACTTCTACTCCAACGTACAAAAATATCGCAATCATAGCTAAAATCACTTGTGGTTTTTTCGCCACGGCGATAATTGATACACGCTCAGTGGAAGCTGTTCCTTCATCTTCAATCTGATCAGGAACACTCGAAAATTTAAAAAATACAGCAGCTAAAATAAATGTTGCACCGAGTACTAAATATGGTATTTTAACAGCTGAAAGTTCTAAGG
Organism: Crocinitomicaceae bacterium; assembly: GCA_040383285.1. GTDB lineage: Bacteria > Bacteroidota > Bacteroidia > Flavobacteriales_D > Crocinitomicaceae > UBA952. The sequence continues at coordinate 4,026 of JBEIDV010000168.1, read as the reverse complement.
TTGTAGAACCGGTACCCGCCATTCCGAAAATCGCAAAGGAAACTAATACGGGTCCGATGGTTGTCCCCACATTATTAATCCCTCCCGCCAAACTTAATCGTAAATTACCAGTAGATGGGTCTCCCATATTAATTGCCAAGGGGTTGGCGGCAATTTGTTGAAGCGCAAATCCTATACCCACAGTAAATAAACCGCCAAGTAATAAGGGAAATGAAGATTCATTTGCGGCAGGAATAAACAATAAGGTACCTAACGCTGAAATGACCAAGCCCAATGCAAGCCCGTTACGATAACCCAAAATTTTAAGTAAATCCTTCTTTAATAAAGCAGAAACCGCAAAATAAATTAAAGAACCCACGGTGTACGCGATGTAAAATGCCACCGAAATCAACTGCGCTTTGTCTTGTTTTAAATTCAGGGCTTTCTTAAAAACAGGAATTAATATATCATTACTTGAGGCGACAAAACCCCAAAAGAAGAATATGATTATCAAGGCACCAAAGGCACTAAAATTGGTTTTTTTCATGGTCAAAATTTCGACCAAAATACAATTTAATTTGATTAACCGGCTTGAGAGCTGGCTGTTTTTGTATTTTCAACCATAAGTAAGCGTTCAACCGAAGCAGCGATAGAGGCAGCATCAAATCCACAGGCAGCCCAAAGTTCATTTTGCGTTCCGTGGTGAATATATTCATCAGGGATTCCTAAGCGCACCACTTCGGCTTTATAGCCTCGGTCCGCCATAAACTCCAACACCGCTGAACCAAATCCTCCCATCAAGCAACCATCCTCCACAGTTATTACCTTGTCGAATTTGGTGAAAACTTCATGTAATAGCATCTCGTCGAGTGGCTTAACAAAACGTAAATCATAATGAGCTGGAGTAATTCCTGTTTTACTTAAGGTTTTAATGGCTTCTTGTGCAAAATTACCCGGGGGGCCGATGGTTAATATGGCAACTCCTTCTCCTGTAGAAACTCTTCTGCCTTTACCGACAGGAATTTCTTCGAACGGTGTCTTCCAATCGGTCATAACACCGTTCCCTCTTGGATATCTTATAGTAAATGGCCCTTTATTTTCAAGTTGGGCCGTATACATTAAATTACGTAACTCTTGTTCATTCATGGGAGCTGAAACCACCATATTGGGAATACAACGCATATATGCCATATCATAAGCCCCATGATGTGTTGCACCATCTGCTCCAACTAAGCCCCCGCGATCTAAACAGAAAACAACATTCAGATTTTGTAATGCAACATCATGCAACACTTGATCAAATGCACGCTGCATGAAGGAAGAATAAATATTACAGAACGGAACCATGCCTTGAGTTGCAAGCCCTGCGCTGAATGTAACCGCGTGCTGTTCTGCGATTCCAACATCGAATGCACGTTCCGGCATCGCTTTCATCATGATATTCAACGAGCAACCACTTGGCATAGCAGGTGTGATTCCCATGATGTTTTTATTTCGTTCAGCCAGCTCAACAAGTGTATGTCCAAATACATCTTGATATTTAGGGGTCTCTGGTCCAATAGGAACGACCTTTACAATTTCTCCCGTATCTTTATTGAACACTCCGGGTGCATGCCATTTTGTTGGATTTCCTTCTTCAGAAAACTTGTAACCCGCCCCTTTTTTTGTTAGACAATGTAATATTTTTGGACCTGGAATATCTTTTAAATCTTCTAGTATTTTCACCAACCCTTCTACATCATGACCATCTACTGGTCCGAAATATCTAAAGTTTAACGATTCAAATAAATTGGATTGATTTAGTAAGGTGCTTTTTAGGGCGTGTGAAACCTTGGATGCTATTTTTTGTGCATCCGGTCCAAACTTCGAAATTCCACCTAGCCAATGCCAAACTTCTTCTTTTACTTTATTGTAGGTGTGCGAAGTGGTAATATCCGTAAGGTATTCTTTAAGGGCTCCCACATTGGGGTCAATCGACATGCAATTGTCATTTAATACAACGAGTAGGTTTGCGTCTTTTTCAAATCCCGCGTGATTTAAACCTTCAAAGGCAAGACCAGCCGTCATCGCACCATCACCAATAACTGCGATATGATGCTTGCTTAAATCCCCTTTCGATCTATTCGCTACTGCCATTCCAAGTGCCGCAGAAATGGAGGTAGAGGAGTGTCCTACTCCAAAGGTATCATATTCACTTTCTGACCGTTTAGGAAATCCTGAGATTCCATCTTTTAAGCGATTGGTGTGAAAACGCTCTCGACGTCCTGTTAAAATTTTATGTCCATACGCTTGATGTCCTACATCCCATACCAACTGATCTTCCGGCGTATTAAATACGTAATGTAACGCAACCGTTAATTCTACGACGCCTAGACTCGCTCCAAAATGGCTATTTCCTATTTCAGAAATCACATCAACAATATATTGACGTAACTCTGTAGACACCTGTGGCAAATCTTCTCGTGTAAATTGTGCCCTTAAATCAGATGGAAATTCAATCTTTGATAGATAAGGGCCTGGGGTATATGGATTACTCATTCACACAAAATTAGGAATAATAAACGATAACAAGAAGAAGTTGCGAATGTTCAACAACTTAAGGAAGTAGACATTAAATTTTGTATTTTTGCGTGCAGAAAAAATAGCCTTGAACACATTAAAATCTTTCATTCAATTTACTAAATTCCGGCTTTCCTTTTTGGTCGTAATTTCTGCCTTATCAGGGTATCTTTTTGTTGGTGGATCTAGTTGGGATGTGATTTACAAGTTGGTTATCGGTGGGTTTCTAATTACAGCTGCGTCTAACGGTGTCAATCAGTTGTTGGAAATGAAGCAGGATGCCTTAATGAATCGCACAAAAAATAGACCCTTGGTAACGGGCGAATTAAGCAAATTATCGGGAATTGTGATTTCAGGACTTTCCTTGATTATTGGGTCATCCATGTTATGGTTTATTAATTTCAACAGTTTATTACTCGGGTTGAGTGCGTTTATTTCTTACGCGTTCATTTACACTCCCTTGAAAGGAAAAACTTCATGGTCGGTATTTGTTGGAGCGTTCCCAGGAGCCATCCCTCCCATGTTAGGAGCCATTGCTCATACGGGTTCGTTTGGATTTATTCCAGGCTTGCTCTTTTTTATTCAATTTATGTGGCAGTTCCCTCATTTTTGGGCTATCGCTTGGGTTGCACACGAAGATTATCAGCGTGCGGGATATTTTTTGTTACCATCTAATTCTGGTAAATCGAAACATTCTGCATACTTGATTTCACTTTATTCGATTGTACTAATACCAATTAGTCTAATACCCTGGTTACTTGGAATTACGAATAATATCTCCTTATTTATCGTTGGTATATTTGGTGTTTGGTTTTATTTTCTTTCTTACAGGCTATATACCACCTGTGAAGATCGCGATGCCAAAAAACTTATGTTCGCTTCGTTTGTTTATTTACCAATCATACAATTCACGTATGTTTTTACGAAAATTGAATCCGTTATTCAAAATTTAATGAGCCATGGACTATTCTAAAGAACTAAGCCCGGAAGTACGGGAAAAAATGAAAAAAAATCTTGTTTACGTTGGCATTTTTGCGGTAGTGATGTTTTTCGCAGGCCTTACGTCAGCATATTATGTAAATATGGGCGGGGGATTTTGGCTCAAGTATCCAATGCCAACTGGCTTCTACCTAAGTACTTTGTTTATCGGAATTAGTTCTCTATGTTATATTCTTGCCATTCGATATATTAAACAGGGCAAACTAAATGCTATGAAATTACTCATGTCGTTACCCCTTTTTCACAAAACAAAAACAGGGCTTCACCTTGGTAGTAAAGACCGGAGAAGAGGAAACAGACATCTTCTCCTGGGCATACCCCTTTGCGGCAACGGTTTGGGTTCTCACAAGTCACGTCGCTCTTTACTAACGTGAAGTAATGTGAAGTAAAGTGAAGTATTGTGAAATAACGTGGCATGGGCATGCACCTTTGTGGCAACGGTTTGGGTTCTCACTCAAGTCATTGTTGCTAATGTGTTGCTAATGTGTT
>JBEIDV010000167.1:0-4465 GCA_040383285.1 Crocinitomicaceae bacterium | reverse complement strand
TTTAGACTTGCCCCGAACCAAATGGTTGGTTAAAGGTGTGGTTAAAGGAATAGGAGACTATGGAAATGCTTTCGGGATTCCGATTGTTGGAGGCGAAGTGTTTTTTGATGATTCATACAATACAAATCCCTTGGTGAATGCGTTCTCCGCAGGGATTATAGATACCAAACGAATTATTTCTGCCACAGCAAAAGGCCCTGGTAATCCTGTATTTATTGTGGGTTCTGCCACCGGTAAAGATGGAATTGCAGGGGCGGCTTTTGCTTCTAAAGATATCACAGAAGATTCTGCGAATGATTTACCTTCTGTACAAGTGGGTGACCCCTTTATGGAAAAGTTACTTCTTGAAGCAACAATGGAATTGTCTCAAACAGATGCAATCGTTGGTATGCAAGACATGGGGGCTGCCGGGATCACTTGCTCTACCACAGAAATGTCTGCGGCTGGAGGTGTAGGAATGGAGATTTATTTGGATAAAGTTCCTACCAGACAAGAAAACATGTTGCCCTATGAAATTTTGCTTTCTGAATCCCAAGAACGAATGTTAGTTGTGGTTCAAAAAGGCAAAGAGCACGTAGTAAAATCAATTTTTGATAAATGGGATTTACATGCAGAAGAGATCGGTCATGTAACAGATACGGGTAGAATCCGATATTACATGCATGGTGAATTGGTGGGTGATGTACCCGCTGAATCCTTGGTACTTGGTGGAGGTGCGCCGCAAAATAAACGTGCCTATTCTGAGCCTGCATATTATGCCGAGGCAAAGAAATTTAATCCAGATTCTATCAAGGTTCCTTCAGATCTCAAAGCCGTAGCATATCAAATGTTGGGCTTGCCTAACATTGCCTCAAAACGATGGGTTTATGAGCAATATGACTCCATGGTAGGTACCGTTAATATGTCCACCAATGCACCTTCAGATGCTGGCGTTGTTTCTATTAAAGGAACCAAAAAAGCACTCGCAATGACTGTAGATTGTAATTCACGCTACGTGAATTCTGACCCTGAAATAGGCACGATGATCGCTGTTTCTGAAGCGGCACGAAACATTACTGTTTCAGGCGGTATTCCTTCTGCTGTTACGAATTGCTTGAATTTTGGGAATCCATATAATCCTGAAAGCTATTGGCAGTTTGTGGGTGCAATCAAAGGAATGAGCGCCGCATGTATAAAATTTTCTACACCAGTTACTGGAGGGAATGTTTCTTTCTACAATCAATCGGTTATTGGAGGAAAAGAAGTTCCTGTATTTCCAACCCCAACGATTGGTATGATTGGACTTTTGGAGGATAAGGATAAAAAAATGACGCTTGATTTCAAAGAAAAAGGGGATTTGATTTATTTAGTTGGAAATTATTCCGATGATATGGGTTCCTCTGAGTATTTATCTGCAATTCAAGGGGTAAAACTTTCACCGGTTCCAAGCTTTGATTTGGATGAAGAATTCAACATGCAGCAAACCATCCAAGAACTGATATCGCAAAATTTAATAAACGCTGCGCATGATGTTTCTGACGGGGGTCTTTTCGTCACCTTAGTAGAGATGGGCTTCCCACGAGGCCTCGGATTTGACATTGAAACCGACATGGACATCCGTACTGATGCCTTTTTATTTGGGGAAGGACAAGGCAGAGTAGTAGTTACCTTACCTGAAGATAAACGGGATGCGTTTAGCGAGTACAAAAAATCGTGTGATACGAATATCATTCTATTGGGGCACGTAACCAAAGGTAAAATGCAAATAGATTTGCAGTCATTTGGTTTTATTGATGAAGCACGCGATATTTACATGAATGCACTTGGTGCAAAAATCGAATCTTAATGGAATATAATACAACACGCGGTAAACTGATCTTACCTGAATATGGACGAAATGTGCAGAATATGATCGCACATGCCATGGAAATTTCGGATCGAAAAGAACGTAACCGCGCGGCACAAGCCATAATCGAAGTGATGGGACAATTAAACCCTCACCTCCGTGATGTGGATGATTTTCGACATAAATTATGGACTCACCTTTTTGTGATGTCCGATTTTAATTTGGAGGTTGATTCTCCGTATGAAATACCGAAAGCAGAATCCCTTCAAGAAAGGCCTAAGTTGATGGCGTATCCGAAAAGTAAGATTAGATATGGTCATTACGGTAAGTATACTCAAGAAATTCTAGAATCAGCCAAAGAGATCACGAAAGCGGATGAACGGGATTATTTGAAAAATACCATGGCTAATTTCATGAAAAAGCAATTCTTGTCCCATAACAACGATACCGTTGAAAATCATGTAATTGCTGATCAGTTAAAGGAACTTTCTAAAGGAGAGTTAGTATTGGAAAATCCAGACGAACTTATGAACACGAATGTCCTACTGCGTTCTATGGGTATTGGCAACAATAATAATAAAAAGTTCAGCAAGAATTTTAAACAAAAACAAAAGAAAAAAAATTTTAAAAAATAATGGCATCTTTTGAAATTCACGGCGGTAAACCTTTAAAAGGTGAATTGCATCCACAAGGGGCAAAAAATGAGGCACTTCAAGTGTTATGTGCTCCCCTATTAACGGCTGAAAAAGTAACCATCTCCAATGTCCCTGACATTATTGATGTAAATAAACTGATAAGCCTTTTGCAAACTATGGGAGTGAAGGTGGAGAAGGTTGAAAAAGGCACTTATATTTTTCAGGCTAAGGAGATTGATTTAGCGTATTTGGAAACCGAAGATTTCAAGAAACGTGCGTCGGCACTGCGCGGCTCCATTATGATTGTAGGACCCTTATTGGCAAGGTTTGGTAAAGGATTTATTCCAAAACCAGGAGGAGACAAAATTGGGCGCAGAAGATTGGATACGCATTTCGAAGGATTTACGCTATTGGGTGCAAAGTTTAATTACGATGCGGGAGAACATTTCTACTCCATTGAAGCAAAGAAATTAAAAGGAACATACATCCACCTTGACGAAGCGTCTGTTACCGGAACAGCAAATATTCTAATGGCTGCCGTGTTGGCTGAAGGTAAAACAACCTTTTACAACGCAGCCTGTGAACCCTACATTCAACAATTGTGCAAGATGCTTAATTCCATGGGAGCTAAGATTGAAGGGATCGGTTCTAATTTATTACATATTGAAGGAGTGAAGGAGTTGAAAGGATGTTTTCATCGCATTCTACCAGATATGATTGAAATTGGAAGTTTCATTGGGTTGGCAGCAATGACACAATCTGAAATCACCATTAAAGATGTGAGTTGGGAAAACCTGGGGATTATACCAAACGTATTCAGAAGGTTGGGTATTAAGTTGGAACGAAGAGGAGATGATATATATATTCCTGCTCAGGATCACTATGAAATAGATACGTTCATCGATGGTTCCATCTTAACCATTTATGATGCGCCATGGCCAGGGTTTACGCCGGATTTACTCTCCATTATTTTGGTGGTAGCAACGCAAGCCAAAGGGTCTGTTCTGATTCATCAAAAGATGTTTGAGTCTAGGTTATTCTTTGTCGATAAATTAATCGATATGGGAGCTCAAATCATTCTTTGTGACCCGCATCGAGCTACTGTGATTGGATTAAACAGAGAACATCAACTCAAAGGAATTTCCATGACCTCACCCGATATCCGTGCTGGAGTTTCCCTGTTGATTGCAGCACTTTCTGCTAAAGGAAAAAGTGTAATTCATAACATCGATCAAATTGATCGAGGGTATCAAGACATTGAAATCCGCTTGAATAACATTGGTGCTGATATTCGAAGAATTGGCTAATGAAAACCTTGCAACGATTTCTACCCTTAGCTTTTATTGTACTCATTTTTTGCGGTGCATTCTGTTTAAATAATTCCGAAGAGGTAGATGTAAGCCCCAAGGGTTTAGCCCCGGATATTGTAATGAAGTCTCATAAAGGGAAGAAGATTGCATTATCCAAATTAAGAGGAAAAATGGTATTGGTGGACTTCTGGGCCTCGTGGTGTGGACCTTGCCGTAAAGAAATGCCGAACGTTGTGGAGGCCTATAACAAATACCGTAAAAAGAAATTCACGAATGGTAAAGGGTTTACTGTATTTAGCGTATCCTTAGATCGCGAGTCTACCGCTTGGAAAGACGCCATAAAATCGGATGGAATGGTTTGGAAATACCATGGATTAGATGAAGGAGGTAAAATTTCGAATCTCTATGGTGTATATTCAATTCCGAGTGCGTTCTTAATTGATGGGAATGGAGAGATAATCGCCAAAGGGGCAGAACTTCGAGGGATAAACCTTCACCTTACCTTGGATAAATACCTAGAAAATTAAGGGACCCTGTCGAGAACAAACTGTATCAGTTCATTCATTTCTTTTTGATATCCTTCTGAAAAGGTGGTGTTCGGTCGGTTTGCTATCCCCAGACAAATGGTAGCACATCGGTGGCCTAAAGCCCTACCTAAGGCAAACAGAGCCGAGCTTTCCATTTCAAAGTTCAAT
>JBEIDV010000166.1:0-4506 GCA_040383285.1 Crocinitomicaceae bacterium | reverse complement strand
CACTTTCCAGCGCTGCTTGCTTGAGTACATATCAGATTTCAGCCCCTTCATGCCTTCGAAGATACAACCTGTTCAATTGATTTACAAACCGCCTGGTGATCAAAGCGCGCCACATGCTGTTCCCACAACGCCGGATTAAAAGTAATCGGGTTGGAAACCATTTCATTCATCCGTACTGCGAGGTCTGCTGCATTCAGCGGTTCAAACAAGCGGCCAAAGGCGTCATGTTTGAGTAAATCTGGAGTTCCCCCTGCATTACTTCCCACTACTGGTATTCCATGTGCAATAGCCTCTAAGGTAACCATCCCGAAGGTTTCTGCCTTGGTCGCCATAATTAAGGCATCTAATGCCGAATAAAACACCCCGACTTCTTGCATGAACGGACGAATAAACACCCGATCTGCTAAGTGATGTTCCGCAATAAATGTTTCCATCCTTTCCATCACATGGTTGGTTTCATTTCGGGTAGGCTCGCCCAAAAAGACCAAATTAATCGCAGTATTTTCACAACGCTGCAGGGCCTCAAGCACCAACAGTTGTCCTTTCTGCAAATCGAATCTTCCAACCAAACCAAAAGTAAATCCGTGCAGCGGCAAATCTAATTGCGTTCGTGCGACGTCCTTCTCTATGCGCTTAATCGATGACCGATCGAGACCCGAAGGCACTAAATGTACTTTTGATGGATTGATCCGTGTCCATTCGTGTACCTGTTTTTCTAAAAAGGGCAAGGGACAAAACCAGTAATCCAGGTAGTTAAATCGAATGGAATGAAGGATGCCTGTTTTCTTTACCCCCAATTGCATTTCCATAAAATAGGCCGTAACAATGGATTTCCCCATGCGTGCTTTTACGGTAGCAATCATGCTCATATCTCTATTGTCACGAATAAACACATGGGTTACCTGCTCTTTTTTTAGGGAACGTGCCAAAGTGATCGCGGCGCTCCATGCATAATATTTGCGTTGGTGTGCGATATGAAAGCAAGGTAATCCGTCATCCGAAGCTTTTTTAAACAAGGGGCTTTCTTCTGGGGCATAAATCAATACTTCATGCCCGCGTGCTTGCATCCACAAGGCATTGCGGAGGTGATTTAATTCTAAACCGCCAAGACTTAATGAAGAACAAACATAGGCTATTTTCATTCAGTGCAAATAAACTAAATTTGTACCTGAAACTACACACATGCAAAAAAGAATCTCCCCGTGGATTATATTTATCGGTTTATCGATCGTGATTTCCATCATCTTATTCACCTTACCCATCAATTTATTTCCCGGGGAAATCGTGCTGTCTCGAGGGATCTCGACGGTTACACTCACCGACCATAATTTAAGCCTAAGTTATTTTGTTGGGATGGGCTTGAACCCGGGTGATTTAGACGGGGTGAAATCATTCCGCTTAAGCCCATGGGGTTGGGCCTTGGCCTTCTGTTACATTTTCCTGCTTCCGGGGATTATTGCTTACCGCATTCACATGAAGCAAAAAGCAACTAGTTAAAGTGATTTTGTTCGCCCGCCGTCTACAGGTAAATTGATTCCGTTGATGTAAGACGCTTTTTCTGAAGCTAAAAAGGCTGCTGCCGCAGCAACTTCTTCTGGCTGAGCGATTCGTTTCATGGGAGATTCCTTGCCCATATCGGTGAAAATCTCCTCGATTGTTTCTCCAGTTTTTTGTGCACGAACCCCTGCAATTTCTTCCAATCTCCCCGTATGGGTTGCCCCCGGAAGCACGTTATTCACCGTGATCCCAAATTGTCCCAATTCATTTGCCATAGTTTTACTCCAATTAGCAACGGCACCACGAATGGTATTCGATACTCCCAAATTGGCTAAGGGTTGTTTAACGGAAGTTGAAATAATATTGATGATGCGCCCAAACCCTGCGGCTTTCATTCCTGGGATTAAGGCTTGGGTCATGATGTGGTTGCAAATCAAATGTTGATTGAAGGCAGAAAGGAATTCTTCCGGAGCCGCATCCACAATAGGACCAGATTTTGGTCCGCCGGAATTATTAATGAGTATATGTGCCACATTGCCTTGCGCAACCCATGCTGTAATGGCTGATTTGACTTCAGTGGGCTGACTAAAATCGGCTTGAATGGGTTGAGGTTGAGCACCAAATGCTTCTTCTAGTGCGTGGCGTGTTGCTTGAAGTCGTTCCTGATTTCGTCCAACCAAAACCACTTGAACTCCTTCTGACGCCAATTGATGCGCGATGGCTTTACCAATGCCTTGGGTACTGCCACAAACTATGGCTACTTTCTGTTGATTCATAAGGCAAAAGTAAAAACTCTGAAAATCTTACAACATTAAATTTTGAAATGATTCAAATAATTCTAACTTTGATACACCTAAACTAACTTCTGTTTTATGAAAAAACTATTACTATCCGCATGCTTTGCGTTTTCTATCCTGTCTTTTGGTTTTGCACAATGTGTTTGTAGCAGTCAATGGCCTACCACGGTGGTTACCCCAACGACTGTTTGGAGTACGATTAGTACGAGCATGTGGGCTGGCGATTACGCCGTGGTGAATGTTACCGCGGGGAACACCTATGAATTTTCTACGTGTTCAGCCAATGGTTCAAATGTTACTTACGATTCTGAACTAACCCTGTTAAGTGATCAACAACAATTATTGGTATACAATGATGACTTTTGTGGTATACAATCGTTTGTGAGCTGGGTCGCTACCTACACCGGAACGGTACAAATTCACTTAACGGAATACTATTTAGGAGCAGGGTGCTACACCAATTCCACACCATCGAGCATTCGATATCGCTTTACCGCAGGTGCATTAACTGTTCCTGCAAACAACCTGTGTGCGAATGCAACCGCCCTTACTCCGGCCGCTAACTGTAACTTAACCAGTGGAACCACACTCGGTGCTTCTGAAGACCCATATCCGGATCCTTCGTGTGATATGCCGGGTGTTTATAATGACGTTTGGTATACCTTTAATTCAGGTGCCTTTACCAGTTTGAACCTCACCGTAAATCTTGGAACCGCTGCACTGATTGGTGTAGAGTTTTACAGTGGTTGTGGAACACTAGCTGCAGGATTAAGCCTCGGTGGCACCCCTGGGAATTGTGATTTTAATACCAATGCACCGAATCCAACTGTAATCACGGGACTTACACCAAATACTACCTATCGCATGCGCATGTTTACGAATGCGTCGTATGACACCCCGGGAACCTTCACGGCGTGTTTAACTACACCGCCTCCTCCAACAGTGAGTGTTAACAGCACGAGCATTTGTGCAGGACAATCCGTAACCTTAACTGCCACGCCATCCACTGCGGGCGGAACGTATTTATGGAGCAATGGTGCAACTACCCCAACCATTACCGTAACACCCAATGCAACGACAAGCTATTCTGTTACCTATTCTAATAATGGTACAGCCAGTGGTTCGGGAACGGTTACCGTAAACCCCGTACCAACCATCAATGGCGGACAAGATCAAACGGTATGTCAAGGGGCATTGGTTACCTTGAATGGAACAGGTGGGGCCACATACACTTGGGATAATGGAATCAGTAATGGTATTGCCTTTGTAGCAAATGCAACAACAACCTACACCGTGACGGGAACAAATGCCAATGGATGCCAAGGTACGGACCAAGTTACAGTGACAGTTAATGCAGCACCAACGGTAAATGCGATTAACAATCAAACCCTGTGTGCTGGGGCAAGCGCTTCCGCAGTGACCTTCTCAGGAACGGCAGGAGCCACCTATGCATGGGTTAATTCAAATCCAAGCATAGGACTTTCTGCAAGTGGATCAGGGAACATTGCCGGATTTACAACTAGTAACGCAACGGCGAACCCAATTACAGCAACAATCACAGTAACTCCTAGCCAAGCAGGGTGTACTGGAACATCACAAACGTATTTATATACAGTTAATCCAAACCCTACCATCACCGGGAATAATCCACTTTGTGCTGGCGCAACCTTACAACTTACGGGCAGTGGAACAGCAGCGGCCAATAATGCATGGGTTTCTGGAACACCGGCAAATGGAACGGTTTCTAATACCGGATTGGTTACTGGTGTAACTGCAGGAAATACGATCATCACCTATACGAATGCGAACGGATGTACTGCAACGCAAACCGTTACGGTAAATGCTAGCCCAACAATTAGCGGAAATACCGTGATTTGTCCAAATACTACGTCTCAACTTACTGGGTCTGGTGCACCTGCGGGTAACAACGCGTGGTCTTCAAGTAATACCGGCATCGCAACTGTTTCAAATACTGGATTAGTAACTGCAGTAAGCTTTGGAACGGCTACCATAACATACACCGCTTCCACTGGATGTTCGGGAACCACCACAGTAAATGTGACCAACCCAACAGCGCCTGCCTTTAATCCGATTGCAGCCGTATGTGCTGGTGGCGTAATTAGTTTACCTGGGGCGTCTACCAATAATATTCAAGGGACCTGGACTCCTGCGGTAAACAATACTCAAACAACAACCTATACCTTTACACCAT
>JBEIDV010000165.1:0-4533 GCA_040383285.1 Crocinitomicaceae bacterium | reverse complement strand
TTGTAGAATCTATGTAAAACAAAAACTCCCAATAAAGGGAGTGCAAAGGTAAGCCAAATAAAAATTATTTGCAAAAAAAGGCTATTTAACCTTTACTTTGTTTTTTACTTGCTCTACAAATACTTTTGCTGGTTTGAATGAAGGAATGTTATGAGCAGGAATAATAATCGTCGTGTTTTTGGAGATGTTACGACCGGTTTTTTGCTTGCGTTCCCGTACAACAAAGCTTCCAAACCCTCGCAAATAAACGTTTTGACCATTTGTTAGCGACGATTTAATGAACTCCATCATAGATTCAACGGCACGCGACACCTCGTTGCGCTCCAATCCGGTTTCCTCTGAAATTTTCGCAATAAGATCTGCTTTAGTCATGTTTGATTGATGTTAATAAAGTGTGACAATTTGTAATTTCGCGGAACAAAAATAGCGCAGAAATCAACTAAACCGTTGATTTTTACTAAAAAATATCTCAAAAAAAACGTAAATGGCTAATATTCAACGTGCAATCTTATCGTGGTATGACCAAAATAAACGCGATTTACCTTGGAGAACCTCAAAAAACCCTTATTTTATTTGGATTAGCGAAGTCGTTTTACAACAAACTCGGGTCGAGCAAGGCGTGCCTTTTTATCATCGGTTGATTACTGCTTTTCCATCGGTTGAAGCGTTAGCACATGCTGATGAAGAAGACGTCTTACGCGCATGGAAAGGACTAGGATATTATTCTAGAGCAAGAAACCTGCATAAGGCCGCTCGGCAAATCATGGAAATGCACGACGGAGTCTTTCCAACAAAACATACGGAGTTAATTAAACTCGCCGGTATAGGCGGCTACACCGCGGCGGCGATAAGCTCTATAAGCTTTAACGAGCCCGTAGCTGCAATCGATGGAAATGTTGTTCGTATTGTTTCAAGGCTTTTAGATCTTCCTGGCCCGGTGGAATCAGCTCAAACCGCAAAAGTGATAAAGGAGTTTGCGAATGAAATACTTTCTATAAACCGACCGGGTGATTTTAATCAGGGGTTGATGGATTTAGGGTCCTTGATTTGTACACCAAAATCACCGGCCTGTACTGAGTGCCCTTTAATGGAGGTTTGCTTAGCAAGAGCCAATAATTCCCAACATCTCCGACCAGTTAAAAAACCTAAAAAGAAGGCGGTGAATCGATTTCTGATCTTCAAAGTTAACATGAATCAAGGGAAAATTCAGATGGTACAACAGCAAAAAGGGTCTATTTGGGAAAATCTGTATTTGTTTCCATTTGACGAACATCCTTCTGAAGAAGCATTTCTATCTAGCTTTGAGTCCGTGAACAAGGTGTTAATAGGCCCCTCGTTACATGTGTTGAGTCACCAGCGCTTGAATTATGCGGTTGTGATTGGTGAAACAAAACAGCCTCAGACAAGCGAAAATTGGCTAACCCTAGATGAGATTCACGAACTCCCAACCCCGATTTTAGTGCCGCGTATATTAACCCGTTTAGAAAATCAATTGGCACCTTTATTTTAATGTTAATTTTGCACCATGATTGAACTGAAATATACCTCCAGTACTAAAGATAGTATTCATGTAAGTTTGAAAAGCGATTATGCATTTAAAGATGGGTCCTTTTGGGATTATCATAAAACCTCAAATTGGGAGGTGTTTGTGTCGCCGGACCTCTTCAAAGAATCTCTAGAAAAACAACGGATTGCAGGAACCGAAATCTATCGCCTACTTCAACATGAAACATCGACGCTAGTTATTGATATCCAAGAAGATTTATACGCATTACTTGAAGGTTTTCTGCTGGCAGATTATCGCTTTGATCGGTTTTTAAGCAAGAAAAAAGAACCGAAATTAAATTCAATTATCATACCGAAAACCCTATCTAAATCGCATCTTGCTCAATTAAAAACGACGGCTACGGCTGTTTCTTGGGTACGCGACATGGTTAACCTACCCGTCTCACACTTAAATGCAGTGGATTTTGCTAAAGCGATTAAATCTTTTTGTGAATCGAAATTTTGTTCTGTTGATGTGTTGAATCACACGAAAATAAAAGCCATGAAGATGGGCGGTTTATTAGCCGTTAACAAAGGGTCTATTACCCCACCTACGTTTACAGTGATTCATTATAAGCCGTCAAAACCAACCAATAAAAAACCAATTGTTTTAGTTGGAAAGGGCGTGGTTTACGATACGGGCGGGTTAAGCCTTAAGCCTACGCCAGGCAGCATGGACTCCATGAAATGTGACATGGCGGGCGCAGCAATGGTCGCAGGTGCAATGTTCATGCTTTCTGAATTATCAATTCCCGTGGAAGTAATAGGGCTTATTCCCGCTACAGATAATAGACCCGGGGGAGAAGCATATGCACCTGGAGATATTATTAAAATGTTTAACGGATCTACAGTAGAAGTGTTAAATACAGACGCTGAAGGCCGAATGATACTTGCCGATGCATTGTCATATGCAGATAAATTTAATCCAGAATTGGTCCTAAGCGCGGCTACGCTAACGGGGGCGGCGTTGAGAGCAATTGGCACAACCGCTTCTATTGCAATGGGTAATGCAGATCAATCGGTGATTCAAGCGCTTCAAAATTCTGGATTTAATACCCATGAACGGGTAGTCGCGTTTCCTTTTTGGGATGATTATCTCGAGCCAATGAAATCTGAAATCGCTGATTTAAAGAACATTGGTGGACCAGACGCCGGAATGATTACTGCAGGTAAGTTCCTTGAGACATTTGTTAAATCGCCATATATTCATTTAGATGTTGCGGGTCCCACATGGCTTGAATCTCCAAAACACTATCGCCCTAAAGGGGGTACAGGGTATGGCGCTCGCCTGTTGTTCGACTTTATTAAGAATCATTCACAATGGACAAAGACCAAACCCGCAAAATGAAAATAGGAATTACGTGCGGAGATCCAGCCGGGGTTGGACCTGAACTCATCGTTAAAATGTTTGCAGACCATCGATTGCTTCAAGAGACAACGATTATAGCCTATTGCCCCTTATTCTTGATTAATAAGTGGAAAAAACAACTTGGCCAGGAAGACTTGCCCGTTCAAACAATTCAAAACATTAGTCAGGCTCAGCCAGGCAAATTAAATGTTTTTAGCCCTAAAGAAAACCACGAAATCAGTGAGGGAAAACCAACAGAGTCCTCGGCCAAAATTGCTCTTTGGGCACTTGAAAAGTCTGCTGAAGACTTAACTTCAAAAGCCATTGATGGCATAGTTACGGCTCCCGTATCAAAACAAAACATGCATACTGTTGCTCCTGGATTTACAGGGCACACCGAGTTTTATAATGAACGATTTAAAGCAGAAGGAGCATTAATGGTGCTCTGTTCTGAGCGCTTAAACGTGGCATTAGCTACAAATCACATCGCAATAAAAGATATTCCAGCTGCGGTTGTTAAAGACACTGTTGTTGGTGCTATTAAAAACCTTGACTTAATGTTAAAACAGGATTTTAATATCGTCAAACCTAAAATAGCCATTCTTGGTTTAAATCCGCATGCAGGGGAAACCGGGACAATTGGTGTTGAGGAAATGGAGCAGATCTCGCCAGCAATAAGTAATGCAAAAAACGCCGGAGTTTTGGCCTTTGGCCCCTACTCTGCAGATGGATTTTTTGGATCAGGAAGCTGCTTTGAGTTTGATGCAGTATTAGCAATGTATCATGATCAAGGCCTAACGGGATTCAAAGCAATAGCATTTGATAGTGGCGTTAATTACACCGCGGGCCTATCAATCATTAGAACTTCTCCAGGACATGGCACCGCTTTTGAGCTGGCCGGAAAAGGTGAAGCATCTGATGAAGGAATGCGAAACGCATTGTATTTGGCAATCGATTCCGCAAGAAATAGACATAATTATAAATTAAATAACTCAAACCCATTGGGCTTTAGTGCCGGCAATAAGGAATCAGAAGGAATTGCCTAAAGGGCGTTCTTTGGGCAATTCAAAAAAATGCAGTAACTTTACACCCGCCTTTTTCATCATGTTAAAAAGTAGTCCATACATACTGCAGTTTTCAGGGTTAAAACTTGGCAACCACGGCTTTGAGTTTATACTCGAAGCTCCGTTCTTTGATTCTTGTGAGAGTTTTGGTATACAAAGCGGAAATGGAATTGTTAATGCGCAATTGGAGAAAAAAGAAACAATGATGTTGCTTTCCTTAACAATTAAGGCTTCGATAGATGTTTTATGTGATCGATGTAACGAAAACATGCAGCTTGACGTAGACGGACAAATGGAGTTGATTTATAAATTTGGCATCGAAGAATCATTAGACGAAGCATTGGTTATTCTTCCGCCAGACAGCTATCAGATCGATATGTTTCAACCCATTTATGAACTGTTGGTAGTTTCGCTCCCTTCACGGTTTGTTCATGAAAATGATGGGTGCAATCCCGAGGTGTTAAAGTTTTTGAATACGCCCCCAACTTCACAAGAAAAAAAGAATGAACTTGACCCGAGGTGGTCGGCATTAAATAAATTGAATTAAACTAATATAATACGTAAAAATGGCACATC
>JBEIDV010000164.1:0-4534 GCA_040383285.1 Crocinitomicaceae bacterium | reverse complement strand
TTAACATGTTGAAAAATATCAAAGGATGCCAACCTTCATCAATTCGATTTCTACGGCAGGCCAATTCACCATGAATCCATTGGCAACCATACGGTTTGGTATCAAGGGGATTCCTTCCGCAATATCATCAATGTATAGTTTGTCAAAACGAAGACTTTCAGTTAAGTCGAATGGTCCGGGATGAATCTTTTTTGCATTCGACCTGCTAATGGTGTCGAGGCCATGCGCCGAATCATTAAGAAACGCCAGTGCTTCTTCCAAACTTCCATCGTTCAGGTCTGCTCGGTAGGTATTAAGAATGATGGCGTACCCTTTATCTTGTAAGGCCCGAATTACCCGAATGGCGTGTGGGTTTTCAGCGCCAATGGCGGGATATTGATGTTCTACCACGGTTCCGTCGAAGTCAAGGTAAATGGTCATTTTCACTTGATAGACACCAACCCTTTACTTACGTTTTGACCCTTATAGCTGCACTGCAACCAATAGGTTCCACCAGCGATTCCCGTGGTTTCCAAGGTGAAAGGGGAAGGAGGTTGCTGGATTTCCTGCAGTAACCTGCCCGCAGCATCATAAAGCGTAAAGGTAAAGGCTTCGTTCTGTGGAATGTTGTGCGTGATGATTGGATTGTTAACCGATGGATTGGGTTGAATACTCACTTGAATTTCACCATCCGTTATTTGAATTTGTTTGCTTGATTCTCCCATACATCCAAGCGTGTCCATTACGCTCATGTGAACCGTATAAACGCCGGGACTGGCATAAATGTGGGTTGACGTTTGACCGCCCGCCAAAATCGTTTGATCACCGAAATCCCAAAAATATTGACTCGTAGGACCGTTATTCCCAACGAAAATATAGTTTATGTCTCCAGTAACATGCAATCCTTGCGCAAAGGTTGAGTCAGGTGCGGAAATGTTAACGTGCATCGGTAAGGTTCGTTCACAGCCAAACGCATCGTTCACCTTTAGGTTATACAACCCAGAATTAGTTAATACGATAGATGGCGTTTCCGGTCCTGGAATCCAATTGTAGCTATACATGGGGTCAAACAATGCACTATACGTCGTGCCTTTACAAACTGTGGTATCTGTTGGGATAACAATACTTGGCAAAACCGCGCCAAAAGGGGCAAGTTCATTATCAATCCATGTTAACCGGTTATAAAGAAACACTTTCATGTTCTGCACTTTTGACGCATAGGTGCTTGCACCCAAGGTTTGCCAAACCGCAAAATTCCGATCGGCAGGTCCTTGAAATAAGGGAGCAGAAACGCTATCAATAAAGGCCATAAACCGTGGTGTTTTTAATACGTCTTCCCTCAAGCTGAACCAACGACACGCCAATTCATGCCGATAAACTGAATCTGAATACAACTTCGACCACCAAAACGGAAAAGGCCAATACGGATGCGTATTCTCCCATACCCAGCCGGAATTTGGATCATCAGCCATCGCACGGTCGTAATCCCAGGGTGGACCAATACACAATTTGTTGCCGTCTGTATCTTTTTCTTTGTACATGTACGTACTCCGGCCATAACTGTCGTAATTCATGCTGAACTCATTCACAATCAAGAAATCGATAAACGTTCCCACATCAATCCACTTGCGATATCCCACCGAATCATTCGAGAAGTTGACATCATTCAAGGCATTTTCAAAGGAATCTACATACGTTTTAATGTAATTCGCTTGCACGGGGAGGATCGAATCAGCCTTGGGATACACATACTTGAATTCTACGGCATGTGGCGAGGTAGCGCTATTAATCGGTGGATATACAGAGTTCCAAGCTGCTGGATCCCCGTTAATGTTCATTTCAATAATGTATCCACCAGTCAGTGCACTTCCTGTGGTATCCGCTGAGGTAAGCTTGGCAATATCCACGCGGTTATTGTCGCGTTTCACTTTTTCTGTCAAGGTATACACTCCAATGTACGTGCCGTCAAGAAAGATTTCACAGAGCCGTGTACGGGGTGCATATCGACCCATACGACGTGCAAATTCGTAAGTCACGGTATTAACCAACAAGGAATTATCCAGGTATTCTGCCTTGAAAATCCAGTCGTTTTCTGCCGGCATTCCGAGCAGGGAGGTGTCAATCTTGTTCCCGTTTACATCTACCAAATCAAAGTCGTAGTTTTTCTTGGGATACCCCGGCCCAGTAAATCCTTGCCATTCCGTCATGATGGTCCCTTCATAACTATAAAGGGTATCTGCGGTGGAATTAAGTTGCCCAGGGCCATTGTCAATGATTTCCATAGTAACAGGCACCTTTACATCGTTGTTAATTCCATTATTTACGGTAGTTAATTTCACAATGGGAAGTACCGAAGTCATGGCACCCTCATACGTGATTGAAAAAGGAATACTCGCAGCACAAGCAGCATTTGCTTTTAAGCCGATTTTAATGATGTACGGAATACCTGCGGTAAGCAGGGGGTGAAGATCTGCTTGGAATCCGCAGCTTGCATTATCGTCGTTATAGTATAAGGTACCGGAAGCCGACCCGTTGAAATCTACGTTTGCACAATTGTTATACATCCAAATTCGTGTATCACAGGCGCTCAAGTTACAGGTTGATATCGCGTAAATCCCTGTAGTATCGGGAGTGAACGAATAATAAATGTTTTCTTGAAGAGAAACTGTAACTCCGGTATCAATTGGGATTGGATTTTCACAGATCGTTCCAGGTCCACAATTGAACGAATGTGAAGCGGTGCTAGCGAATTCTCCACCACTTGCCACTTGCGTTCCATTCAGGGTAATCACATAGGATCCCAAGCCATATCCGCAGCAAATCCCGTCGCCATAGCTGTCATGAATATCAAAACGAATGCAATCTGCCGAATCCACACATACCACCGAACCGTTGACGTTACCCGTGGCTACTTCATTTCCGTTACTGTATAAATTCCAAGTCGTTTCTCCGGGGTAATCATCTGGAACGATGGTAATGCCAACGGGCCATTGACCTGCCGGACATTGTGCCATGAGTGTTGTCGTACAAAACAGTAAAAGGAGTGAAAAAAGAATACGGTAATAAATGGTCATAGGCTATTCTGTTCTAACAAAGATATAGATAATTAAACTATTGTTAACTTAGAGCACCTAAACCTTAATTCTATTGTAGATGCGTGCTGTTTTTGTAGCTTTTTATCTTATGCTTTTTATGGGTGCTTCCGTTTTTGGTCAAGAATGGAAAAGAGCATTTGAACGACCTAAGTGTTTTATTGAAAATCAAGGTCAATTTGATTCATACCAAAACGAAAGTTCTGGAACAATTTTATTTGCAGCTGATTTCGGTAAGGCTAAGGTATTTTTTGGTAAAACAGGGATTCGATACGTATTTTTAGATGCAACGAAGGGTAACAAAGCAACGGAACAACCGGCTTCAATGAGCTCACTGCAAGACCACAAGCAATGGGAACGAAACATAGGGAAATATACGTATTCACATGATGAATTGAACGTTCGTTTCCCAAGTGCAACGTATGCCGTGTTAAGCGCAAACAATCCAAAAGAAGCGTATTTTTCTTACACCTTTCAAGCATCGCAAGGTGAGGTGCTCAATAAAACCAATGTAAAAGGATATGAACAACTCGTATATCACAACATTGCGCCTGGAATTGACCTTTCCTACACCATTCATCCAGAATCCGGGTTGAAATATGCACTAATTGTGCATCCAAAGGCTTCAATTGCGGATTTTCGAATGATTTTTGATCGCGATGTAAACCTGGTAAATCAAGAAATCCACATCAACACCATCTTTGGTGATTGGATTGATCACGCACCGATTTCCTTTTACGAGTTTGCTGATGATGCCACCATTCCTTCTTCGTTTAACCTCTTGGATCAACGGACTGTGGGGTTTAACTTGGGTAAGTATGACCAAGCACAAACCGTAATCATAGACCCATGGACTCAACTTCCAAGTTTTGCAAGCAATTGGGATTGCGTGTGGGAATGCGATAAAGATGCAGCCGGGAACATTTATGCGATCGGTGGGGTGATGCCAATGCAACTCCTCAAATATAATGCGACGGGAACGCTTCAATGGACCTACAATACGCCATACGATACATCCAATGTTTGGCTTGGTACCCTTGCGGTGGATAATTTGGGGAATTCCTACGTCACGGCTGGATCTACGGCAGCAATTCAGAAAATAAGTCCGGCTGGTGCCCTGGTGTGGAATAATGCGAATCCCGGTGGATTATTCAGTAATGATGAGTTTTGGAGCATTTCGTTTAATTGTGATCAGAGCATGTTGGTGGTGGGGGGTACCGGGGGATCCGGTTTGAACTTAACGGCATCGATTTACAACATTGACATCGCTACAGGAAATGTGATTTCCAGTGCCGATGTGGCGCAGGGGAGTACCTTCGGTTTTCCTCCTTCGGTGCAAGAAGTACGCGCCATTTGTGCCTCTCCGAATGGTAAATATTATTTCATGACACAAGATACTGTGGGGGCCTTTAATCAAAATTTTAATGCCTGTAATGGAGCGCCGCTCTTTTATAAAATCGATA
>JBEIDV010000163.1:0-4555 GCA_040383285.1 Crocinitomicaceae bacterium | reverse complement strand
GCTCCTCCCCTAAGGCATTAGTGACACCCGTATGCGCAATCAGTGGATGAACGAGTTTAATTTGTGCATCAAAAATCGGTGCTCCGGTCGCTCCATCGATTACATTCACTTGGATATTAAACGGTGGAATTGGCGTCAGCTGAGCATCCAAGGTGATTTCTTGTCCTTGGATTAAGGAAACATTAGCCGTTAATGGATAATACCCAACTTTTTCAAACAATACTTGCGCAGTACCAACCTGATAATATCCGGTGACATAAGCACCTTGGGGATTGGTATAATCCGGTTGATTGTTATTACTCAAGGTCACTTTTACATCGTTCAGCGGAATTCCGGAACCCGTTTCCGTGACATTTCCCTTTAAATAGCTTCCTTTCGTGTAGGTTGGTCCCAGAATAAATAAGCCCTCGGTAATATCTGCTGCAATGATGGTCCCGCTATTAAAAAACGGATATACGCCCCAACATCCGTCGAAGCCCGGCGTTTGTCCATTGTAGGTATCGTATTGTCCTACTTTAACCAAGTTATTCGGATTGGTGCAATCATGGATCACAATGCCGTCTGAATAATAACTGGTAATTAAGTAATCGCCCATGACATGGGTATTGTGCGGAATCACCCCAGCTCCCGGTGAGTTTTGAATCCGCTCTACCTCGACAATCGCATTCGGATTTGAAATGTCATAGACCGCAATATAGGCACCTGAAACCTCATCGGTAGTAAACACATATTGTCCTGAAGTTGATGGCCAAATGTTGTGCGCGAAAAGATTTGGGGTTGCTTGAGTTGCAATGAGTTGCGGCGCAGTGTGGTTACTCACATCCACTAAACTGAAAAACCCATCATAAATATGCGCCAAATACATGGTGTCATTTCGCACGTAGCCGTCGTGACAATACCAGGTATCAAATGCGCCCACCTCTATGGGTTGCATGGGATTCGAAGTGATGTCTAAAATAATTACACCGCCCTCTCCCCGATTACTTCCAAATACATAGGCAAATCCTTGGTTATCACAAAAACAGGTATGCGCCGAAGTCCACGTTTGACCTGGAGGCCCCATATATACACTGGTTGGAAGGTTAGTAGATTGAGGTAAGGGAGATAAATCAATAATCAACAAGCCATCATCAGCTTCGGTAGTTACATAGGCATAATCCCCGTAAACACATGGATCACGCCAGATGGATTCAGTACCAGGCATCCAAAAAATCTCTACCGGATTTGATGGATTTGAAATATCCACAATGGACGTTCCTTTGGAGGTACCTACGATGGCATATTCATTACCCATTTCATCTTCATAGCCCCACACATCATTCAAGTTAGCGCCATGCAATTGCTGATATGAAATATGGGATAAGGAATCTACATTCAATTGGCTAAAGGTCCAACAGGTAATTAATACAAAGTATGTGGCTAGTAGGCTTTTCATAATATGATAAGAGCAGCTACGATAAAGATTAGTATAATCACTACATACTGCCAAACATCTGGGAAATACGTAGTAATCATGTCTTTTATGTTCATGGTTACTGCTTAATAAATTGTTTCGTATACACTTGGTTCTTCGTCACAATCCGTGCGATGAACGCTCCTGAGGGAACACCACTAAGATTCACATGAGATTCTGCAAAGTGTTGCGAAGCGGTCATTTCTTCCGTCAACCATTTTCTTCCCATCATGTCGTAAATTTCCAAAGTTGCTTCATTATCGACAAAGCCTGAAATCTCAATGGTTGTTTCACCGCTCGTCGGATTCGGGAATACGGCAATTTCGTGATCTAACTTATTTTCATTCAAGCCAACTCCAAAGCCTACAGAAAAATCGTAGCGGTGGTAGTGACCAAAATCTCCTGGAAATAATTCAATGTAGCTTCCACCCACATAGCGTAACCGCATTTGACCGTTTGTTTCACCTTCTACTTGAGCTGAATACCAAAACGATAAGCCGTCGTGATCCGTATCCTCGATGATAATGCTGTAACATCCCGGCGCAAGGTCAAAGGTGTCTTTGTATTGCGTTTGATTGGCTAATTGATTTCGTTGAAATATAATATTTCCTGCTCCATCGATTAATTTGTAGGAATTCTCAACCGCCTTGTTGTTCGTGGTTAACCAGGCGAAGAACGGGCCATTGATTACTTCGGGCGCATCAAATTTTACTTGTTTAACGCTATTCTGAAGGTATTCATCGTTTCCAACGGTTCCATTCACATTACTAACATAGGCAGTAAAGGTTTCTGTAGAATCCATATCAATCCAAAATCCAAGATCATTTACTGGGATTTCTACCACTTCTTCTTCCATAAATCCTAAGTTTCCTGTCCAATTGAATTGAATTTCATTGCCGTAGGTAATCCAACAACGGATAAAACATGACGTTAAAGCCGTGGCACCTGTATTGCGCAACACCACTCTTGGATTTGAACAGGTTGGATTGAATTTGCTGTAATATTCCCAATTGTTTGGATTCAACACGTCTACAATCGCCGCATCAGTTTGGAAATTTGGTGCCGAATAAGAAATCAAATCAAAGGCACCAATATAATTACCTCCTGCCGTTCCTGGATCCCCCGGAGGAACTGCTGTAATACTGTAATCGATATTCACCGTATCACCAGGTTGAACAAAGGGCGTAAGTTCAAAATCGAAATCCTTAACACGATCTCCTGGACACCATCCTTCCCGCGCATAGGGCCATGTACCACCTTGACCGATGTTTGGATTATCTCCACACTCGGTGGTTTGCCAAATATTCCAGTTGTATCGTGGTGTTCCATCGATTGAGATGCGGTGGTCATTCGGTACCCATTCGCAACAAGCCATATTTCCTACTTGCCCATGACCTGACATCCTGGTCTTAATTTTAAACATTTGTGAGGTATCCGAAAGCACGACCGGTTTATTTTGAAGCACCAGGTCATTGGCCATTTGCCCATAATTGTACGATCTCCAATCTGCCCAAATCGGTTCACGCTTATGGACATCTCTTGGCGGAATTCCTTTCACGAAGGCAAACTTCAAATCCAATAACTCTTGCGTATTGTGAGCTGCTAAATCAACCACGCCATGCAGATACTGCTGGTAATCTGTTACATCATAAATCCAACTAAATCCGTTTGGACCTAAATCGAAGTTGATGCCATAGGGCGTAATATATCGAGCAATTTCCACATCTTTTACAATTTCATACGGTTGCTCATGGTAAAGAATGGTATCATTAATTAATTGTAAATCGGAGCCAACAGCACTCGTTGTTACTACTGCGCCTTGTGGACTAAAAGTGTAAGAAGAACCTTGTGGTACGCCGCGGTAGCTGTTCACGATTTCGAAATGACGATTAACTGCTGCTTGCTCAAAAATCACTACGGGTTCGATTGGTTTGGATTGCGATACCATGGTTGTTTGAACAGCGCCTGAAACGGTTCCTTGTCCAAAAGCAACCACAGGACGTTCAGTAACGGTTTGAACTCCAGCTAAAGGCGATGTCGCTTTGATCATGGATCCGGTTAGTGGATCAAATCCCTCTGAAAGCATTAGCTTGTAATCGTTCGGGGAACGGTCATCGGCATAATTTACATCATCAAAATCATAATAGGTCATCAGGGCATTATAGTTGGGGTGCGTATTATCAATCTTTTCTTTGAAATTCGCTAAAATCGTAGCTGAATCTAACGCGGCCTTAAACACACGAAATTCATCTACTTGTCCTTTCCATTTAATGCCATAGTCGCGACTTGCCCCGAGCACAAAGCGATGGATATATCCAACCGGACGATTCAGGTTAGATCCACTATGCCACGTGTGTCCATTTTTGTAGATAAACATTTGACCGGTGCTTTGCTTTTTTACAAAGGCCCAATGATTCCAATTGTTATCAATTTCTGGAGCACTCATGGGTTTGTTGATTCGGTCATACCCGGTATGATTTCCTGCATCCCAATAAATATTATTGTTGCTCCATGGCATGTGTATGTTTAATACGCGGTTGTTTAAGGTGTCGTACGCTTCAAGGATGCTTGTATTTGTTCCATTGTTCGCATTTCCTTTCGCCCAAAACTCGATGGTAACATCTCCTGCAATTAGGGTGTCAGAAAGTTCAAGCATGCTGTAATTCGTTCCATCAAACTCAATTACGCCATTTCGTCCATCTACATAATTTGAAGAGACCCCATTTCCTGATTCCGCCTCAAAACTGTATTGGGAAGCGGTTGATGTTTCTGAATCAAAACTTAATTGTACGATGATATTTTGGCTACCATTCCACGCAAAAGGCTGAAAAAACAGGAAGCGATTCGCTCCAAGTTGCATTGAACCTGGATTCACTTGTTGATTGTATACCTCAACAAATGCGCCTGTTACCAACTGTGTTAAGCTGCTTAGGTTGGTGCCAAGCAAGCTGATTTTCGGGAAGTAAATGCCTTCATTTTGCGCTACATTCGAAACATACAGGGAAAGCGACTGGAGATCTCCGGCTTGTACGCCTGCAGCCAGTAATTCTTGGGCGGTCACTAAAAACTGATAGGTTCCTCCCTTGCTTTGCGTGTGAAACG
>JBEIDV010000162.1:0-4656 GCA_040383285.1 Crocinitomicaceae bacterium | reverse complement strand
AGCCATTACACGGATTCCATACTCATTTCCTTGATCATCAAATTTCACATCATCATTTCCGGTTAAGGCATTTTGAAGTTGCATTCCAATTACCGCAACTGGTAGTCCGAGTTGTCCCATTTTGTCACGGTCTAGTTCAATTCGGATTTCTGGTGTTACATCATCTGTGGAGATATAAGCATCTTTAGCTCCTTTAATACTGTCCATGTATCCTTTCATTCTTCTGGCCTCACTCATCAGTAACTCATTATCGTCTGATGAAAGGAAAATTTCTATCGGTGCTTCTTCCGATTCAATCATTCCAATGTTCATGGCTCTAACCTCGAGTCCTGGATAGGTTTGTTCAATTTTTTCACGGATTTTGGTCATGAATTTGATGGTCGGATAGCGTTCTTGCATGCCGGGTTTCATCTTAATGGTAATTTCCGAACGATATTCAGATCCAAAAGAAAGTGCACCCATGCCCGAACTCGGCCCGCCCACATTAGAAAACACCACCGAATTCACTTCTTTTTGAGCGTTAAGCATGTCTTCTATGGCCAGGGTTACTCGGTTGTTTTCTTCAATGGTTGTGCTTTTATCAAATTTCAATTTGAGCATGAACTTCCCTTGATCTCCTTGCGCTACAAATTCTTGTCCTACAATGCCAAGGGCCATGGTGCCAAAGCTTGCAATAAATAATACCAAAATAGATAGTCCAGTAATGATTTTATGTCTGAGCGACCAATTCACTAGTGATACATAGGCCTCGGTAAATTTAGAAAGTCGGATTTCAAACCAATACAAAAACCGATAGAAAATCCCTTTTTTCTCTTCCAACTTAACTTCCTTGGCCATACGTGATGCAAGCCATGGTGTGAGGGTAAAACAAACAAATAGCGACATCAAGGTTGATATTACCACTACGATGGAGAACTGCTCCAAGATATCGGAAATCACCCCTTGAATAAACACTACCGGGGAGAATACCACCACGTCAACCAAGGTGATCGCCAGTGCTGTAAATCCAATTTCGTTTCGTCCATCTAAGGCTGCTTGCTTTCTGTTTTTACCCATTTGAAGGTGCCTGTAAATGTTTTCGAGGACTACAATGGAGTCATCTACTAGAATTCCAATTACAAGAGACATTGCCAACAAGGTCATTAAGTTCAGGGTGTAGCCTAAGGCATACATGGCGATGAAGGTAGAGACCAAGGAGGCAGGAATAGCGATTAAAACGATTAAGGCATTACGCAGCGTGTGTAAGAATAAAAGCATAACTATCGCAACTAAGGCGATGGCCAACTCGAGGTCATGAAGTACGGCATGCACAGAATCTAGGGTTACCGTGGAGGTGTCAGTTGCCACTGTAAATTCGATTCCTTCCTTCTTATATTTTTCTTCGATTTCGTCGATTCGCTTGCGCGTGAGCTCAGACATTTCAACCGCATTGGCGTCGCTTTGTTTTTTAATTCTCAATCCGATTCCTTCCTTCCCGTTTAGGCGACATAAGGAAAGTTGGTCGGTTGAACCGTCGGCTACTTCTGCCACATCTCCTAAACGTACCGTGGAAGTACCCGTGGAAAATAATATTAAGTTCTTGATTTCATCTACGGATTTAAATTTTCCGGACAAACGAACCGTCATTTGTTCTTCCGTACTTTTTACTTTTCCCGTAGGAAATTCAACATTGGATGCCGCTATCGCTTGGTTTACATTGGCAAGAGAAAGCCCGTATGACTTTAATTTTTCTTTATCGACATTTACTCGGATTTCCCGTTTTTCGCCACCAATCACTTGCACTTCGGCTACGCCTTTAACTTGTTTTATTTGCGGGAGAATTTGATCATCCATCAAGGTCATGAATTCCTTACCGCCCATGTTCTTAGCCGTAGCAATTACTTGCAATACCGGAGTGGCATTGGGTTCAATTTTGGCTAAAACAGGTCTTGTGGAATTATCAGGTAGAACTGATTCAATGGTGTTAATTTTACGCTGTGCTTCTTGCAAGGCCAAATTGATATCTACCCCATCTTTGAATTCAAGTAAGATGATGGAGGCATTTTCTAAGGAGAAGGTGGTAACCTCTGAAAGGTTCTCTATTCCACTCAGACCATCTTCTAAGGGTTTAGAAACCTGAGATTCAACCGTGGCTGGAGAGGCGCCGGGATAGGTTGTTGTTACGGTAAGAACGGGCGGCGCAAAGTCTGGCATTAACTCATAGCTCAACTGCTGATAACACAGCATCCCACCACCAATCAGAATCGTAAAAATAACGATAATGAAAGAAGGTCTTTTAATCGATAATTCGGTAAGTGTCATGTTATTGAGCGATTTTAACGTTTTTGTTGTCTCTTAAGTTGATTTGACCACGAACGACAATTTTATCTCCTGCGCGTAATCCACTGCGCACTTCGATTACGTCTCCTTCCGAAAGTCCAATGCCAAATGAAACAAGTTTTGCTTTTCCATCGCGCACCACATACACCTGTGGGTTTTTAAGGGAACCAACGATCGCTTTTCTTGGAATGGAAAGATTGGCTACGCTGTAATCACTTTGAATTACGGCTGAGCCATACATGCCTGCCCGAAGGGCTTTGTTTGCGTTATTCACGGTAATTTGCACCTTGAAATTGTGAGATTTGTCTGCTTGCACCGAAATGTTGGAAATTTTTCCGCTAAGGGTAGAAGTTGCTTGGTCACTGCTAATGCTTATTGTTTGATTCAATTTGAATTTTTGAATATCGCGCTCAGGAATATTCACCGTAAGTTTCAGTTTTGAAATATCTGTAATTTCAACAACGGGTGATCCCGCACCAATTACGGATCCTAAGTCGATTAATTTTTTCGTGATTACGCCGGCAAATGGAGCTTTTATTACGGTGGCTCTCAGTTGTTTTTCCAGTTGTTTTTTCTGAATTTTTGCTGCTTTAATCCCAAGTTTTGCTTTTTCAGCTTGTACAGCAGGCGCTGCATTTTGATTGGATAGGGTAGTGTAGCGGTCGTCATCTTTTTCTTGCCCCTCGATGCTTACTTCTAAATTTTCAATTTGAAGTTTAATCAGTTCGTCGTCTAGTTTCGCGATTACGCTGCCCTGACCAACTTGGTCTCCTTCTGAAACATTCATGGAAATAACTCGACCGTTTCCTTCTGCACCAATTAAATTCTGACGAAACGGTTCAAAGGTTCCGAGGTATGAAAATTCGTCTTCAAAGGTGTGCATGGTAGGGTTTACTACCTCAACCAAAACGGGTGCATCTACATCTGGGATATAAATTTTTTCTTCCACTGATTTTTTGTTGGACAATAACTTAAATACAGTGAATGTGACTAGAATGATTGCTATTGCAATTCCTGCAAGGATGCTTTTGTTTATTTTCATGGGTACTTATTTGAGTTGACTTATTGATTTTAAATAGCTTAATTCGGCTTGACGTAGCGAAAGATATGCGCCTACTAGACTTGATTGGGCTTGTTGAAGTCCATTATCTGCTTGGAGTAATTCGTTGGTGCTAATTGTACCTGCTTTGAATTGGGCTTTTGCAGCATCATAGACTCGCTCCGATAGCCTTAATTGTTCCTTATTCATTTCCAAATTAGCGGTTTGTAATTCGGCATCCCGTTTTGCATTTGCTGTAGCCAAATTCAATTGTTGCGTTGCTAACAGTTCTTGATTTTGAATTTTTTCTTTGTTGTAGGCATTAACTTTTAGCTTGTTCTTTTTTTCAAAACCGTCGAATAGGGTCCAATCCAAACGAAGTCCAAGAAATGCGGAAGGAATCCCCGTTCTGAAATCGTCTTCGGGTTTCATGTTGTAATTGTAATTATACGCGCCATAAAACGATAGGGTAGGCAAATAGGCCATGTAGGTACCCTTGCGTTCTTCAACGTTCATTTGTTTTTGAAGTTGAATTAATTCTAATTCAGGACGAAGCGCATTCGTTTGTTCTGTAATGGTTGGATTAGATATTATTTCATCGCTTGCAATGGTCAGTGTTGTTCCCTCTGGGAAACCGACGAGTATGGACAGCAATTGGTTCAATTGTAAGCGTGTGTTTTCAAGTTTAACAATTCCATTTGTAATGCTATTTCGATTGATTTTAAGTTTATCAACTTCGGTGGGGATGATTAAGCCTTGTTGTTGCATTAATTCCATGTTACGGATGAGTTCATCCATATTTTTTTCGTTTTTCTGAAGGAATTCTACTTGTTGGTTGACTGCTTGCAACGCGAAAAATGTATTTGACACTTGATAATGAACCTCTTGGAATGCAATTTTCTCTTGAATTTCAACGATTTGTGCATTAATTGCAAGGGCATTCAATCCATAATTTAATTGTGGATTAAAAATAAATTGAGTGAGTTGAACCGTATTGCTTAGTGTGTACGGAACCCCAAACTTAACTTCGGCAAAAGTTCCTGGAGGCCCTCCGAAAAAGTCAGCAGGGACAATTTGACCCGGTATGATGGCGTTGTATCGATAATCTCCAACAGCGGTTATTTTTGGATATTGGCTCGCTAAAAACGCTTTACGCTGGTTGGCATTTGCTGAAATCTCGATGCGTGCATTTTTCAAGGTAAGGTTGGCTGTGTCAGCCATTTTTAATAAGTCCGTAAGGGAATATACCTGTGCGCTTGCCCAAGTTGAAAGAATTAAGAAGAGAAACAGGACTGCTT